>NZ_JBHWGA010000025.1:0-147665 GCF_042733315.1 Streptomyces sp. NPDC059718
GCGACATCCCGCTCCTCCATCCCGCCAACGACCATAGCCATCAACAAGACAAACGACACTGTCACGCCCGAATCACGACTTTCCCAACGGAGTCCTAAAGGACGGAGATTCCCACCTGCCTGCCGGTGGTCACCGGCTGGGGCTTCGGGTGGGTTCCTGTTTCTTCGCGCTGCGCCGGTACGAGTACCGGTCTTACCCGCGCTCCGCAGGCTGATACGGCCAGTCCGGCCGCCTTCGCGATGTTGACCGCCGCATTGATGTCCCGGTCAAGGACGGTCCCGCAGGCCCCGCACGTCCACACGCGGAGGCTGAGGGGCTTGGGGCCGTCCTTGACGCCGCAGGCCGAGCAGACCTGAGAGGTCGGTTCGAAGCGTCCGATGCGGTGGAAAGTCCGCCCATACAGGGCGGCCTTGTACTCCAGCATCGCGGTGAATGTCGACCATCCGGCGTCGTGCACAGACTTGGCCATGCGGGTGCGGGCCAGTCCCTTGACCGCCAGGTCTTCCACTGCAACCGCTTGGTTCTCGCGAATGATCTTCATGGAGAGCTGGTGGTGGAACTCGCGCCGCGCGTCGGCGGTCTGTGCGTGGGCGCGTGCAACCTTAATTCGGGCCTTCGCCCGGTTTTTCGATCCCTTGGCCTTCCGGCTGAGATCCTGCTGAGCCTTCTTCAGCTTCTTCTCGGCCCGGCGTAGGAAGCGGGGGCTGCCGATCTTCGTTCCGTCGGAGAGGATCGCGAAGTGGGTCAGGCCCACGTCGATGCCGACGACGTTGTCCGTGGCGGGCAGCATCTCGGGGTCGGTCTCGACCACGAACGAGGCGAAGTACCGGCCCGCACTGTCCTTGACCACGGTCACCGTGGACGGTGCCGATGGCAGGGAGCGGGACCACTTCACGGCCACGTCACCGACCTTGGGTAGCCGGAGCTTCCCGCCGGTCGTGATCTTCCATCCGGCGTTCGCGGTGAACCGGACCGCCTGCCGGGTGTCCTTGCGGGACTTGAAGCGGGGCGGTCCCATCTTGGGGCGCTTGCCCCTGCGGCCGTCGAAGAAGTTTCGGTACGCGGCGTCCAGGTCCCGAAGGGACTGCTGCAACACGACCGAGGACACCTCGTCAAGCCATGCCCGCTCGGGAGTCTTCTTAGCGACGGTGAGCTGCTTGGACAGTTCGGCCGAAGGGACGAACGGCAGCCCCGCCGCACGAGCCTCCTCGCGGACGCGGAGCGCGTCGTTGAAGACAACCCGAGCGCACCCGAACGCCCGCGCCAACGCTGTGCGCTGACCGAAACTCGGGTACACGCGGAAGCTGTACCGAAGCTGCATGACGATCACCATACTCTTTGGTTTATGTCACCACGGTGGAATCCCAATCCGGACGTACGTATGTACGGGTTCTACAACCTGCATGTCCATTTGGCTTTCGTCACGAAGTACCGGCGTAAAGCCATCACGGACACCATGCTCACCAGGTGCGAGGAGATCATGCGGGAGGTGTGCGCGGACTTCGAGGCCGAACTGAAGCAGTTCAACGGCGAGGACGACCACGTGCACCTGCTCGTGCACTACCCCCCGAAAGTCCAGCTCTCCAAGCTGGTCAACTCCCTCAAGGGCGTGTCCGCCCGAATGCTGCGCAAGGAATACGACGCGCACGTCCGGCGGTACTTGTGGGGCGGGCACTTCTGGTCCGGCTCCTACTTCGCCGGTTCCTGTGGCGGCGCCCCGCTGACCGTCGTACGCCAGTACATCGAGAGCCAGAAGCGGCCTGCCTGACCGTCACCCCGGAGCCGGCAGCGAACTCCGCCGCTTCGCGGCTCCGGGCCAAGGATGGCCTTCACCCCCGCCCTAAAGGACGGAGCACTGGCCAAGATCAGAGGTAGACCGCGCCCTTGCCGTCGTCGCCGTCGGTGTCCGGCCGGACGAAGGAGCGGGTCAGGCTGGCCAGGACGGTGCCCGCGAGCGGTTCGCGCCGCCACACGCAGTCCTCGCCCAGCACCGTCCAGGTCGCCGGCCCGGTCTCGTACGGCTCGCGCTTGCGGTATCCGGAGCCGAAGTAGTCCGGCCGCACGGTCAGCCCCCGGACGAAGTCGGCCGCCTGCGCCCGGGTCTTGGGTGCCGCGCTCTCGGCCAGCGTGTACGGGTCGTTCACCGCCGACGCCGAGGGGGCCGGACTCGCGCTGCCCCGCCCGTTCGGGCTCGCCCCCGTCGGCGACTTGGCGCCCTGGTCCGGTGTCCTCTCACTCGTGCACGCCACCAGCAGCAGCGCTCCTGCCGCCGCCAGCAGCGCCGGTCTGCGTAAGCCCACTCCCACCCACCCCTTCGCACTCGTCGCACCGTCTTGACGACCGGCGACCGCCGCTTGCCGCGTGCACATGCCATGGTGCGCCAACTGGGTTGCTCAGGCTACGAGTTGAGATGAACCGTGACCCCCCGGCCACGGCTCGGTGACAGTCCTACGGCCGGGTGACGACGGAGTCCCGCAGCGGCCCGTCCGCCCAGCGGGCCGCCTCGACCCGGCTCCGGATGCGCACCACGGTCAACTCCGGCCGGTCGTCCAGCAGTCGCGTCACCCGCGCGGCCGTCTTGCCGTGGGTGTTCCACGCCCAGCGGACGATGTGCTCGGGGTCGGTGAGGATCGTCCACAGGGGCGGCTCGACGTTGCCGTTCCACAGCCGCTGCCGGCGAAGGCGACGTACCAGGGTGCGCCGGATCACCTGCCGCATGACGCGGCGCCGGGGGAGGTCCAGCCAGAGCAGCACGTCGGCGCGGGCGGCGAGGTGGGCACGCACCGAGCCGTACTGCCACTCGGTCACCCATCCGGCCTCGGCGCTGAAGCGGTGGACGTCGGCCTCGAACGAGGGGCGCCTGGTCCAGCCGGGGCCGTGGAAGAGCGCGTCGATCTCCACGTGCGGCACCCGCAACGCGACGGCGACACGGGCGGCGAGCGTCGTCTTGCCCGCGCCGGAAGTGCCGGCGACGAGCACCCGCCGCGGTCGGTGGGGCAGTGGGTCAGCCGGTCCCAGGAGTGGCACGCCGCCACGGTAGCAACGCCGCCGCCGGCCACCGCGCGGGGGCGCCCCGACGCAAGCTCGCCGGGCGGCTCTCGTAGGCTCCCCGCGACCACCCCGCCCGTCAAACGACGCCGGCGGCCCGGCACCGAACGCGCCCGACACGTACTGGACACCGTCCCTTCCCCGCAGCGACACCCGTCCGGCCGTACGGCTGCTGCACGATCTTGGGACGTGACCACCAGCCCTGCACTGCGCACCCTCGACCGCCGCCGCTTCCTCGCCCTCGCGGGGGGCACCTTCGGGGTCCTGGCCGCGGGCCAGTTGACCCAGGCGCTCTCCGCGCGCGCCGCGGAACTGGACCCCGCGCCCTTCTCCCTCGGCGTCGCCTCCGGTGACCCGGACCACCACAGCGTCGTGCTGTGGACCCGCCTGGTGCCCGACCCGCTCGACGCGGAGACCGGCGGCATGCCCGCGACGCCCGTCGAGGTGCGGTGGGAGGTCGCGAAGGACGAGTCCTTCCGGAAGGTCGTCGCGAGCGGCGCGGTGACGGCGCTGCCCGAGTCCGCGCACACCGTGCACGTCGTCGTCGACGACCTCGCCCCCGACCGCTGGTACTGGTACCGCTTCCAGTACGGCGAGGTCCGCAGCCGCACCGGACGCACCCGGACCATGCCGTCGCCCGGGGCGAAGGCCGACCGGCTGCGGTTCGCGTTCGTGTCGTGCCAGTCGTGGACGGGCGGCGCCTACCCCGCCTACCGCGACCTGGCGGAGCAGGACCTCGACTTCGTCCTCCACCTCGGCGACTACATCTACGAGACGACCGACGGAGGCCTCACCGAGTTCCGCCGCCTGCACGCCCTGTACAAGACCTCGCCCGAACTGCGGGCGGCCCACGCCCGGTTCCCCTTCTTCGTCACCTGGGACGACCACGAGGTCCAGAACAACTACGCGGCCGACGTGCCGGGTGGCGCCGGTGACGGCCGTCCCTTCCTGGAGCGCCGCGCCAACGGCTACCAGGCGTACTACGAGCACCTGCCGCTGCGGCCCGAGCAGCGGCCCACCGGCCCGGACGCGCTGATGTACCGTCAGGTGCGGTTCGGGAAGCTCGCCGAGTTCAGCGTCCTCGACACCCGCCAGTACCGCACTGACCAGGCGTACGGGGACGGCCGCAAGGAACCGGGCCCCGAGGTCTGGAACCCGGAGCGCACGATGACCGGCCCGGAGCAGGAGAAGTGGCTGCTCGGCAACCTGGACCGCTCCAAGGCCCAGTGGAACGTCATCGCCCAGCAGACCATCATGGCCGCCTTCGACTACGACCTCGGCCCGGGGAAGATCGTCAACCTCGACCAGTGGGACGGGTACGCGGGTGCCCGCGCCCGTATCCTCGACTTCCTCGCCGACCGCGACGTCGCCAACCCGGTGGTGCTCAGCGGCGACTGGCACACCCACTGGGTCAACGACCTGAAGACCGACTTCGACGACCCGCACGCGCCGGTCGTCGCCACCGAGTTCGTCGGCACGTCGATCTCCTCCGGCGCCGGCTGGGACGCCGACGTGCGGGCGGGTCTCGTCGCCAACCCGCACGTGAAGTTCTACAACGGCACCTACCGCGGGTACGTGCTGTGCGACGTGACCCGCGACCGGTGGCGCGCCGACCTGCGCATCGTCCTCAAGGGCGACGACGCGGCCTCCCCGGCCTTCACCATCGCCGCCTTCGAGGTCTGCGACGGGCACCCCGGGGCCCGGAGGATCGACGCCGGCGACGGACTGGTCGGCCGGATCACCGACAAGGTCACCGGCAAGCCGCTCGCCAACGTCCAGGTGACGGTCACGGCGGCGGACGGCACCCGGTTCGCGGCCGTCACCACCGACACCACCGGCGAGTACCTGGCCTTCGCGCCGCCCGGACAGTACGCGGTCGCCGTGGGCGGCGTCGGCCACGAACCGGCGACCGCCACGGCCACCGTGCGCGCGGGCGCGCAGACCCGGGGCGACGTGGCCCTGACGCGTGCCGCCGTACGGGCCGGCACCGGCCGTCCGGTGCCCGGGCCGCAGTCGCAGGCGGCGGCCACGGACGTCACGCTGTCCAACGGCATGCTGTCGCTGGCCGTCTCCGCGGGCTCCCAGGACCCCCAGCTGTCCGGGGTCACCCTGGGCAAGCCGCTGGACCTGGCGGCCGTGGGCCACCTGGACCAGCTGGACTGGATGAACCTGCCGTACGCCTCGGCGGCGCGGCCGCGCGGGAGCAACGCCTGGCAGCAGCTGACCGTGCGGTCCACCGCCCTGGAGGTGCTCGCCGCGGGCGGCCCGGTCGCCTCCGCGCGCGCCACCGGGGCGAGCACCCAGGTCGCCGACGTCCAAGTGGTCACGACGTTCACGATCGGCGACGGCGAGCCCTGGGTGACCGCTGAGAGCGTCTTCACCAACCGGGGAACGGCGTCGCGCACCTTCTGGCTGGGCGACGTGCTGGACCACGACGGCGCCGGCCAGCGCAGCGGCGTCGCCGGGCACGGCACCGTGACCGCCTCCGCCCCGGCCGACTTCGAGCCGACGGCCCCGTGGGTGGGCATGACCGGCTCCGACGGTCAGACGTACGGGCTGCTCTACGACGAGCCGGGCTTCACCGTGTACGCCTGCGGGATCTGGGCGATGACCCAGCGTCAGGTGACGATAGAGCCGGGCGCCGCGTTCACCCTGCGGCGGCGGATCGCCGCCGTCGACAACGGCGGCGCGGCCGACCCGTTCGCGGTGCTCGCCGCGCTCTGATCAGGGCTCGGAGCCGACGCGGCGGCGGTCCCCCGGTCCCGGGGACCGCCGCCTCCGCAGCGCTCGGCCGGTCAGCGGTCGGTGGACTCCAGCGCCCGCGCGGTGTAGCGCGCGCCGCTGACCTCCCGGGCCGGGACGGCGGCGGCGAGCGCGGCGCGTTCGTCCTGCGACAGGACGAGGTCGGCCGCCGCGGCGTTCTCCTCTAGGTATTTCCGCCGCTTCGTACCGGGGATGGCGACGGCCCCCTGCGCGTCGACCCAGGCGAGCGCGACCTGGCCCGGTGTCGCACCGCGTGCTTCGGCGATCTCCCGTACGCGCTCGACCAGGACGAGGTTCGCGGCGATGTTCTCCGGCGAGAAGCGGGGCAGTCCGCGGCGCGCGTCGTCCGGCGCCAGGTCGTCGACGCTGCGGATGGCCCCGCTGAGGAAGCCGCGGCCCATGGGCGAGGAGGCGACCAGGCCGATGCCCAGTTCGTCCATCGTCGCCTTGCGGCCGTTGTCCAGCAGGTCCTGGGTGAACAGCGACATCTCCGACTGGACCGCGGTGAGGGGGTGGACGGCATGGGCCCGGCGGATGGTCTCCGAGGAGACCTCGGAGAGCCCGATGTAACGGACCTTGCCCGCGGTGACCAGTTCCCCCATCGCGCCGATGGTGTCCTCGACGGGCGTCGCGGGATCGACCCGGTGCATGAAGTAGAGGTCGATCACGTCCGTGCCCAGGTGGCGCAGCGAGCGCTCCACGGCCCGGCGGACGTGCTCCGGCCGCCCGTCGAGGGGACCGGGCGTGCCGTCGTCGGCGAAGTCGAGGCCGAACTTCGTCGACAGGACGACCTCGTCCCGGCGGTGTCCGAGCGCGCGGGCGATCAGCCTCTCGTTCTCGAAGGGGCCGTAGGACTCGGCCGTGTCGATGAAGGTGACGCCCAGGTCGACCGCGCGGTTGAGCGTGATCACGGACTCCCGCTCGTCCCCCGCCCCGTAGTCCACGCTCATCCCCATCGCACCCAGGCCCTGCACCGGCACGCGCAGTCCCTGGCCGCCGAGGTCCACCGTCCGCATCGCGATTCCCTCCCGCAGTGGTGACGATCCGCCCCGGTGCGCCGGTGCGCACGGCGGTCGTCAGCCACCTGCATGACCGGGCGGCTCCCGTGTCCGTGACACCGGCGGCGACGGGGTGTGCCCCACGGCTACGCGTTCCGGATGGCGTGCACCAGGCCCGCGACGAGGGTCGCCCGTTCGCCCATGGCGTCGACGACCACGTACTCGTGGTCGGCGTGCGCCCCGCCCCCGACGGCTCCGAGACCGTCGAGGGTCGGCACTCCCAGTGCGGCGGTGTGGTTGCCGTCGCTTCCGCCGCCCACGGCCCTGCCCTCGATGCCGGGCAGCAACCGCTGCGCCAGGGCGAAGAGCGCGGCGGACGCCGACTCCGGCATCGGGGGCCGCCGGACGCCGCCGCGGACCGAGATGGCGGCTCCCTCCAGGTGCGGGGTCAGAGCGGCGAAGCCGGCTTCGACGCGTTCCTTCTCCTCGGCCGTCTCGACCCGTACGTCGGCGACGACGGTCGCCTCGGCGGGCACCACGTTGTCGACGGTGCCCGCCGACGCCACAGTCGGGGTGACGGTCGTACCGGCCTCGGGCCGGCTGAGCGCCGCGACGGCCAGCACCTGGTGCGCGGCCTCGACGAGGGCGTTGACCCCGGCCTCGGGCTCCAGTCCCGCGTGCGAGGCGCGGCCGGTGACGGTGACCTCGAACGTGCCGCAGCCCTTGCGGCCCGTCTTCAGCGCCCCGCCCTCCGCTGCGCCCTCGAAGACGAGCACGGCGCCGCAGGCGAGGGCCCGCTCCTCGATGAGCGCCCGGGAGTGGGGGGAGCCGACCTCCTCGTCGCAGGTCACCAGGATCTCGACGCCCGACCGGTCCTCCAGGAGCGCCACACCGTGGACGGCCTGCACGAGACCGCCCAGCATGTCGAAGACGCCGGGGCCGGTGGCGTGGCCGCCGGCGACGGTGAACGGGCGCCGTGCGAGGGTGCCGAGCGGGAACACGGTGTCGTGGTGTCCCAGGATCAGCACCTTGGGGTCGCCCCCGGAAGACCAGCGGACGTGCGGCCCGCCGGGGCTCTCGACGCAGACGGCCTGGCCGCCGAGGCGCCTTTCGATGACGCCGGCGACGGCCTTGGCCGATGCCGTCAGGGCGTCGACGTCGCGCGACGGGGACTCGACCTCGACGAGCGTCCTGAGGTCCTCGATCATGGCGTCGACACTCACGGGGCCGATCCTGTGCATCGTCATCCCGCCAGGGTAGTGAGCACACCGGCCGGTACGCCCACGTCAGTTGCCGGCCTCGCGTGCCACGCGCTCGAGCCGGCCGCGGTACTCCTCCCACCAGGCCCGGTCGTCCGACGGGATGCTGTCGTTGCCCTGCAGGAAGCCGACGCTGCCGTCGATGAGCTCGCGGAGGATGTCGGCGTGGCCGGCGTGCCGCTGGGTGTCCGCGATCACGCGCACCAGGACGTGGCTGAGGGTCGTCGCCCGGCGTTCCTCCGGCCACCACGGGACGTGGCCGACCGCGTCGAGCGGCAGCGCCTCGATTGTGCTGTCCGCGTGCTCCCAGGCCCGGCGGTACAGCCCGGTGATCTCCTCGCGCGTCTCGTCGGCCGTGGCCCACATGTCCGCGTTGGCCTCCGCGTCCTCCCGGTACCAGGAGGGCCGCTCAGCACCGAAGAACGGCCGCCCGAAAGTGTCGCCCAGGTAGCCCAGCTCCACACCGGCGGCGTGCTTGACCAGCCCCAGCAGGTTCGTCCCCGTGGGCGTGAGGGGGCGGCGGACGTCGTACTCCGACAGCCCGTCCATCTTCCACAGCAGGGTGTCCCGCGCGTCCTGCAGGTACCGGAGGAGGTCCGCCTTGGGATTCGGTTCGATCATGCCGGGCAGTCTCCCACCCGGCACCGACAGCGGCCCCCCTGCGCGGGCGGTCGCGGACGCGGAGAAGCCGGGCGGCGCGCAGCGGTCGGCGGTCTGCCCTTCACCCTCCGCTCCCCCGGAGTTCGCGTGGACGATCTTCGGTCGCGTCAGGGTCGAACCCTGCCCTGTCACCGGATCGACCGAGGGGAACCATGCGCGTACGGACCAAGATCGCTTCAGCCGCGGCAGCCTGCCTTGCGGCGGCGGCACTCATGGCGGCCACGGGCCTCGGATCCGCCGAGGCCTCGACCCCGGCGGTCGCGAAGGCGGCGGTCGCGAAGGCGGCCCCCACGGAGTACACGGCCGAACTCCGGCACACCTTCGCCGCGTTCGACGCGCGGCAGGGTGTGGCCGTCGACCGGAAGTACTTCTACGCCGTCAACAACCAGACCATCACCAAGCACGACAAGGCGACCGGCGAACCTCTCCTGCAGTTCGTCGGCGACGCCGACGGCCCGATCATCCACATGGACAGCGCCACCGTGGTCGGCGACAAGCTGTACGCGGCGACCTCGAACTACAACACCACGCCCGAGAAGAGCTCCGTCGAGGTGTTCGACACCCGGACGATGAAGCACATCGACACCTTCGGCTTCGGCATCGACCGCGGCTCGCTGACCTGGCTGGACCGGCACGACGGGGCGTGGTGGGCGGCCTTCGCCAACTACGACAAGCCCCCGGCGGGCTCGACGGAGCCGTACGGCGGTACCGACAACACGCAGATCGTCAAACTCGACGACCGGTTCCGGGTCGTGGAGGCCTGGACGCTGCCGCAGGAACTCCTGGACAAGATCCGGCCGATGAGCAACTCCGGAGGTTCGTGGGGCCCCGACGGCCGGCTGTGGATCACCGGCCACGACTACGACGAGGCCTACGTGATGGACGTCCCGTCCGAGGGCTCGGACCTGCGCTGGGTGGCGACCGTCAAGCTGCCCGACGTCGAGGGCCAGGCCATCGCCTGGGACCGCTCCGGCAGGACCCCCGAGCTGTGGACCATCAAGCGCTCCACCGAGCAGGTGCTGGTCTTCCAGGCCCCCTACACCTCGATCGAGGACCCGCACACCCGCCAGTGGCGGGTCGTCGGCCCGGGCCACTTCGTGGAGTGACGCCGCTCGCGTCCGCCGGGTGGCGTGGGGCACCCACGCCACCCGGCGAACGCCTTCCGGCACCGTCTGCGGGGTGGTGGCCCGCGGCGGGTGGGGATTCCCGAGCTCGGAGCGCGGGTTCGATTCCCGTCGCCCGCTCCGGCGGAAAGCCCCGGGCAAGCAGCCCGGGCTCCTTTCCCGTCGAGTCCGGATGCGGCGTCTCGCGCCGGGCCCGTGCCCGATGCCATGTCATCCGCCTCCGCACGCCGGCTCCCGGACCAGGCGCATGGGGCTCAGAGCTCGGGCAACCGTATGGTCATCCCGTACAGTCGGGTGGTCTGCATGTCGCTCTGGTTGTCATCAGTGACCATGAGGACCTTCAAACGACCGTCCGGGGTGGTCCCGGTGATCGTCATGCCCTCGATGTTGCCGAGCAGGGGGTTGGCCTGCGACTGCTTGTTCGTGGCTCCGAGCGGCGGGCAGTTGACCATGTCGACCAGCAGGGTCTTGTTCATCAGGGAAACGTCGTCCTGGCCGGACAGGTTCTCGACGTGGGTGATGTCGTCCGCCTCGCGCGGGTCGGCGAGATAGACCCGGATGATATTGCCGACGCTCTTGTCGAAGCCTCGCTCCAGAACGAGGAGCCTGCCGTCACCGGACGCGCAAATGTCCGACAGCAACAGGCCCTTGTCGCGCACGTAGCCCCACTGCACGCCGATCCGGAACTCGTCGCCGGTCGTCTCGCGTTTCCACGCCTGGAAACGCACGTAGGCGCTCTCGTCACCCCTCAGCGCGCCCTCCATCGACGCCACCAGTGTGAGGCCGCCGGGCTGCATGGCGAGGCCCTCGAAGGTCTCGTTGACCACGGCCCGGCCCGCAGGCGCGAGGAGGAGGCTGTCCGGCACCGGCAGGCTGTCGATGAACTTTCCCTCCGGGGTGTAGCGACGAACGGCCGGTTCCTCGGAGGCGATCAGGAGCGTGCCGTCCTCATCGAAGACCAGGGCCTCGAAGTCCGTCTCCTTCCCGTTCTCGTCGTACAGCGCCACGACTTCGACGGGCTCGTGGGTGGCGGCGTCCAGGTGGAAGAGCAAGGAGCGGTCCGCGAGGGCGGCTACACGTCCCTCGGGGCTGACCGCCAGGGCCGACATGTTGCCGACGAACTTCTCCTCGAAACAGGTCTTGTCGAGGGCATCGGAGAACCAGTCGACAACGGCCCAGGCGGAGCAGGCGTTCGGCTCCGAACCCTCAGAAAATTCGGTCATCGTAAACCCCTTCGCATTGTTCGAAAACCCTCCACACCGGACTTCTCGGCCGGGCCCGTCACCTGGGATGTCCTCGCAGTAAGTTCCAGCGATTCCTCACTACCGCGCGCGAAGGCGTTGCCGCCAAGGAGCGATCCCGCTGCGCGGGAGTGATCACGGCGTCGGAACCCTACTGGATGGCCTCGATCGCCGGACCGGGTCCACGGCAGTCCGGCAAGCCGGTGATGATGATGCGCGGCCACGGCGAGGACACGGTCGGCACTTTCCACGGCCTTCGACGCCTCCGACGAGATCGTCGGCCGCATCGAGCAGTGGTTCCCCGGTTTCCTCACCCACGACACGACCATGGCGTCCTTCCGGGACCTGCGCCCGATGCTCTACCGGGCCGTCGCTCCCTTCGTGCAGGACAGCCACGAGAACAGGCGCGAAGCCGCCGTCATTGCCGCGCTCATCCTCGCCGAACACCCCGCACTAGCCGAGCAGCGTGATCACCTCGCCGTGCACGCGAGCCGCGTCCTCGACACCAACGGCCACGAGCCCAACCGCCGCATCGCCCGGAGGGCCCTTGAAGCGTGGGGCCACGACGTCCCCGGCCCCGAACCTTTCCGGGCGGAGCCCTGGGACCGGGGGCCGCACAGCGACGGCCGCGGCGATCTCGAACCTCCCTTCTGACCCATCCGCGCAGGGCCCACCGGCGGAACACCGCGGCAGGTGGGAGACACCAGCCCAAGGACGCGCGACTTCCGCGGACCCGCGAAGGGCGTCCCGGGGCGGACGCGGCATCAGATGTCGCACCCCCGGCGGACGATCAAGAATCGCTTACGATCCAGCCATGGGCGCTTTGTCAGGATCTCAGGCGATGTGGTCGAACCTGCGGCGACGGGACCCCGTTCTGCTGTCCCCCGCCGCCCTGACCGCGGTCATCGGGGTCCTGGCGATCCTCACCCCTCAGGACGTCCCCTTCACCCGCCTGCTGCCGGCGGCGCCCGCGCTCGCCGCGTCGCTCTGGTCCGTGCGGGCGACCCTCACCCTCGGGATGATCTGCCTGCTCCCGGTCATCGGCTACGCCCTGGCCTTCTCCGACATGTCCGCCCTCTACACCGCCGGGGCGATCGGCGCCGTCAGCCTGGCCGCCGCCTACGCCAGCCATCTGCGCCTGCAGCGCGAACACACCCTCGCCCAGGTCCGCGCCGTCGCCGACGCGACGCAGGAGGTCCTCCTCAGGCCGGTGCCCGAACGCATCAGGAACCTGGAGATCGCGACCTTCTACCTCGCCGCGGCACCCCAGGCACGCATCGGCGGCGACTTCTACGCCGCGGCCGACACCCCCCACGGCCTGCGCCTGATCCTCGGGGACGTCCGCGGCAAGGGCCTGCGCGCCGTCGGGGTTTCGGCCGCCCTCCTCGGCTCCTTCCACGAGGCCGCCTACGAGGCCCCCGACCTGGCGCACCTCGCGCACCGTCTGGAGACCACCATCGCCCGGTACACCGCGGCGGTGCCCGCCGAGGACGACTGCGAACGCTTCGCCACCGCCGTCATCGTCGAGATCCCACCCGCGGCCGACCATGCCTCCGTGCTCAGCTGCGGGCACCCGCCCGCCCTCCTGGTGCACGACGGCCGCACCCGGGCCATCGAACCGGTGGTCCCCTCACCACCGGTCAACCTGGCGGCACTTGTCGGCTCCGGCTACCACGTCGACCGCGTTCCCCTGGCCGTCGGCGACCTGCTGCTGCTCTACACCGACGGCGTCAGCGAGACCCGCGACCCGGGCGGCGCCTTCTTCCCCCTCACCGCATGGACCCGGCAGGCCGCCACCACCGCACCGGCCGGGTTCCTGCGCCTCCTTCACCAGGCCCTCCTCCGCCACAGCGACGGCGTCCTCAACGACGACATCGCCTGCGTCGCCATCCGCAGGACCGCCGCGGGCACCCCGTGAGGCTGCCACCGCCGAGTATTTCCTATTGAATTGATGGGAAAGCATTGACGGTGGTCCGACAGGCTGCGCAGGATGAGGAACGTGCCCCAGACGCCCATGGACGTTGAGACCGCGCCGTCCGGCTCCGCACCGCCGCCGGAACCGGAGCCGACCGGGCCCGGCCGCGCCCACTGGCTGCGGGTGGCCCGTGAGACGGCGGACGACCTGGCCACGGACGCGGTCGCCAGGGACCAGGCGGGCAAGCCCCCGTTCGACGAGGTCTCCCGGCTGCGCGAGGCGGGGCTCCTGCCGTTGCTGGTGCCCGCCGGGTCCGGCGGCGGGGGCGCGGACTGGGCCACGGCGTACGCCGTGGCCCGCGAGATCGCGGCGGCCGACGCCGCGATCGCCCAACTGCTCGGCACGCACTACTTCGTGTCGTGGAGCGCCCGGCTCCTCACCGGGCCCTCGGCCGCCACGGGGCTGGAACGGCGTTCCGCGGCCGGGCAGTGGTGCTGGGGCGGTGGATTCGCCCGCCATGATCCGCCGCTGACGCTGGCCAGGACCGCGGGCGGCTACCGGCTGGAAGGCCGGCAGAGCTACGTCACGGGCGTCCTCGTCGCCGACCGCATCGCCGTACGCGCCGTGCGGGCCGACACCGGGGAACCGCTCGCCGTCGCCGTCGACCCCGCCCGGCACGGCGTCGCGGTCGGCGCGGAGGACGATCCCTTCGGCCAGCGGCTCGCCGCCGGGGGCGGCGTGGAGTTCGCCTCCGTGGCGGTCACCGCCGACGAGGTGCTCGGTTCGCTCTCCGCCGAGGAGGACGTCCTGTCGCCCCTGGCCTCGCTGGCCTCGCCGCTGGGGCGTCTGATGTCGGTCCAGCTCCGACTCGGCACGGCCGAGGGCGTGCTCGCCGAGGCCCGCGAGTACAGCAGGGCGGGCCAGCGGCCGTGGCACCCGGAGTGGCCGGCCGGATCGCCCCAGGACCCCCACGTGCTCGCCGCGTACGGCGAGCTGACCGTCCTCACCCGCTCCGCCTCCGCGCTCGCCGGTCAGGCGCTGGAGGCACTGGAGGGCGGCCTGGCACGAGGGGAGGACCTCGGCTACGAGGAGTGCGCGGAGATCTCGGCGCTCGTGGCCGTGGCCGAGGTCGCGACGTCCACCGCCGTCCGGGAGAGCACGACGCGCGCCCTGGACGTCATCGGGCCCCGCTCCGCGTCCGCGCGCCTGGGCCTGGACCGTTTCTGGCGCAACGCGCGCACCCACACCCTGTACGAGCCCGTGGCCCCCCGCCTCCGCGACGTCGGGGACTACTACCTCAACGGCACGCACCCCCCGTTCACGCTGCCCGTATGACCCGGAACCGACACCACCGGCACCCGACGGGATAATGCGCCCATGCGGATCTCAGCCAGGGCGGACTACGCGGTACGTGCCGCGCTGCAGCTCGCCGCGTCACCGGAGGCCGGGCCGATGAAGGCCGAGGCCATCGCCGCCGCCCAGGACATCCCGCACAAGTTCCTCGAGGGCATCCTCAACGAGATGCGGCGCGCCGGGCTTGTCCTCAGCCAGCGGGGCGGCAACGGCGGCTACCGCCTGGCGAGGCCCGCCGGGTCCATCAGCATCGCCGACGTCATCCGCGCCGTCGACGGACCGCTCGTGTCGGTCCGCGGGGTCCGCCCCCCGGACCTGGCGTACACCGGCCCCGCCGAGTCGCTGCTGCCGCTGTGGATCGCGCTGCGGTCCAACGTGCGCGAGATCCTCGAGGGCGTGTCGCTCGCCGACGTCGCGGGGGCCGAACTGCCGCGCGGCGTACTGGCCTTGACGGAGTCCCCCAGCGCCTGGACGAACCCCTGACCGGGCACCGCCCCGGACGTGCGCGCACCGCGAGGAGCGGCTCGCCGTACGCCGGGAACGGCGGACGGCGGCCCGCGGCGACGTATCGTTGTTGATCTCTTCGACAGGAGCCGCCATGAGCACGCCGCAGGACCTGATGATCGTCAGCATGGATGTGCCTTCGAGCCCTCCCGTCGAACCGGGCGACCTGTCGCTCGCGCTCGCGGGGGCCGAGGTGATCGATCTCCTCGGAGCGCGGGCGGTCACCCTGGACGGTGACCGCCTGGTGCCGGCGGACGGGCCGGCCACCGGTGACCACCTGCTGGACCAGGCGGCGTCGGCGCTCGTCGACCAGGCGCCCTACGAGTCGGTCGAGGACTGGCTGTGGCGCAGGGGCCGCAACCTCTCCTCGGTCTACCGCGGCGTGCTGCAGGCGACCGGCCTGACCGCCGTGAGCCGCCCCCGGTGGCGGCCCTGGGCCACCGGGGAGCAGGTGCTGCTGGACTCCCCCGCCCGCCGGGAGGCGCTCGGCCGCCGGTCGTCCGGGGAGCCCGTCCTGGCCGCCCTCGCCTCCGCCGCCGGGGTCCCCGGGGACCGGACCGCCGGCGACCTCGCCGACGTCGGCGACGACGCCGTGGCGACGGTGCTGGCCGCGGTCCACGACGCCGTCGAGGAACTGCAGTCGGTGCGGCAGCGGAAGGACATCGAGAAGGCGGCCTTCGACAACATCTGGCGGGCCTGAGGTCGAGGGCGGCGCCGCGGCCGCGGCCGCGGCGCCCCGGAGGCGTTCCCGCGTCAACGGCGACTCACCCCGGAGGGGTTCCCTCGAACTTGCCCTGACCGTACGTGGGTTCGCCCGTCCCGGACTCCTCCCGCACCGCCAGGGCCGGACGCCGCATCTGCACCCCGCCATCGTGAAATGGCACCTCAACTATGCCCCGCCAAGTGACGAGTTGGGACGAACATGCTTCGCCCGGCCCGCCCACGGGCCTGCCCGGACCGGGACTTGCGGCGGCGGGGCGTCCGGCCGGGACGGCCACGATGAACACTGCCCCAACTCGCTGAGTACGGGGCGGTTCCGCACGGTGAGCGCGGAGGATGGGTACGATCCGGCAGCAACATCCCATACACCAGGAAGCGGCTGTCGTGTCCCACAACACAACCATTCAGGACCGGTATGCGGCGCGTCTCGCAGAGGACCTGGAGAACAACGCCAAGGAACAGGAAGCGGTCCGGGAGCAGGTGGCCGGTCTCCAGGCCCGCCTGACCCGGCTCGAGGACGAGCGGGCCTGGCTGACCCGGCTGCAGGGCAGCGTGACGACCGGTGGACCCCGCGTCGCCCCGCGCGACGAACCTGCCGATGCCGTGCCGGCCGAGGAGGTCCCGGCCCGAGAAATCCCGGCCGAGGAGGTTCCGGCCGAGGTGGTTCCCGCCGCCGGCGTGGCCGGGGCGCCGGAGGAGGTCGCTCCCCGGGCCGTCCCGCGGCCCCGCACACGGAAGCCGGCCGGTGGGGCGAAGGCCCGGAAGGCCGGCAAGAAGGCGGCGCCGTCCCGCGACAAGGAGAAGCCGACGCTGCGCGGCCTCGTCGCGGACGTCCTCGCCGCCGATGAAGAGCCACGCATGGTCAGTGAGTTCGTCGACGCGCTGGCCAAGCGGCATCCGGATCGCTCCGCCCCGAGCGCCCCCGTCGTGCGCAACGCCCTGGAGGCGTTGGTCGCGAAGGGGCTCGCCGAGCGGTCCCGTCGTCAGGGCAGCGTCTTCTACACCCCTGTCACACCGTCGGCCGGGACCACCGGTGACGGCGCGGGCGCGGCAGCGTCCGAGGCCGGGGAGCCGGTCGCGGCGACAGCCTGACCGGGCGCCGTGGCAGGGGCACGCCTCTGCCACGGCGGAGTGGCCACAGAGCTGGGGTGGGCACCTCGGCCGTACGGGGCGGTCAGGTGGCGACGTTCCTCAGGGCGGCGCCGAGCGCCTTGAGGTCCAGGCCTTCGAGGTGGTCGAGGAAGTGACGGCGCACGGACACCAGGTTGGTCCGCCATGCCTCCTTGAGGCGCGCGAGGCCGGCGTCGGTGAGGACCGCGTTCCAGCCGCGGGCGTCCTCGGCACATTTGACGCGCTGCACGAGCCCGTCGTTCTCCAGCCGGTGGACGACACGCGTCATCCCGCTGACCGACAGTTCGCAGGCCCCGGCGAGGTCGCTCATCCGCATCTGCCGACCGGGCGCCTCGGAGAGGTTCATCAGGGTCAGGTACTCGATGAGCGGGAGTCGCTGCTCGCGGACCAGATCAGCGTCCATGACACGGGGCAGGGCGTAGATGACACGACTCAGCGACCGGACGACCGCTTCCTCGTCGGGACTGAGCGGCACTATCGCCTCGGGGGCCGCTTCCTGCCGCGGCATGACGTCTGACATGCCCCTAGTTTACTTGCGCGGCGAAGGAAGTGAACGCTTCCTAACGGCGGGATCCCGGAGTCCCCGCACATCCGGAATTATGACCCGGTTCGTCCGTTCCGTCGGTCACGGTAGGTCTCCGGCAGCCGCAGCCTGTCGTTCTGTCTTCGTCCGGCCACGGGAAGTCGCCGTCGCGCCGTGCCGTGGCTTCGGCGCGGGGACCGTCGTACCCGTGTGGGAGTAGATGCTCGTATCATGGGGAGGATCCTCGGGAGGAGACCATGACCGCTACGGCATCGAAAGCCGACTCGTGCAACAACCTGGCGCTGCGCAAGGCGGCCCGTTACCTCGGCGCGACCTACGACAAGGCCCTCGCCCCGGTCGGCCTCCGTGCGACGCAGTTCAGCATCCTGCAGCAGCTCAGCGTCCACGAAGAGATGACGATCACCGCCCTCGCCGACATCATCGCGATGGACCGTACGACGATGGCCTCCAACCTCAAGCCGCTCGCGCGGGAGGGCCTGGTCACCGTCGAGACGTCGGCGACCGACCGCCGCGCGCGGATCGTCACGCTCACACCGGACGGCCTCGCCAGGATGAAGGCGGCGCTCCCCCTCTGGAACGACGCCCAGACCCGGTTCGAGGAACGGTTCGGGTCCGCGGACGCGGCCCTGCTGCGCGGGTTCCTCAAGGCCGTGCTGGACACCGGCTTCGAACCGTGGGCGGAGTGAGCGGCTCCCGCCGGGGCGCGTCATGACCTGCTGACGGCGACGTCGTCTGGGGCGGGGGCCTCGACGGCGGCCGGGGCCGGGTCGGGGCGGCCGGGTGCGGTGCGCCGTCGCCGGCGGTCGTTGCACCAGGCGACCGCGCACGCCGCCCCGTACAGCAGGCTGATGGGCGTGGCGAGCAGCAGCATGCTGATCGGGTCGGTGCTGGGGGTGGCGATCGCGGCGAAGGCGGCGACCCCCATGAGCATGCCGCGCCACCAGCCGGTCATCCGCCGGGCGCTGATCACCCCGCCGAAGTTCAGCAGCACGAGGAGCACGGGCAGTTCGAAGGAGAGGCCGAAGACGATCACCATGCGGGTGGCCAGGTCGAGGAAGTCGTCGACGGGCAGGATGTTGGTGGCGTTGTCGGGGGTGAAGGAGATCAGCACCCGGGCCGTCGTCGGCAGCGTCCGGTACGCCACCGCGGCGCCGGTCAGGAACAGGGGGATGCCCGCCCCGAGGAAGGCCAGGGTGTACTTCCGCTCGCGGCGGTGCAGTCCCGGCGCGACGAAGGCCCACAGCTGGTAGAGCCACACCGGGCTCGCGCCGACCACTCCCGCGGTGACCGACACCTTGAGCGCGAGGGAGAACGGGGAGAGGAGACCGTTGAGGGAGATCACGCCGCAGTGACCCGCACCGTCCGCCCCGGAGGCCCCGGTCAGGCGGCCGGGGGCACAGCCGGGCAGCGGATCGATGAGGAACCCGATGAGTTGCCGGTGGAACAGGGCTGCGGCGACGGTGACGAGCAGGATCGCCCCGACGGCCTTGAGCAGGCGGTTGCGCAGTTCGCGCAGGTGCTCCCGGAGGGGCATCCGATCGGGGTCACGCGGGGTACGGGTGGTCATGGCCGGTCCGTCCGGGGCGCTTCAGCGCCGGTGGGGTGCGTCCGCCGCGGTGGCCTCGGGCGCCGTGTGCGGGGTCGCGGCCCCGGGCTCAGGAGTCGCGGCCCCGGGCTGGAGGGCCGCGGTCCGCACGGCACCCGGGGCTTCACCGGAGCCGTCCTCCCGCATGGCCTTGGTCTCGCTCCTGAGGATCCGGAGCGACTGCCCGAAGGAACGGGCCATGTCGGGAAGCCGTTTGGCCCCGAAGAGGAGGAGGACGACGACGAGGATGAGGAGGATCTCGGGTGCTCCGAGCCTTCCGAACATGGGTGTTTCCTTTCTGAGGTGCCGAGGTACCGAGGCGGCGCACAAGGATCCGGGCGCCGCCGGACGGCCTCGTCACGGCCGGTGGCCGCCGGCGGGCGGATCGCGCGGGTCGAGGTCCGTGAGGTCCAGGTCCCGCAGTTCGGGCGGGAGTTCGTCCCGGAGGTCCGCCCGGGCGCCCTGCGCGAGCTCACGGAGCCCGCGCAGGGCACGCACGGTGTCGGAGACCAGCCCGGGGAGCCTGTCGGGTCCGACGAGGACGACCGCCACCACGAGCAGCGTCAGGACCTCCAGCGGGCCGATGTCGGAGAACACCGTGCCTCCCGTCTGTGGGTGGGGTTCGCCGGGACTGACCCGGCCGGGGGTTACCGCGAGGCGCCGGCGGCGCGGCGGTACGGGGCGAGGAACGTGCCGAGTTCCGCCAGCATCTCCTCGGGCGCCTGCTCGGCGACCCAGTGACCGGCGCCGCGGATGACCACGCCCCTCACGTCCTCCGCCAGGGGCTCCAGCGCGCCGCCGACGGCACCGCCCCAGCTCTCGGATCCGCCGATCGCCAGGACCGGCATCGTCAGCTTCTTCTGCGCGCGGTCATCGTTCTGACCGGTGGTGCCGTCCCACGCGCGGTAGAACCCGAAACTGCCGCGCAGCGCCGCGGGGTCGGAGAAGAGGCGGACGTAGTACTCGCGCGCGTACCGGGGCAGCTTCTCCCCGCCCTGGATGTCGAACTCGTAGCCGAAGAAGTCCGCTTCGCGCCCCCTGACCAGCCGTTCGGTCAGCTCGTGGTCGACCCGGTTGAACGGGATGTGCCAGAGCCTGTCGTTGTCCCGCTCGTCCAGGAAGAGGATCGGCGAGGCGGACTTCCGCGGGGGTCCGGGGACCTCGGCGAGGGCCACGCGGGCGACGCGCTCCGGGTGGTCGGCAGCCAGCGCGTAGCTGATGATCATTCCGGTGTCGTGGCCGACGACCGCGAACCGCTCGTGACCCAGGGCGTCCATCAGGGCGACCAGGTCGCCCGCCAGGGAGCGGGTGTCGTACCCGCTCATGGGCTTGTCGGTGAGTCCCATGCCGCGCTGGTCGACGGCGACGACGGTGTGGTGCCGGGCCAGTTCCGGCATCAGCATGCGCCACGCGTACCAGTTCTGCGGCCAGCCGTGCACCAGGAGCAACGGCGGCCCCTCGCCTCCGGTCACCACGTGCTGGCGCAGCCCGCCGGCCCGGACGAAGCGGCTGCTGAAGGTCTTGGTGAACCCGGCCGGCAGCCGGGGCGCCGAGGAGACCGAGCCGAACCCGTGCGGCGTCCGCAGGGGCGGGGTGGCGGAGGCCGCCGGCAACCCGCCCGCCAGCGAGATGCCGGCGACGGTGACGGCGGAGGCGGCCGCACCGCCGACGAAGGCGCGTCGTGACAGTCCGCGCGGGGCACGGTGCGACGCCGGCCTCGGGCCGGGGCCGTCCTGCTCGGACGGCTCCACGGGGGGCATGTTCACGGGGTTTCCTTTCACTGGGAACGAGCATATGCGCATATCTGGGCGCAGGGTTGGGGCCGCGTCCGTACGGCTCCGTACGCCCTGCGGTGAGGGGCTGGGGTCAGCGGCCGGGGAACCGCTGCTTGATCTCCTGGAGCACCCAGCCGTTGCCGTCCGGGTCGCTGAAGGTGGCGAACGAGCCGTACGAGGCACGGTCGGGATGCAGGCCCGCGAGCCGCCCCTGACCCTCCTGCCGGTGGGTGACCTCCCCACCCTCATGGCCGTGGAACAGCAGCCCGCCGGCGTCGTGGAACACCTCGCTCACCTCGATGCCCCGGGCGACCAGCTCCGCACGGGCCTCCTCGATGTCGAGGACGGCCAGGTACAGCCCCTGGGCCGAGCCCGGCTCGGCAGGGGTGAGTCCCCGACCGAACATCACCGAGCACTCCGAGCCCGGCGGGGTGAAGTGCACCGCGCGAAAGTCCTCACCGGCGGCCTTGTCCAGGTCCAGGCGGAATCCCACCGCCTCGTAGAACGCCTTGGCCCGGTCGACATCGGACACGGGCAGCATGACAAGTTCCAGCTTCGTGTACATGGGGGGTCTTCCTTCGTAGATGACGGTGCACCGCACGCCGGCGGTCACCGTTTTCCGGGGGGACGAGGACGGCGGAGCCGCACCGGCGCCACACGCCGGATTCCCGGCCGGGTCGCCGAAGGCTTCGAGCCGTACCACTGGAGCGGCTCAGCCTGTCGTCGTGGTGATGACCGTAGGCCATTAGCTCGCAACCCGCAACACACATCCTCACGAATCGGGGCGAGCGTGACCCACCTCACCGCACTTCACCGCGCTCCACCGCATGGGAAGAGAATGACGACCGTCTTGGTTTCACCCACAACGAGGAGTGATCTAGACTGGCCCGGAAAGGGAGGCCCTCACGATGCCGACACCCACGACCGAGCGCAGTCCGCTGACCCAGCCCGCAGCCGTCGACGCGCTCCTGCGGTTCCTCAACACGCACGCTTCGGGGCCGAGGCAGCTCCCGGAGCGCTTCACGGACGCCCGCAGCATGCACGCATGGCTGCTGGAGCACGACCTGGGCACGGAGGCCACCCACGTCACCGAGGCCGACGCGGCCGCCGCACGCGAACTGCGCGACGCCCTGATCACCGTGCTGCTGGCGCACGCGGGCGACAAGAACACCACACCCGGGGCACTCGCCCAGGCGGAGGAGCACCTGCGCGGCATCGCCGCCCGCTACCCCCTGATCACGGTCGTCACCGCCGAGGGAGCCGGCCTGGCGAGCACGCAGAGCGGCATCCCCGGGCTGTTCGGGACCGTGCTTGCGAGCGTCACCGAACTCGCGCACGCGGGCGTGTGGGACAGGCTGCGGGCGTGCCGCCACGAGCCGTGCCACTTCTGCTTCTTCGACCGGACACGCAACAGCTCGGCCGGTTACTGCGGCCCGAGGTGCGGTTCCCGCGCGTCCATGCGGGCCTACCGGCAGCGCAGGAAGGAGCAGGCCGCCGGAACGGCGGGCTGACCCCTCCGGCTGTGTCGCACCGATGCTCCGCCCCCGGCGCCCCGTGCCCGTGATATGAACCTCGAAGGACCGAACAGGCACAAATCGGGTGGGCCGTCCCGCGGGAGGGCCCTGCGCCGCAGCCCCGACGTCCGGACATCTGCTGACCGGCGGAAGGCGGGCGGACATGCCGCACTACGATCTTGTGGTCCTCGGCGCGGGCAGCGGCAACATGCTGATCGGGGACGAGTTCGCGCACCTGCGTTGCGCCATCGTCGAACCGGACCGCTTCGGCGGTACGTGCCTGAACCGGGGCTGCATCCCCAGCAAGATGTTCGTCGTCGCCGCCGACGCGGCCGAGGGCGCGCGGGCGGCCGCGCGGCTCGGGGTCCACGCCACCGTCGAACCGGTGGACTGGAAGACCGTCCGCGACCGGGTCTTCCACCGGATCGACCCCATCCACGACAGCGCGGTGGACTACCGACGGGACCACGGCATCGACGTGTACACCGAGGAGGCGCGCTTCATCGGGCCGAAGGTGCTGCAGGTGGGCGGGGAGCGGATCACCGCCGACACCGTCGTGGTCGCGGTCGGCTCACGGCCCCTCGTACCGGACGTCCCCGGACTGGACACCGTGCCGTTCCACACCTCCGACACCATCATGCGGATCGAGGACGCGCCCGCTTCTCTGGCCGTCATCGGCGGCGGTTTCATCGCGGCCGAGTTCGGCCACGTCTTCGGCGCGTTCGGGTCGGACGTCACGATCATCCAGCGGGGGCCGCGCCTGCTGATGGCCGAGGACGAGCAGGTGTCCGAGCGCTTCACCGAGCTCGTCTCCCGTCGGCACCAGGTCTTCCTCGGCGCCACCGTCACCGCCGTCGAACGTCGCCCCGGCGGCGTCGAGGTGAGTGTGACCTGCGCCGAGGGCGAGCAGGTCGTCCAGGCCGAGATGCTGCTGATCTGCACCGGCCGCCGGCCCAACACCGACCGGCTGGACGCGGCCGCCGGCGGGCTGGAACTCGACGGGCACGGGCACATCGTGACCGACAACACGTACCGCACGTCCGTACCGGGGGTCTGGGCCCTCGGCGACGCCGTGAACCACTTCCAGCTCAAGCACATGGCCAACGCCGAATCCCGTGTCGTACGGCACAACCTGCTCCACCCGGACGACCTGCGCACCCTGTCCAACCGGCTGGCTCCGCACGCGGTCTTCACCAGCCCGCAGATCGCGAGCGTCGGACTGACCGAGCAGGAGGCGCGCCGCCGCGGCGTCGCGTACCTGGTGAGCGTCCGCGACTACGCGGACACCGCCTACGGATGGGCCCTGGAGGACACCACCAGTTTCGTGAAGGTCCTGGCGGACCCCGGCGACCGGACGATCCTGGGCGCGCACATCATCGGTCCCCAGGCCGCGACGCTCATCCAGCCGCTGATCCAGGCCATGGCACTGGGGCAGACGGCCGACCAGGTCGGCCGGGAGGTGCTGTACATCCACCCCGCGCTGACCGAGGCCGTCGAGCAGGCCCTGCTGGACCTGTAGGCCCGGGATCCGGGTCCGCCCGGAGCGGTCCCGCCCGAGACGGGACCGCTCCGGGCCTTGACGCCCCGATGGTGAGAGCTCAGTGGTGAGGGCTACATCTTCATGTGCTTCATGTCGTGCGCGTCCGTTCCCCGACCCATGTCCATCAGCATCCGGTGGATGTCGTGGACCGGCGACGGCATGACGACGAAGGGCCGCATCATGCCCTCGTCCTCGTGGTCGAGGAGGTGGCAGTGGTACATGACCTTGCCGGTCTGGTCGGCGAGCCGTCCCGCCACGGTGACGAGGGTGTTGGCGTTGACGGTGATGGTGTCCTTCCAGCCGGACTCCTCCGGGGCGACCGGGACCGGGGCGCCGAGGGTGATGGGCTTCCTGGTCTGCGCCGTGGCGAAGTCCATGCCGGAGGAGTCGACGGCCCGCCGGTCGACGACCTGGAAGTTCATCAGGTGGATGTGCATCGGGTGGTAGATGGGCACGCCCTCGGGGGCGGCGCTGATGAAGTGCCACTTCTCCCAGGTGCCGGAGGCGGCGAAGAAGGTGGTGGTGTCCTCGAACATGGTGCTCGTGCGGCGTAGCGTCCGGGTGCCGCCCGGCATGTCGACCGTGACGATGCCGGTGCCCGGCGCCGTGCCGGCCGGGACCTGCTCCATCTCCCAGATCTGGGGCATGGCGCCGGTCTTGTCGAAGCTCAGCAGGACGAAGCGTTCGGTGGCGTCCTTGGGCACATCGGCGAGGGTGAGCCTGCGGAACGAGTTCGACAACGTTGTCGGAAGCGGGTGGAGCGCACGGCGCTTCTTCTCGACGCGGAACTGCATCACCTCCGGGAAGGGGACCATGAAGTCCGGCAGGGCCGCTCCGGCGGTCTGACCCGGGATCGTGTTGACGAGCTTGAGCTTCCTCCCGGGGAAGGCCGCGAAGTCGATGACGACGTCGGCGCGCTCGGCGGGCGAGAGGGAGATCGCCTCGTCGATGGTCTGCGGCTTGCCGAGCAGCCCCATGTCGGTGCCGATGAGCTTCATGGCGCCGCGTACGACCTTGCCGGTCTCCTCGTCGACGACGACCAGGCGGTAGACGCGGGTGGTGGAGACGTTCACCAGGCGGAAGCGGTAGGCCCGGGCCTGCACGTCCAGGTACGGCCACACCACGCCGTTGACCATGGTGAACGGGTTCAGGCTCGCCAGTGCGGGCGGGATGGTGCCCGGCATCGGCATCGCGCCGCCGCCCACGACCCGCTTCGCGAGGACCTGGCCGGTGAGCCGGCCCTGGGCGTCGGTGTCGAAGTTGACGTCCTGGATCGTCAGCGGGATCTCGTACTCGCCGCGGGGCAGTCCGAGCCGGTCCTCCTCCGCGTCGCGCACCACGTAGTTGCCGACCAGACCGGCCTGGACGTTGAGCGAGGTCACCGACATGGCGTGGTCGTGGTAGAAGAGGTGGGCCGCCGCCTGGTCGTTGGCGTACTCCCCCAACTGCCCGTTCCCGGAGGTGACTCCGAACTCCGCGGCGCCGTCGCTCAGGGCGTTCTGGTGGCCGCCGTGCACATGGACGGTGGTCCAGGCAGTGAGCCGCTCGACCTCGGGGCGGGGGGCGGCACCCTCGGCGCCGGGCCGGTTGTAGGGCAGCAGGCCGGGGCCGGGGCCCTCGGGGTCCACCCACACCGCCTTGATCGGCGTCCTGCCCTTGAGCTTGTTGTTCCAGGCGATCCGGACCCGCTCCCCGCTGCGGACCTCGATGGTCGGGCCGGGGAAGTGGCCGGCGTAGGTCCACAGCCGGGTCGGCGGCATCTGGGAGTGCAACCGGACATGGGACTCGACCATGTCGATCTCCGTGATCCCATGGCGCTTGGGGCGCAGCGCCGGCGGGACGCGCAGCGCGTCCCGGAACGGTTTCAACGTCGTGAACGTGGGCTCGTTCACGCCGTGCAGCGCATCGGCCGCCTCCGCCGTGCCCTCGAAGACGCCGGCGGAGCCGAGGACTCCGGTACCGGCGACGGCGACGGCCGCCGCGGTGACCCCGGCCATGCCGAGGACGGTCCGCCTGCTGGTCGTTGACATGTAAGTGTTCATCCTGTTCTGGGTGGTACGAGCGCGGGAGGCGGAGCTTCGAAGGGACGCACATGTGCCCCCTGGGTCCGGGGAGCGTCGCTCCGCGCGCCTCAGGACGGCGATGCCGAGCGGTCGACCGGCGACCTGAGGACATTCGGGCGCGGACGGATGCCGTCGGGCCTGTCGGCCATCGGCATCCCGCGTCAGGGCAGGCACGTCGGCCTGCCGGCCGGTCCCGACGAGGGTCCTGTCGGTCCGGCGCTCCCGGAGCGCGCATCCTCCCGGTGGGTTCGCCACCTCGGTGCGGCACTCGTACCCGGGCATTCCCCCCAGCCTGCGCTGAGCCCCCCGCGCACTATTTGCTCGGTCAAGCAAGTAGAACATTGGACTACTTGTACGTGCAAGTAGCTTGATTCGTCATCAAACCGGCGGCAATACGGGCCCGCGGACGCACGCCGCACCCCGCTCCGGCGTCCCCGCGGGATGCCGGAGCGGCCCACCCGGGCTCAGCCCAGGTAGAAGTCCCGGCGGGCGGCGACGAACTGCTCGACGGTCCGGGCGGGCACGCCCGTCACACGCTCGACGTCGTCGGACGCCCGGTCGTAGCGGTTCTCCCGGTGCAGCCGGCCCATGGTGGCGACGTGCGCCTCGACGTGCGGCGGCAGACCGGCCAGGCTGAGCACCTCGTCCCGCCACCGCTCCGGCGGCACGTCCACGTAGGCCACCTCACGCCCCAGCGCCCGGGAGAACTCCCCGGCCATCTCGGCCATGTCGAGCGTGCGCGGCCCGGTCAGTTCGAGGACCCTGCCGACGTGCGGGACCGGGTCGCGCAGGACCGTGGCGACGACCCGGGCGACGTCCTCCACGGCCACCGGAGAGGTACGCCCGGTGCCGAACGGCAGCGCGATCGTCCCGGTCTCCCGGATCGACCGTGCCGCCAGCGCGGTGAACAGCGGATTGTCCAGGAAGGACGTCGGGCGGACGTGGACCACCGGCAGGCCCGACCAGTTCAGCACCTGCTCCGCCAGCCAGTGCAGCCGCTGCTGGTGGGACTCCCCCGTGCTGGTCGCGGTCATCTGCGACACCGTCATCTGCGACATGCCCACCAGCGCGTCCAGCCGCCCGTACGCGCGGGCGACGCTCGCCACCACGGTCGCCGCGAGCAGGTGATCGGTCGAGACGGGCATCGCGAAGTACATCCGCCGCGCACCCTCCAGTGCCGCCGCCACGGTCTCGGGCCGGGTCAGATCGCCGGTGACGACCTCCGCGCCGAGCGCGCGCAGCGCGTCCGCCCGTTCGTCGTCGTGGCGGACCATCGCGCGCACCGGTACGTCCTGCTCACGCAGGAGTTCGAGGACGGCACGGCCCACGCCGCCGACCCCGGTGACGAGGACAAGATTGCCGGCAGCCATCGGTCGGTCTCCTTCTGGGTTGGCTGAGTTTGCGGTGACGGGTGTGGCCACGGACTCCCGTGGCGTACGAGGTGCCACAGGACGCGCGCTCCCACCCGCACTATTACGAGCATATGCTCCTATCTCTCGAGCGGCAAACGAGGTCTTCGCGCCTGAGCGACCGGTCACCCGCGCACCTATACTCGCCAAGAGGGAGCCGTTCGATGACCAGCAACAGCGCAGTCGGAGAACACCGCCGCGAAGGCGGGCCCGCACGGATCGAGGGCACGGGTCTCGAGGAGGTCCTGCACGGCGCCCTCCGTGAGGCCCTGTTCCGGATGGACGCCGTCGCCGCGGCGGTCTACCTGCTGGACCCGAACGGCGCCGAACTGCGAGCGGCGATGATCGCCGGCAGCCCGCCCTCCATGTTCACGGTCCCCTGCCGGATGACCATGGACATGCCCCGCGCGTCGACCCACGCCGTCACCACGGGCGCGACGGCGGTGCTGCCCGATCCCGACCCGGCCGACCCGGACCAGCGCTTCGCACTGCCCTATCCGTACGCGGCCCTGGCGTCCCCGGCCACCGCCGGCGGGCACCGCTTCGGCGCGCTCACCGTGCTGCGCCTGGAGAGCCACGGCGACTACGGCCCCGCCGACCACGCGGTGCTGCGGGAGATCGCGGACGCGCTGGCCACCGCCCTCGCCGAACTCGTGCGTCACGGCGTTGCCGTCACGACCGGCCCCGCACCCGCCCTCGTGCCGGTGTTCCACGCGAGCATCCACACCCCGGGCTGGGGGGTGCGCGGCGTCCCCGGCTCGTCCGGCGCCAGCCTGATGTACCCCCTGCGTCATTTCGCCGAGCGCCTCAACCAGGCCACGACGGTGGACCACGTCGTCGCGGCGGCCCGGGACTGCATCATGTCCCCCTTCGGCGCCGGAGCCGTGGTGCTGGCCTCGGTGAGTGCGGGCCGGCTCTGGGTCCTGGGACACAGCGGACCGTCCTCCGCCCTGGTCCGCACCGTCCACGGCGCCAGACTCGGCGCGAGCACTCCCGCGGCGGAGGCGGTGCGCGGGCACGCGCTGTTCCTGTCCGAGGGCGCACCACCGGACACGGACCCGTTCCGGCACGACGCCGGGCCACGGGCCGAGGCCTACCTGCCGCTCGTCGTCGGGAGCAGGAGCGTCGCCGAAGTGTCGCTGATGAACCCGCGCATCATCGGGGTGTGCTGCCTGGAGTTCGAGGGGGCCCGCGCGTTCCCGCCCGAGGAGCGGACGGTGCTCGGCATGATGGCCGGCATGCTGGGGGCGACGGTGGAACGCGTCGAACTGGGCACCCGGCAACGCGAGATCGCGGAACACCTGCAGCGCAGGCTCCTGCCGCCCGTCCTGTCCGAGCTGCCGGGGCTGGCCACCACCGCGCGCTACCGGCCCGCCACGACCACCTGCCAGGCGGGCGGCGACTGGTACGACGTGATCAAGGTGTCGGACGACCGGATGGTGCTCGTCGTCGGTGACGTGGAAGGCCACGACCTGGACAGCGCCGCCGTCATGGGCCAGGTGCGCACCGCGCTGACCTCGTACGCGACCGAGGGCCACCGCCCCGCCGTGGTGATCGACCGGACGGGCCGGCTGCTCGCCGAACTCGGCACGGAGCAGCTCGTGACCTGCTGCGTGGTCGCCCTGGACACCGCTGACGGTACGGCAGAGGTCGCTCTCGCCGGGCATCCGGCGCCGGTCGTACGGCGGCCAGACGGAAGCGTGGACGTCCTCGACGCGCCTCCGAACCTCCCCCTGGGCGTCACCACGCAGCACCCTTACCGCAGTTATGAGCACACACTGGCGCCGGGGTCCGTGCTGATGCTCTACTCCAACGGCCTGACCGACTCCCTCACCGGGGACCACGGCGCGTGCGCGCGGACCCTGCTCCGTGCGGGGGTCCGGGAGACCGGGGCCGCGGCCGACCTGGAACAGGTCGCCGACCGCATGGTCGCCGAGGTCTCCGGCCCCCGGTGGCGCCGGGACGACGCGGTGCTGCTCCTGGCCCGGTACGAAGGCGCCGCGGGCAAGGGGGCGCCGCGGGCGGCCAGCCTGCACGTGCAGCGGCGCGATCTGCACGGGGTCAAGGCGGCCCGGGCTTTCGTCGACGAGCAACTGCACGCGTGGTCGCTGCCGGTGGTGTCGGACACCCTCCAGCTGATCGCGTCGGAGATCGTGACCAACGCCCTCATCCACGCGGGCAGCGACGTCGACGTCCGGCTGCGGGCCTTCGGCGACCACGTCCGGCTGGAGGTACGGGACTCCGACAGCAACCCGCCCGTCCCCTCGCCGCTGGCCCTGGACGAGGAGGAGAACGCCGAGGCCGAGCACGGCAGGGGGCTGCTCATCGTGGAGGCCCTGGCCGGGCAGTGGAACACCTCGCCCAACGGCCGCGGCAAGACCGTCTCCCTGGACCTGCCCATCCCGCACGGCTGACGGATCGGGCGTGGACCGGTGCCTCGCGGTCAGTGCCGATGTGCGTGGTCGTGGTCGTGGTGGTCGCCGTGGTCGTGGCCCGCGGGCCGGCCGGCCAGGGTGCGGGCGCGCGCGGTGACCTCGCCCGAACGGACCACGTCCTGTTCGGCGAGCACGTCCTCCAGCGCGGCCAGCCAGAGCCGGTAGTAGTTCCAGGGACCGTCCGCCGGCGGTGCGTTCTCCCAGGCCCGGATCCGGGCGATCAGCGCGGCCTGGAACCGGGGCCAGGCGAAGGCACCCGCTGCGTGGAGGCCGACGGCCATGCCGAAGGCGCGGCTCTCCCACGGCTCGGCGAAGACCAGCTCGCCGTTGGAGCGGGGCGGCGCGGCCGGCCCGTCGACGTCCAGGGGCGCGGTCACGGCGTCGTCACCTTCGCCACGCCGACCATGGCGTCCCGGGTCACCAGCGGCACGAGTTCCTCCTCCGTCAGGTGCTCGGTGCCGGAGGGGCGTTCGGGCAGCACCAGCCAGCGCACCTCGCTGGTGGAGTCGCGGACGGTGATCCGCACGTCCTCGGCGAGGTCGAGTCCCATCTCGGAGAGCACCGTGCGCGGTTCCCTCACCACGCGCGAGCGGTAGGCGGGGTCCTTGTACCAGCTCGGCGGCAGGCCGAGCACCGGCCACGGATAGCACGAGCACAGGGTGCAGACCACCACGTTGTGGGTCGTGGGGGTGTTCTCCACGACGACGATGTGCTCGCCCTGAGGGCCGGTGAAGCCCAGTTCCGCGATGGCCGCGGTGCCGTCCTGGAGCAGCCGGCGCTTGTACTGCGGATCGGTCCACGCCCTTGCGACGACCTTGGCGCCGTTGAGCGGGCCCACCTGGGTCTCGTAGGTGGCGATGATCGTGTCCATCGCCGCCGGGTCGATCAGGCCGCGCTCGGTGAGCAGTTGCTCCAGCGCCTCGGTGCGCAGGGCCGGGGGGAGGTCGTCGCCCGGTCCGCCGGTGGAGGTCATCAGGGGGTCTCCAGGTAGCTCTCGAACAGCTCGGCGGTGACGGAGAAGGGCTCGGCGCCGGCGCCCCACAGTTCGCGGGAGTCGAACCGGACCGAGTAGACGTGCTGCGGGTTCTCGCCCAGGAAGTGCGCGTGGGTGTCCGGCAGCAGCGCGGCGGGCTGCACGAGCTCGACGACGCCGGGGTGTCCGCGCAGATAACCCGGCAGCCGCGTGTGCCCGGGCGGGGACATGTCCTTCGCGCGGACCCGCTCACCGACGGCGAAGGCCGGCGGGGTGTCCACGGTACGGAGCGAGCCCGGGGCGGTGGGAGCGTAGTCGGGGCGGGCCGGTTCGGGGACCGGTGGCTCCTCGACACCGGCGCCGCGCAGGTTGCGGGCGCGGGTCTCGACCGCGGTGGGCGCCAGGACGGCGCTCTCGGTGAGCACCAGCTCCGCGGCGTTCAGCCAGCGGCCGAAGTAGCCGTCGTCCAGGTAGGCGGCCCGGTCCAGGCGTTCCGTGGCGTGCCGGAAGGCGTCCACGTTGTACCCGGACACCTGGATGGAGAGGATCGCCAGCGCGAACGCCCGGCCCTGCCAGGGCTCGGCGAAGACCGGTTCGCCGGGTCTCGGCGGCCGGACGGGCCCCCATCCCCGCGTGCCCCCCATGTCCGCGATGCCCTCCATGGCGCGCCCTTCCGTGTGCCGGGACCACTGGCACATCAGCTTGGCCCCTGGGCGGCCGTTGTCCCCGGCGACACGGCCCGCGTGCCTCCCGGTTCCATCCGATGGGCAGTCGGGCCCGCGTCCTACCGGGGGTGGAGGAACTCCCGGGCTCCGCGCAGGCGGGTCCGTATGCGCCGCTGGGTGGCGCTGCTGTCGAGGCGGACGTCGAGGGGGCCGGGCACGGGGCCGTCGACGCGGCGCCCGGCGCGCAGCGCGGTGGCGTCGAGTCCGTCGCGGCGGGCGATGAGGCCGCCGAGTTCGTAGCGGTTGAGGGCGTCCGTCCCGCCGAGGTGGAACACGCCCGAGGCGTCGGACGTCGCGAGTTCCCACAGAGCGGAGGCGAGGTCCTCGACGTGCACCGGGCAGCGGACGTCGTCGGTGAACAGGACGCCGTCGCGCACGCCGGCGGCCAGGTCGTGGATCAGGCGCTCGTGCGCGGATCCGCCGTCGCCGATGATCAACGAGGTACGCGCGACCACGGCGGACGGTGCCAGGAGCCGCACCGCGGTCTCGGCGGCGGCCTTCGCCGCGCCGTACGGGCTGATGGGATCGGGCAGGCAGGTCTCGTCGTAGTGGACCCGGCCCCCGGAGAAGACGGCGTCACTGGAGACGTGGACCAGGCGGCAGCCGTGTTCCGCCGCGGCCAGGGCCACGCGGACCGAGCCGTCGGCGGTGACCTCCCAGTCGCTGTACCCGCTGCTGGCGTTGACGACGGTGTCGGGGGCCACCTCGGCCAGTACCTCGCCGAGGCGCCCCGGGGCGCGGAGGTCGAGGTGGTGCCACGGGACACCGGGGACCCCGCCGGGGTGGCGGGAGCGGTATGTCGCGGCCGTCTCGAGACCCGCGGCCGCGGCCTGTCGTACGAGTTCCCTGCCGAGGAACCCGCTGCCGCCGACGATGAGGACCTTCACGGGCTTCACGGTAGGGCAGCCGCAGGACCGGCGGGGCTCCTCCGCCCCGGAGGACGGCGAAGGCGAGGGAGGAAATTCCCGACGGGGCGACGCCCCCTCACCGGCCCGGGGACGAGTCGTGCTCGGGGCGCCGCGGCCAGGGGATCATGCCGGACGGGGAGGGCGCGCCGGTCGCCGGGGCGCCCGTGGTGTTCCAGGCCTTGATGACGGGGCGGTCGTGCTCGGTGCCGAGCCGGCTGACAGTGCCGGTGTCCAGGGCGAACAGCGATCCGGCCGACGGCGGCAGGCCGAGGCGGCGGGCGGTGAGGACGCGCAGGATGTGGCCGTGCGCGACGAGCAGCACGTCGCCCGCGGCGGGGTCGCGCAGCAGCGGCTCGACGCGGGCGAGCACGCGGTCGGCGCGGCGGCCGACGTCCTCGGGGCCCTCCCCCGGATGGTCCGGGGGGCCGGGGGCCACGCCGTCGGCCCACAGGTTCCAGGTCGGGCGGGTGCGGTGGATCTCGGCGGTGGTGACGCCCTCGTAGCCCCCGTAGTCCCATTCGCTCAGGTCCGGGTCGATCTCGGCGCCGGACACCCCGGCCAGTTCGGCGGTGCGTACGGCGCGGCGCAGGGGGCTGCTCAGGGCGAGGGCGATGTCGTGCCCGCGGAGCAGGTGGGCGACGCGGGACGCCTCCCCCTCGCCGTGCCGTGTCAGGGGCAGGTCGGTGTGGCTGGTGTGCTGTCGGGACAGGGTCCACGCGGTTTCGCCGTGGCGGAGCAGGAGCAGGTCGCCCATGGTCGTTCATCCACTTTCGGCACGGAGGAGGGGTGGTGCGGTGAGGCGGTGCGGAGCCCGCGCCGGCGGGCGCGGGCTCCGGCGGTGACTAGGCCTTGTCGTCCGCGGTGGTGACGGCGTGGCCGCCGAACTGGTTGCGGAGCGCGGCGATCATCTTCATCTGCGGGGAGTCGTCCTGGCGGGACGCGAAGCGCGCGAAGAGCGACGCGGTGATGGCGGGCAGCGGCACGGCGTTGTCGATGGCCGCCTCGACGGTCCAGCGGCCCTCGCCGGAGTCCTCCGCGTACCCCCTGAGGCCGTCGAGGTGCTCGTCCTCGTCGAGGGCGCCCACGGCCAGGTCCAGCAGCCAGGAGCGGATGACGGTGCCCTCCTGCCAGGAGCGGAACACCTCGCGCACATCGGTGACCGAGTCGACCTTCTCCAGCAGCTCCCAGCCCTCGGCGTAGGCCTGCATCATGGCGTACTCGATGCCGTTGTGGACCATCTTCGCGAAGTGGCCGGCACCGACCGCGCCCGCGTGGACGAAGCCGAAGTCGCCCGCGGGCTTGAGGGCGTCGAAGACCGGCTGCACCTTCTCCACGTGCTCGATCCGGCCGCCGACCATGAGGGCGTAGCCGTTCTTCAGGCCCCAGACGCCTCCGGAGACGCCCGCGTCCACGAAGCCGATGCCCTTGGCGGCCAGCTCCTCGGCGTGCTTCTCGTCGTCCGTCCAGCGGGAGTTGCCGCCGTCGACGACGATGTCGCCCGGCTCCAGGAGGCCGCCGAGCTCGTCGACCACGGACTGGGTCGGCGCGCCGGCCGGCACCATCACCCACACCACGCGGGGTGCGTCGAGCTTGTCGACCAGTTCGGTGAGGCTGCCGACGTCGGCCAGGTCGGGGTCCCGGTCGTAGCCGACGACGGTGTGGCCGGCGCGGCGGATCCGCTCGCGCATGTTGCCGCCCATCTTGCCGAGGCCGACGAGTCCGAGTTGCATGTCAGGTGCTCCTTCTGTGTGTCGCGGGTGTGGTCGGCGGGCGGCGCGCACCCGGGGCCGGGCGGCGCCGCCGTGGGAGTCCCCCCGGGTCAGTTGCCCCGCAGGGAGCGGTACGCGGCCACCAGGGCCGCGGTGGAGGGGTCGAGTCCGGGCACGTCGGCTTCGCCGGTCAGGGCGGGTTCGACGCGCTTGGCGAGGACCTTGCCGAGTTCGACGCCCCACTGGTCGAAGGAGTCGATGTTCCACAGGGCGCCCTGGACGAAGACCTTGTGCTCGTAGAGCGCGATGAGCTGGCCGAGGACCGAGGGGGTCAGTTCGGCCGCCAGGACGGTGGTGGTCGGGTGGTCGCCGCGGAAGGTCCGGTGCGGGACCTGCTCCTCGGGCACGCCCTCGGCGCGGACCTCGTCGGCGGTCTTGCCGAAGGCGAGCGCCTGACCCTGCGCGAACAGGTTGGCCATCAGCAGGTCGTGCTGGGCGGTGAGTTCCGCGCTCAGTTCGCCGGCCGGGCGGGCGAAGCCGATGAGGTCCGCCGGTATCAGCTTCGTGCCCTGGTGGATCAGCTGGTAGTACGCGTGCTGCCCGTTGGTGCCGGGCGTGCCCCACACGACGGGGCCGGTCTGCCACTCCACGGGGTGCCCGTCGCGGTCCACGGACTTGCCGTTGGACTCCATGTCCAGTTGCTGCAGGTAGGCGGTGAACTTGGACAGGTAGTGGGAGTACGGCAGGACGGCGTGCGCCTGGGCGTCGAAGAAGTTGCCGTACCAGACGCCGAGCAGTCCGAGGATCAGCGGCGCGTTGGCCTCGGCGGGCGCGGTGCGGAAGTGCTCGTCGACGGTGTGGAAGCCGTCGAGCATCTCACGGAACCGCCGCGGGCCGATGGCGACCATCAGGGAGAGGCCGATCGCCGAGTCGAAGGAGTAACGGCCGCCCACCCAGTCCCAGAACTCGAACATGTTCTCCGGGTCGATGCCGAACTCCGCGACCTTGCCGGTGTTGGTCGACAGGGCGACGAAGTGCCGGGCGACGGCGTTCTCCTCGCCGTCGAGCCCGGCCAGCAGCCAGCTGCGCGCGGAGGTGGCGTTGGTGATCGTCTCGATGGTGGTGAAGGTCTTGGACGCGACGACGAACAGGGTCTCGGCCGGGTCGAGGCCCTGCAGGGCCTCGTGGAGGTCCGCGCCGTCGACGTTGGAGACGAAACGGAACGTCAGCGAGCGGTCGGTGAAGGGGCGCAGCGCCTCGTACGCCATGGCGGGGCCGAGGTCGGAGCCGCCGATGCCGATGTTGACGACGTTCCTGATCCGCTTGCCGGTGTGGCCGGTCCACTCACCGGAGCGCACCCGGTCGGCGAAGGCGGACATCTTGTCGAGCACCGCGTGGACCCGCGGCACGACGTTCTCGCCGTCCACCTCGACGACGGCGTCCCGCGGCGCGCGCAGGGCGGTGTGGAGGACGGCCCTGCCCTCGGTGACGTTGATCTTCTCGCCGCGGAACATGGCGTCGCGCAGCTCGAACACGGCGGTGGCGGCGGCCAGTTCGCGCAGCAGGGCGAGGGTCTCGTCCGTGACCAGGTTCTTGGAGTAGTCGATGCGCAGGTCGCCGACCTCCACCGTGTAGCGCCGCGCGCGTGCGGGGTCCGCCGCGAACAGCTCGCGCAGGTGCGGTCCCGGCCGCGTGGCGGCGCGGTGCTCCGCCAGTGCGGCCCACTGCGGGCGGTGGCTCGGCTTGGGTGTGTCAGGCATCGTCCTTCTCCTGGTTCTCGTGCTGGTGCGCGCGCTGCGGGGGCACCGGGGCGGCCTTCGCGGAACGGGCCCTGGTGGAGGGGGCCTTCGCCGGGAGGGCCTTCGTGCGGGGCGTCTTGACCTGGGTTCGCAGCGCGGCGGCGTAGGCCTCGTCCGGGTCGAGACGGCGGAGCTCCTCCGCGATGAGCTCCGCGGTGGTGCGCACCTTCAGCGCCAGGACGCGGGTGGGCTGTCCGGGGATGGACAGCCGGGCCACGGCGCCCTCGGGGCGGTCGATGAGGATGTCGCCGTGCGGGGTGCGCAGCCGGACCGCGGTCACCACGGGCCCGTCGGTGACGATCCGTTCGACGGGCACGCGCAGCCGGTCGGCGAACCAGCGGGCCAGCAGTTCGGCGCTGGGGTTGTCGGCCTCGCTCTCCACGACCGCGGAGGTGACGCGGGCCTGGGCCTGGTCCAGCGCGGCGGCGAGCATGGAGCGCCACGGCGTCGTCCGGGTCCACGCGAGGTCGGTGTCGCCGGGCGTGTACGCACCGGCCCGGGCCGCCAGTGCCTCCAGCGGCCGGTCGACCGCGTAGGCGTCGGTGATGCGGCGCTGGGCGAGGGCGCCGAGCGGGTCCTTCGCCGGTGCGTCCGGTGCGTCCGCGGGCCACCAGACGACGACGGGGGCGTCGGGCAGCAGCAGCGGCAGGACCACGGAGTCGGCGTGCCCGGCCGCTTCGCCGAACAGCCTCAGCAGCACCGCCTCGCCGGATCCGGCGTCGGAGCCGACGCGGACCTCGGCGTCGACGCGGGAGGGGGTGCGCCGGCCGGTGGTGCGCGAGGGCCGCTTGATGACGACGAGCGTGCGCGAGGGGTGTTCCTGCGCCGCCTGCTCCGCCGCCTTCAGGGCGTCGTGGGCGTTCTCCTCGTCGGTCACGATGACCATGGTCAGGACCATGCCGACGGCGGGGGTGCCGATGGCGCGGCGGCCCTGCACCAGGGCCTTGTTGATGTGGCTTGCCGTGGTGTCGGTCAGGTCGATCCTCATGGCCTGCGCCAGCTCCGTCCGTCTCGTGCGAGCATCTCGTCGGCCTCCGCGGGGCCCCAACTGCCCGCGGTGTACTGCGCGGGCCGTCCGTGCGTGTCCCAGTACCGCTCGATCGGGTCGAGGATCTTCCAGGACTCCTCGACCTCCAGGTGGCGGGGGAAGAGGTTGGCGTCACCGAGCAGGACGTCGAGGATGAGCCGCTCGTACGCCTCGGGGCTGGACTCGGTGAAGGACTCGCCGTAGGCGAAGTCCATCGTCACGTCGCGTATCTCCATCGACGTCCCGGGCACCTTCGAGCCGAAGCGCACCGTGATGCCCTCGTCGGGCTGGACGCGGATGACGATCGCGTTCTGCCCGAGTTCCTGCGTCGCCTCCGGGCCGAACGGGGAGTGCGGGGCGCGCTGGAAGACGACCGCGATCTCGGTGACGCGGCGGCCCAGGCGCTTGCCGGCCCGGAGGTAGAAGGGGACGCCCGCCCAGCGGCGGTTGTCGATGGCCAGCTTGATCGCGGCGTAGGTGTCGGTCCTGGACTCGGCGTCGATGCCGTCCTCCTCCAGGTAGCCGTCCACCTCCTCGCCGCCCTGCCAGCCGTGCGCGTACTGGCCGCGCACGGTGTGCGCGCCCAGGTCGCCGGGGAGCCGGACGGCCTGGAGGACCTTGAGCTTCTCCTGTACCAGCGACTTGGCGTCGAAGGAGGCGGGCTCCTCCATCGCGGTCAGCGCGAGCAGCTGCAGGAGGTGGTTCTGGATGACGTCGCGCGCGGCGCCGATGCCGTCGTAGTAGCCCGCGCGGCCGCCGATGCCGATGTCCTCGGCCATCGTGATCTGCACGTGGTCGACGTAGGAGCGGTTCCACAGCGGCTCGAACATCGTGTTGGCGAAGCGCAGCGCCAGGATGTTCTGGACGGTCTCCTTGCCCAGGTAGTGGTCGATCCGGAAGACCTGCTCCGGGGCGAACACCTCGTGGACGAGGGCGTTGAGTTCCCGCGCGCTGGCCAGGTCGTGGCCGAAGGGCTTCTCGATGACCGCGCGTCGCCAGGAGCCCTCGGGGGCGTCGGTGAGCCCGTGCTTCTTCAGCTGCCGCACGACCTTGGGGAAGAACTTCGGCGGTACGGACAGGTAGAACGCGTAGTTGCCGCTGGTCCCCCGGGTGGCGTCCAGCTCGTCCACGGTGACGGCGAGCTGCTTGAACGCGACGTCGTCGTCGAAGTCGCCGGGGATGAAGCGCATGCCCTCGGCGAGCTGCTGCCAGACCTCCTCGCGGAACGGCGTCCGGGCGTGCTCGCGGACCGAGTCGTGCACGACCTGGGCGAAGTCCTGGTCCGCCCAGTCGCGGCGGGCGAAGCCGACGAGCGAGAAGCCCGGCGGCAGCAGCCCGCGGTTGGCCAGGTCGTACACCGCCGGCATCAGCTTCTTGCGGGACAGGTCACCCGTCACGCCGAAGATCACCAGACCGGACGGGCCCGCGATGCGCGGCAGCCGCCGGTCGGACGGATCGCGCAGGGGGTTGGGCCACGGGGTGGTGGCGGGTGCGGTCGGGTCCTTGCTCATCGCGCGTCGGCTCCCTTGCCGTTCAGTGCTGTTCCGATGGCCTGCAGCAGTTCGGCCCAGGCCGCCTCGAACTTCGCCACGCCTTCGTCCTCCAGTTGCCGGACGACCTCGTCGAGGGGGATGCCCAGTCGTTCCAGGGCCGTCAGGTCGGCGCGGGCCCGGTCGTGGCGGCCGGTGACGGTGTCGCCGTCGACGCGGCCGTGGTCGGCGACGGCGTCGAGCGTCGCCTCCGGCACGGTGGTGACCGTTCCGGGCGCGACGAGTTCCTCGACGTAGCGGGTGTCCCGGTACGCCGGGTCCTTCACGCCCGTGGAGGCCCACAGCGGCCGCTGCTCGTGGGCGCCCGCCGCGGCGAGCGCGGCCCAGCGGTCGCCGGTGAAGAACTCCCGCTGCGCCCGGTACGCCAGCCGGGCATTGGCGAGCGCCGCCCTGCCCTTCAGGCCCGACGCCTCGTCCGTGCCCAGCTCCGTCAGCCGCCGGTCGACCTCCGTGTCGACGCGGGAGACGAAGAAGGAGGCGACGGAGTGCACGGTGGACAGGTCGATCCCGGCCGCACGCGCCTTCTCCAGACCGGTCAGGTAGGCCTCCATGACCTCGCGGTGGCGCTCCGGCGAGAAGATCAGCGTGACGTTCACGCTGATGCCGAGGCCGGTGACCTCCGTGATGGCGGGCAGGCCCTCCGCGGTCGCCGGGATCTTGACCATCACGTTGGGGCGGTCGACCAGCCAGGCGAGCTGCCGGGCCTCGGCGACGGTAGCCCGCGTGCGGTGGGCCAGGCGCGGGTCGACCTCGATCGACACCCGGCCGTCCCGGCCGCCGGTCGCCTCGTACACGGGTCGCAGGAGGTCGGCCGCGGCACGCACGTCGGCGGCGGTCATCATGCGGACGGCTTCGTCCGGGGTGACGCCGCGCGCGGCCAGGTCGGCGAGCTCTTCCCGGTAGTCCTCCCCCGAGCCGATGGCGGCACGGAAGATGGACGGATTCGTGGTGACGCCCACCACACGTCCCGATGCGACGAGTCGGGCGAGGTCGCCGGAGGCGATGCGTCTGCGCGACAGGTCGTCCAGCCAGACCGAGACTCCCTCGGCGGCCAGTCGCTGCAACGGTTCCGCGGTTGCGGTTGGTTCTTCGTTCACTGTGATCATCTTCTTTCTGCGCTCGCGTCAACCGCGGCGGACCCCAAAGGATTCCCGGCTGTGGGGAGCCGTGTTTCCGCAGGTGACCGAGGTGTTCCTCCCCGCGGGCATGACAGCGCGGGCCCCGGGAATGTGACGAGCGACGAAGATCACGCCGCGCATGGGTGCCGCGCGGGCCCGCCGGCCCTTGCCCGCCGCCTGTCCCCGCGACGACGTGTCATGCGGATACGCTCCGCCCGGCACCGACGAGGTCGCCGGAGACGTACTCCTGCTCGGACGCCACCACGCGCGGGCCTTCGGCCGCCCACAGCCGCAGCCGGGCGTCGTGCAGCCAGTACGCCGCAATTGCTGCGGAAACATCCATGATGTCTGCTATCTCCTGATAGGTGAAACCTTCAACGGCCGCGAGGTACACGGCGAACCGCTGCTCCTTCGGCAGCGTGAGGAGTGCGGCCCGGACGTCCGCCTCGGACAGCAGGACGAACTCGTCCAGCGCGGACATCCGCACCCCCTCCGGGATCCCGGACTCCGGCGGCAGCACGCACACCTCCGGGTGGGGGCCGACGAACGCCGAGGCCAGGAGGTCGTAGAGCCAGGCCCGGTGGTCGATGCCGTCGAGGAGGCGCGGGAACGCGGCGTACGCCCGGGTGAACACCTCCAGGACGAGTTCCTCCGCCTCGGCCGGGTCGCCCGTGACGCCCAACGCGGCCCGGTACACGGGGTCGAGGAGGGTCAGCACGTCACGCTCGAAGCGGGCCTCGCGCCCGGTGGAACCGTCCTCGTCCCCGACGGCCGGCCGCACCGGCCCCTCGGCGGCCTGCCAGGCCTGCGGGGCGCGGACGGTCCTGCGGTGGCGGCCGCCCCCGGGAGCCGTACCGCTCCCCCGCACGTACGGTTCACCGTCGACGCTCCGGCCCCGGTGCCGGCCACCGCCCGGGCCGGACGCCGCGTACCGGATTCCTGCGGTGGACTGGGCGTTCGTCAGCGACTGAGGCATGTGCGTCTCTTTCCGGGATGACTTGCGGGGTCGGTACGGTCGCGCGGGCAGGGTGGCCACGCCGCACGGCTCGGCATTAATTGCTTCGCGTAGCAAATATATATCCTTCGCGAAGCAAGTAAAGTGGGGGCATGCAGGATGCCGCACACCGCCCGGAATCCGACCCGGATCTGCCAAATCCGCTCAATCCGGACGAAGAAGCCCTCATGCGGTCCCTCAGCCGTGTCATCTACGCCCTGCCCCGCGCACTGGACGCCGACATGACCCACGAGCAGCGGCTCCCCCTCATCGAGTACCGGGCGATGATGAACCTCTCGGAGGCGCCCGGGCGGCGGATGCGGATGAGCGACCTCGCCGCCGCCTGCGAGATGTCGCTCAGCGGCATGACGGGCGTGGTGCGCCGGCTGGAGGGCCAGGGATTCATCCGGCGGGTCAGGTGCGAGCGGGACGCCCGGGGCTCGAACGCCGTCCTCAACGACGCCGGGCTGGCCCGCCTGGAGGAGGCATGGCCGACCCACCTGGCCTCCATGCGCCGCCACTTCCTGGACCACCTCGCGGGTCTCGACCTCCGGGCGCTCGGCGCGGCGCTGCGTGGCGCGGCGACCTGACTCCGCCCCTTTCCCGAGGTCAGAGCCGCGCCGACGCACCCGTACCCCCGCAGCAGTGCGGGGACCTGATCTCGCGCCGCCCCGTCCGGGACGTGCATACTCAGGCCCTGCGGGCGCGCCGGCACCCGCGACGATCGGGAGGTACGCGATGGTGTCGTCGTCAGGGACGGAATCCCGGAGGGTCACGATCCATGACGTCGCCCGGTCCGCGGGGGTGTCCCGGCAGACCGTGTCGCGGGCGCTCAACGACAAGGACGAGATCGACGGCGCCACCAAGCAGCGTGTGCTGGAGGCCGCCCGCGAGCTCGGCTACCGGCCGAGCCGGTTCGCCCGCGGCCTGGTCCGGCAGGACACCACCACGATCGGGCTGGTCATCCCCGACCTGCTCAACCCGTTCTTCACCGAGGTCGCCGCGGCCGCGCTGGAGGCGGCCCGGGCGCGCGGCTGGCACGTCGTCGTCTACGACACCGGGGACCGGGCCGAGGAGGAGTTCGGCACCCTGCAGGTGATCGCCTCGCAAGTGGACGCGGTCGTCGGCTACTTCAGCTGCTCCGAGCACGACCTCGAACGCTTCACCCGCGGAGTGCCCGTGGTGCTCATCGGGCGTGAGCACCACACGGCGCGGTTCAGCTCGATCCGCATCGACGGCGAGGAGGGCGTCAACGCCGCGGTCGCGCACCTGGTCGCCGCGGGCCACCGGCACATCGGCATGCTCGACCACGACGGCCGTGCCGAGCCGAGCGTCCGGCGCGAGTGGTTCGCCGCGGCCGCGGCGGCCCACGGTATCGACGCGGCCAGGGTGGTCGGGGCCGCCCAGTCGGCCGACGGCGGCGGGACGGCGCTCAGGAAGCTGCTGGCCGAGCATCCCGACGTCACCGCGGTCTTCACCTTCAACGACATCATCGCCATCGGCGCCCTGCGCGAGGCGCGCCGGCTCGGCAGGGCCGTCCCCGAGGACCTCGCCGTGGTGGGCTTCGACGGACTGCAGCTCGGCACGCTCGTCGAGCCCCCGCTGTCCAGCGTCGCGCTCGACACGCGCCGGCTCGGCGCGCTCGCCATCGACCAGGTCGCACGGCTGCTGACCGGGCTGGAGCCGCTCGGGGCCGACGACCTCGTCGTCCGCGCCGAACTGCGGCTGAGCGGCTCCGCTTAACCTGCCGGACCCGTGTGCGCCGCAAAGTCTTGACACTTGACGGCGCCGGAGCGCACACTTCCGAACAATTCTCAATGGCCCCGTGAGCGTTCACGTGAACGCTCACGTGAACGCTCACGGGACCGGAACACGTGGTTTTGCCCAACCTTGCGAAGGCGCTCGGTGCGTGCACCGGAACCCGTCGCTCCCCCTGTCCCTTCTCTCCAGCACGGCCCGCCTGAGGTGTCAACGTCGACCCGGCTGGCGCCCACGCCAGTCGTCCTCCGGAACGGAAACCATGAGCAGCACAGTCACGCGCATCCGCGTCGCCGCCGTCGCCGCGGCAGCCAGCATCGCCGTACTCGCCGGATGCTCATCGCCGGCCCCTTCGGGTGACAGCGCATCGGCAGACGCCTGCGCGCCCGCGAAGGGCAAAGTCACCCTCCAGTACTGGAACACCGTTCCCGGCATGGACGAAGTCGTCGCGCTGTGGAACAAGAAGAACCCGAACATCCAGGTCGAGACGAAGAACATCTCCAACGACCAGTACGGCACCATCGGCAACGCCCTCAAGGCGGGCAAGGCGCCGGACCTCGCCCAGGTCGGCTACGACGAACTGCCCAACCTGCGCAGCCAGGACGCCTTCGCGGACGCCTCCGCCTGCAAGGCGGCCACCGACGCCAAGTCGGCGTTCGTGCCCTGGACCTGGTCGCAGGCCAGCTTCGGCGGCACCGGGGTGTTCGCCATCCCGCAGGACACCGGCCCGATGGCCCTCTACGTGCGCAGCGACATCTTCAAGAAGCACGGCCTGGAGATCCCCAAGACCTGGGACGAGTACGCGACCGAGGCGCAGAAGCTGCACAAGGCGGACCCGAACCTCAGCATGACGTTCTTCGACCCGAACAACGCCGAGTGGTTCAACGGTCTCCTCTGGCAGAACAGCGCCGAGATGTACTCCTACTCCGGCGACAAGTGGCACGTCGCCGTCGAGTCCGAGCAGAGCAAGCAGGTCGCCGACTACTGGCAGAAGCTGATCGACGCCAAGCTGGTGCGGACCGACCTCGCCCATGGCTCGACGCAGATGTACACGGCGTACCAGAAGGACCAGATCGCCACCTACGTCGGCGCCGCCTGGGGCTACAGCATGTTCCGCGACAACCTCCCCAAGCAGGCCGGCAAGTGGTCGATCGTGCCGATGCCGACCTGGGGTTCGAGCGCCGCGTCCGGCGACTGGGGCGGCTCCACCGTCGCCTTCATGAAGGGCGGCAAGCACCCGTACGAGTCGGTCAAGTTCAACACCTGGCTGAACACCGACCCCGAGGCCCTCGCGCTGGAGAACAAGCTGGGCGGCCTCTACCCGGCGGCCACCGCCGGTCTGGCGCTCCCCGCGCTCTCCCAGGGCGTGGCCTACTACGACAACGAGAAGATCTTCGACGTCTTCGCCGAGTCGTCCAAGAACATCGACACCGAGTTCACCTGGGGCCCGACCCAGAAGACGGTCAACCTGGCGCTCCAGGACGCGATGGCCAAGGCGACCGCCGGTGACGGCACCGTCGCCGACGCTCTCACGGCCGCCCAGGACGCCGCGCTGAAGTCCATGAAGGACCAGGCGATCCCGGCCACGGCGGGCAAGTGACCGTCGCATGACCGACCTCGCAACCCGCGCGACGCGCGGGGTGGCGACCACCGAGGGCCGCCGTCGCCGCCACAACGGCGGCGGCCCCCGGGCGGGCACCATCGCCGCGTTCGTGACCCCGTTCTTCCTGCCGTTCGTCCTCTTCTACCTGGTGCCGATCGGCTACGCGCTCTGGCAGAGCCTGCTCGTCGTGCGCCGCACCGGCGGCCAGTACGGCACGTCGTACACGACCTTCGGCGGTCTGGAGCAGTACACGCAGGTCTTCCAGAACACCGAGTTCTGGGGCAGCATCGGCCGCATCGGGCTGTTCGGCATCGTGCAGGTGCCGGTGATGCTCTTCGTGGCGCTGGTCATGGCGCTGCTGCTCGACACCCCCCTGCTGAAGCTCAAGGCGTTCTTCCGCATCTCGGCGTTCATGCCGTACGCCGTGCCCGGCGTCATCGCCGCGATCATGTGGTCGTACCTCTACTCGCCGCAGATCAGCCCGGTCGTCGACCTGCTCAAGGGCGTCGGCCTCCAGCCCGACTTCCTCGGTCCGGGTGCCGTGCTGTGGTCGGCGGCGAACGTGTCGACCTGGCTGTGGACCGGCTACAACATGCTGATCATGTTCTCCGCGCTGCAGTCGATCCCGCAGGAGCTCTACGAGGCCGCCAAGCTCGACGGCGCCAGCAACTGGGCGATCGCGTGGCGGATCAAGGTGCCGATCATCGCCCCGTCGGTCGTCCTGACCACGGTGTTCTCCATCATCGGCACGCTGCAGCTGTACGCCGAGCCGGCGGTGCTCCGCCAGATCTCCTCGAACATCTCGAGCACCTTCACCCCGAACATGCTCGCGTACACGGTGGCCTCCGGGAACAACTACCAGCAGGCGGCGGCGATCTCCGTGGTCATCGCCGTGATCACCTTCGTCTTGAGCTTCGGGTTCATGCGACTGACCTCGAAGAGGGCCGGACTGTGAGCGACCAGACCCCGATCCGCGAGAGCCGCGTCAGCCGCACGGCCGCCACGGCCCTGATGTTCCTGCTGGCGGTCTACTTCCTGCTGCCGGTCTACTTCCTGGTCGTGGCGGCGACGAAGCCGCAGGGCGACCTCGCCTCCACCAACGGCCTGGCGTTCTCGCACTTCGACCTCTTCGCCAACCTCGACACCCTCTTCACCCGCAGCGACGGCATCTTCGGGCGCTGGGCGCTGAACAGCGTGCTGTACGCGGTGCTGGGCGCGGCGGTCGGCACCCTGATCTCGGCGCTGTGCGGCTACGCGCTCGCCAAGTTCCCCTTCCGGGGCCGCGAGTTCCTCTTCTCCGTCATCCTCGGCGGGATCCTCGTACCGACCACCGCGCTCGCGCTGCCGCTGTTCCTGCTGTTCTCGGCGACCGGGCTCGTCAACACCTACCTCGCGGTGTTCCTGCCCAGCATCGTCAGCCCGTTCGGCGTCTACCTGGCCCGGATCTTCGCCGCGTCGGCCGTCCCCCAGGAGATCCTGGAGTCGGCGCGCCTCGACGGGGCCGGGGAGTTCCGGACGTTCTTCTCGGTGGCGTTCAAGCTGATGACGCCCTCGCTGGTGACCATCTTCCTGTTCCAGTTCGTCGCGATCTGGAACAACTTCTTCCTGCCGATGGTGATGCTGCAGAAGGAGTCGCTCTTCCCGATCACGCTCGGCCTGTACCAGTGGAACGGCCAGACCGCCCGCGCCCCGCTCCTGCAGGAGTCGGTAATCACCGGTTCGCTGGTCTCGATCGTGCCCGTCATCCTCGTGTTCATCCTCCTCCAGCGGTTCTGGCGCACCGGACTGGCCGCCGGCTCGCTCCGCTAGCCCCGCGCCGGCACCCCTGCCCTCCCTCGCCCTTCCCTCCCCCCGCCGCCCCGCCAGCACAGAAGGTCCCGTTGCCATGCCCCGATCCGCCGTCTTCGTGCCCCACTTCCACTGGGACCGGGAATGGTACGAGCCCTTCCAGGTGTTCCGGCACCGGCTCGTCACCGCCCTGGACACCGTGCTGGAGACGGCCGAGACGAACCCGGACTTCCGCTTCACCGTCGACGGGCAGATGGCCGCGGTCGAGGACTACCTAGAGATGCGGCCGGAGAACCGCGAGCGCGTCACGGCCCTGGTCGCCGAGGGCCGGCTCGCGATCGGGCCGTGGCTGATCCTGCTCGACGAGTTCCTCTGCTCGGGCGAGACCATCGTCCGCAACCTGCAGATGGGGTGGGCGGCCGCGGCGGAGCTGGGCGGCTCCATGCCCATCGGCTACCTCCCGGACATGTTCGGCCACGTCGCACAGATGCCGCAGATCCTGGCGCGCGCCGGGATCGAGCACGCGGCGCTGTGGCGCGGGGTGCCCGGCTCCGTCGACGGCCACGCCTTCCGCTGGCGCGCCCCCGACGGCTCGGAGGTGCGCACCGAGTTCCTCTTCGACGGTTACGACAACGGCCTCGACGTCCTGCTGGTGCCCGATCAGATCGGGCGCGCGCTGGGCGAGTACGCGGAGATGACGGCCGGGCGGTGGGGCGACGACCCGGTGCTCGCGATGGCCGGCACCGACCACAACGCGCCGGACCCGCGCCTCGCGGAGTGGCTGCGGCAGGCCTCGGGCGAGGGACGCACCATCACCATCGCCACGCTCGACGAGTACATCCGGGAGCACGCGCGCGACGAGGTCCCGGCCGTCGTCACCGGTGAACTGCGCAGCCACGTACGCGGCAACATCCTCCCGGGCGTGCTCTCGGTACGCCGCGGGCTCAAGCGCCGGATGGCCGTCGCCGAGCGCACCGTCGACCACGCCGAGCGGCTGAACGCGCTGTGGTCCGGACGTGACGACGCGCCGTTCCTGTCGCTCGCCTGGCACAAGATCATCGAGTCGAGCGCCCACGACTCGGTCGTCGGCTCCGGCACGGACGAGACCGCCGACCAGGTCGACGCACGGCTCGCCGAGGCCGCGCACGCCGCGCGCGCCGTACGGGACGCGGCGCTGGCCGGACCCGCCGCCCGCGTGCCGAGCGACGGCCACCTGGTCGCCAACCCGCTGACGGTCCCGCGCACGACGCTGGTCGAGGTCGACGTGGTGGCCCCGCCCGAGGGGACCGTCCTCGTCGCGACCGCGGCCGACGGCTCGGAGCACCCCGTACAGCTGGTCGCGCAGGCGCCGACCGTGCTCAGCGACGAGCGCATGGACGCCTCGCAGCTCGAACGGGTGCTGCGCCGCATCCACCGCCGCGAGCTGTTCGGCCGCCAGATCGACCACTACGAGCTCACCGCGGGGTCGCTCGTCTTCCACCTCACCGAGGTGCCCTCCAGCGGTCCGTTCGACCTGCTGATCCTGCGCCGCGAGGTCGCCGCCGCTGCCGCCGCGCACCCGGGTGAGTGGCGGGTGCTGACGCTGGAGGAGGCACGGGCGACCGCCCTGGTGCCGGTCGCCGTCCCCGCCTCCGGGCTCGCGAGCTTCACGGTCGCGCCGGCCGGGCGGGCGCCCGCACCGGGGACCGCCTTCGCGCCGGCGACGGCGACGGCCGGGTCGCTGTCGAACGGGCTGGCCGAGGTCGTGATCGCCGCCGACGGCACCCTGGAGGTGACCGGGGCGGACGGAACCGTGCTGCGCGGGGTCGGCCGTCTCGTCGACGGCGGTGACCGCGGCGACAGCTACAACTACGGCCCGCCGGCCCACGACCTGCTCGTCTCGGAGCCGACGGAGGTCGCCGTCGAACTCCTCGAGAACGGCCCGCTGCGGTCGCGGGTGCGCGTCACCCGCGTGTACCCGTGGCCCGCCGCGCTCTCCCCCGACCGCGACGTACGCGGTGACCGGATCGTGCCGACGCCGGTGGAGACCCTGGTGGAGCTGCGCGCGGGCGAGCCCTTCGTGCGCGTCACCACGTCGTTCCTGAACCAGGCCGCCGACCACCGGCTGCGCTTCCACGTCCCGCTCCCCCGGCCGGCGGCCGGCTCGGCGTCGGCCGGGCAGTTCGCCGTCACCGAGCGCGGGCTGACCGCCGAGGGCGGCTGGGGCGAGTACCCGATCCCGACCTTCCCCGCGAGCACCTTCGTGTCGGCCGACGCGGCCACCGTGCTGCTCGACCACGCCACCGAGTACGAACTCACCGCCGGGGGCGCCGAACTCGCCGTGACCCTCCTGCGCGCGATCGGCTCGATCAGCGTCAACATCCATCCGCTCCGCGACGAGCCGGCGGCGAGCGAGATCCCCACGCCGGGGGCGCAGGACCTCGGGGTGCGCGTCGAGAACCGCTTCGCCGTCCTGCCGTCGGCGACCGGCTGGCAGGCCGCGGACGCGGTCGCCCTCGCCGAGGAGTTCCGCAACGACGTGCTGGTCACCCGCGGTACGGCGCCGGCGGGTGGGCAGTTGCCCCCCGACGCGGCCGGCGTGCGGGTCGACGGCACGGACGTCTTCGTCTCCAGCGTCCGCCGCGTCACGGGCGACGACCTCGTTGCCGGCACCGAGGTGCGGCTGGTGGCGATGAGCGACACGGGCTCCACGGCCCGCGTCACCGGCGCGTTCGGCCGGGTGACCACGGTCGACCTGCTCGGCCGGCCGCTGGCCACCGCATCCGCGGAGGGCGCACTCGAACTCGCCCTCGGCCCGTGGGAGATCCGGACGATCGTGCTCAGGTAGCCGCGGTCGCGGCCGTGACCCCGACCGCGGTCGTGACCGCACACCGGATCCCCTTTCGCTACCAAGAAAGAGTTGTGACCTCTTGCCCTCCGAGCTCTCCGCGTATGTTTCGGACACCACCCCAGGGCGTGGCGCGCTGCGTCCGGCGCGCTCGTGGCTGCACTCCGACGCCCCCTCCCGCTCGCTCAACGGGCACTGGCGGTTCCGTCTGTCGCCCACGGCGACGGCGGCGGACGACTTCGCGGCCGAAGGATTCGACGACGGCGGCTGGGACGACATCCCGGTGCCCTCCCACTGGGTGCTCCAGGGAGACGGGGCCTACGGCCGGCCCATCTACACCAACATCCAGTTCCCCTTCCCCATCGACCCGCCCCACGTGCCGGACGAGAACCCGACCGGCGACTACCGCCGTCACTTCGACCTGCCGGCCGACTGGTCGCGGGCCGAGCGGGTCGTGCTGCGCTTCGACGGCGTGGAGTCGCTCTTCAAGGTGTGGGTGAACGGCGACGAGGTCGGCAGTGCCTCGGGCAGCCGGCTGGCCCACGAGTTCGACGTGACCGCGTCCGTGCGCCCGGGCGACAACCTCGTGGCCGTGCGCGTGCACCAGTGGTCGGCGGCGAGCTACCTCGAGGACCAGGACCAGTGGTGGCTGCCGGGCATCTTCCGCGACGTCACCCTGATCGCGCGGCCGGTCGGGGGCATCGAGGACGTCTGGCTGCGCACCGGGTTCGAGCGGGGGCGCGGCCGGATCGACCCGGAGGTCACCGCGGAGGCGGCGGCGTTCCCGGTCACCCTCCGCATCCCCGAGCTCGGCGTCGAGCGGGTCTGGGGCTCCGCGGCCGAGGTGGCCCCGTTCGAGGTCGACGGTGTGGAGCCCTGGTCGGCCGAGGTGCCGCGGCGGTACGAGGTCACCGTGGCCTCGGCGGCGGAGACCGTCACGGTGCGGACGGGCTTCCGCACGGTCGAGATCAGCGGCGACCGGTTCCTGGTCAACGGCCGCCGCGTCGTCTTCCACGGGATGAACCGCCACGAGACCCACCCCGAGCGCGGCCGTGTCTTCGACGAGGAGCACGCGCGCGAGGACCTGGCGCTGATGAAGCGGTTCAACGTCAACGCGATCCGCACCAGCCACTACCCGCCGCATCCGCGGCTGCTCGACCTCGCCGACGAACTCGGGTTCTGGGTCGTCCTCGAGTGCGACCTGGAGACGCACGGCTTCGACAAGGTCGGCTGGGCCGGGAACCCCAGCGACGACCCGGCGTGGCGGGAGGCGTACCTGGACCGGATCCGGCGCACCGTCGAACGGGACAAGAACCACCCCAGCATCGTGCTCTGGTCGCTCGGCAACGAGGCGGGCACCGGCGCCAACCTCGCCGCGATGTCGGCCTGGGTGCACGCCCGCGACGCGGGACGCCCCGTGCACTACGAGGGCGACCACACCGGCGCGTACACGGACGTCTACTCGCGCATGTACGCCTCGGTGCCGGAGACCGAGCAGATCGGGACCGACGGCTCGCGCACCCCGCTGCAGGACTGCACCCCCTCGCAGGGCGCACGGCAGCGCACCAAGCCGTTCCTGCTGTGCGAGTACGCCCACGCGATGGGCAACGGGCCGGGCGCCCTCGACCAGTACGAGGCGCTGGTGCACCGGCATCCGCGCCTGCACGGCGGCTTCGTCTGGGAATGGCGCGACCACGGCATCCTGACGACGGCCCCGGACGGCAGGCCCTACTACGCCTACGGCGGCGACTTCGGGGAGGTCGTGCACGACGGCAACTTCGTGATGGACGGGATGGTGCTCAGCGACGACGTCCCGACCCCCGGCCTCCACGAGTTCAAGGCGGTCGTGCAGCCGGTCCGCTTCACCTTCGAGGCGGGCGACGACGAGGGCGACCGCGTGGTGACGATCACCAATCTGCGGCACTCGGCCGACACCGCCGACCTGCGCTTCCGCTGGCGCGTCGAGCACGACGGGACGCCCGTGGACGCCGGGGACCTGGACGTGCCCGTCGTCGTGGCGGGCGGGTCGGCGCGCGTGCCGCTGCCGCGTATCGCGGTGTCGCGGGATGCGGAGACCTGGCTCACCCTGGACGCGGTCCTGGCGGCCGGCACCGCGTGGGCGAGCGAGGGCCATGTGGTCGCGACCGCCCAGCTGGACCGTTCGGCCCGACGTGCCGTGCCCGCCGTCCGTCTTCCGGCCGACTGGCGGCGGAGCGAGGGGACGCTGACGCTCGGCATCGCCGAGTTCGCCGGCGGGGACCTGGTACGGCTCGCCGGCCGCGCCGTGGCGGGCCCGCGGCTGGAACTGTTCCGTGCCCCGACCGACAACGACGAGGGCACCTCGGGGGTGGCCGAGGAGAGCGACGCCCACGTCCCCGGGGTCTCCAACGCCGAACTCTGGCGTGGCGAAGGCCTGGACCGGCTGACCACGCGGGTGCTGTCGGTGGAGACCGCCACGGACGCGCTGCGGACCGTCGCCAGGGTGTCCGCGGCGAACACCGCGTCGTCGGTGACGGTGGAGACCGTCTGGTCCCTCCAGGGGGACGAGCTCGAACTGCGGGTGGAGATCCAGCCGTCGGGCGGCTGGACGACCGTGTGGCCGCGCATCGGCGTCCGTTTCGACCTGCCCGACGGCGCCGCCCCCGTCGACGGCGCCGAGTGGTTCGGCCTGGGCCCGCACGAGTCCTACCCCGACAGCCTCCGCGCGGCGCGCACCGGCCGCTTCTCCGCCGGCGTCGACGAGCTCTCCGTCGCCTACGCGCGCCCCCAGGAGACCGGGCACCGCTCCCGCCTGCGACGGCTGGAACTGACCAGTGGCGGCGCCGGAGTGCTGCGCTTCGTGGCCGTCCCGGACGGACAGGGGCGCCTCCCCGGCTTCACGCTCAGCCGCCACACACCGCAGCAGATCGCCCGGGCGGCGCACCCGTTCGAGCTCCCGGAGTCGGCGACCAGTCACCTGTTCGTCGACGCGGCCCAGCACGGCCTCGGCTCCCGGGCGTGCGGGCCCGACGTGTGGCCCGAGTTCGCGCTGCGCCCGGAGTCCCGGACGATCAGGCTCCGCATCACGGCGGGCTGAAGTCCCCCTGGCGGAAGGCCGCGACGAGCGGCCTTCTGCCAGGGTGGTGGCATGAAATACCTGGTGCTGATGTACGCCGACCCCGCGGCGACCGAGGCGATGACCGCCGAGGAGCGCTCCGAGGTGTTCCGCCGGCACGACGAGCTGCACAAGGATCTCGCGGACACCGGCGAGCTGCTGAACGGGGCCGGACTCGCCTACCCCAGGGACACCACGACGATCCGGCTGCGCGGGGACGGCACGACGACGGCGGACGGACCGCTCGCGGAGGCGAGGGAGCAGGTGACCGCCTACTACGTGGTCGACTGCGCGAGCCCGGAACGTGCGAGGGAGATCGCCGGCCGGGTCGTCGACTTCCACGTCGTGGCGGTCGAGGTGCGCCCCGTCCACGACTCGTTCGGGATGGAGGGGAACTGACCGGACGTCACAGCGGCGCGGCAGGCGTGGGGGGTCCCCTCCGTCCTGGGTTCAGCCCAGTCCGCAGCGATCCACGACTCGTCCGGTCGGTCGATCATGTTCGGAGCCGGATGACGAGAGCTGCTGCGGTGGCGGTGCCGAGGAAGGCGTAGCCCAAAGATCACATCGGGAGCCGGCCGGTGGATCGAGGCTGGGTGGTTCCCGGACCGGTTCGGGCCACTGCCTGCCGTGCATCGGTGCCGCTCGCCGCGTCCGGCCCATACCGCCGTACCCTGCGTGGGGCGAGTCCTTGCCACATCGCCAATAGGCGCATATGCTCCAATTTATTAGCCGACCGGTCTACTATTAGGACATTCCCATGGACCTGAAGCTCGAAGTCATCGTGCTGCCCGTGTCCGACGTCGATCGGGCCAAGGCCTTCTACGAGCAGGCGGGATTCCGTCTGGATCTCGACAAGGCCCCCAGTGAGGACTGGCGTGGGGTGCAGTTCACACCGCCCGGCTCCGAGGGCTCGATCATCTTCGGCAAGGGGATCACATCCGCCGCGCCGGGTTCGGCGCAGGGCCTGTACCTGATCGTCTCCGACATCGAGAAGGCCCACGCGGAGCTCGTCGGCCGCGGCATCACCCTCAGCGAGATCTTCCACGACGCCGGCGGACTCCTCTACCACGGCCACGACGCCGGAGAGGCCACCCACCGGATCGAGGGCCAGGAGCGGCTCACGGGCCCGCACCCCGACCGCGCCTCCTACGGCTCCTTCGCCACTTTCAGCGACCCCGACGGCAACGGCTGGGTGCTCCAGGAGATCACGCAGCGGCTCCCCGGCCGCTGACACCAGGCCGGCCGCCCCGGGGCGCCACGGGCCCAGACCAGCCCGCGCGGCAGCCGGGCCCTCCCAGCCCTCGGGCGCAGCCCCGACACCGTCGGCGGGCCGGATTCCAGCACCGAGCGCACATGCTCCTCGCTGTCCAGGTCCCGGCCACGCCATGACGCCCGAGAAACTTTGCGTAAGGAAATTCTCATGAACATGACTCCCATAGAGCCGCCCGCGCAAGAAGGCTCCGGCCCGAAGCCGGCCTCACACCGTGCCCGGCGCGGGTTCTCGCGACGCGCCTTCGTCGGCGGCGCGGCTGCTTCCGCTGCTGCCGCCGCCGGGATCTCGCTGGTCGGCGGATTGACGCCGTCCGCCACAGCCGCCCCCTCCATGCGCAGGCCGAGTGGTTTCGGCTCGGTCTCCACCGCTCCGATGCTCCCGGCGGGGTTCACCAAGACGTTCTCCAGCAGGTTCGTGCGGGCCGGCGGGCTGCGTCAGCACGTGGTCATCGGAGGTGACGGCCCGCCGCTGCTGCTGGTGCACGGCTGGCCGCAGAACTGGTACGCCTGGCGCATGGTCATGCCGGCGCTGGCCCGGGACTTCACGGTCGTCGCAGTCGACCAGCGCGGTATCGGGCTGACCGACAAGCCTCAGGACGGGTACGACACCCGCACCATCGCCAACGACCTGGTCGCGCTGATGGACGCGCTCGGCCACCGGCGGTTCGCCGTGGTCGGCACCGACACCGGAATGCCGATCGGCTACGCGCTGGCCTCGGATCACCCGGACCGGGTCGCCGCCGTGGCCCTCGGCGAGGTCCCCGGCCCTCCGGGAGCGCGTCCCTCACCGCCCCTGTTCATCGACGACGCCACCAACAACCACCTCTGGCACATCCCCTTCAACCGGGTCGACAGCAAGGTGACCGAACAACTCGTCAGCGGACGGGAGGACATCTTCTTCGGCTACGAGTTCGACATCCAGGCCGGCAGCAACAAGCTGCCCCGCTACGCGCGCGACTACTACGTCCGTCTGCTCTCCAACCCCGAGTCCCTGCGTGGCAGCTTCGAGTTCTACCGGGCGTGGGGCGTTTGGAGCACGCAGAACGCGGAGCGCGCGAAGAAGAAGCTGACGATGCCCGTCCTGGGGATCGGCGGAGCGGAAGCCGCGGGCGAGAAGGTAGGGGAGGCGATGAAGCCCCTCGCGGAGGACGTGCAGACCGTGTCCATCCCCGGCGCCGGCCACTGGTTCGCCGAGCAGGCCCCCGAGGCCACGGTGGCGGCACTGACCGCGTTCCTGGCCCCGTACCGCGCATCCGCCTCGCGTCGCTAGCGGCCAATGCCCGGACTTCTGGGCAGGCCCCTGACGAGACAGGAACGAGCTCGACCGGCGTGGTCACAGCCACAGCTCTTCACCGAAGAGCTTCGTCGGTCCGCCCGTCTCCTGCCCTGGTCCCACGGCCACGACCTCTGATTGTGGCCGTCCTGCCCGCCGGGTACCCCGGCGGGCAGGGGCCGGGGGCGAACGCCACCTGATGGCGCAGCCGCACCCGGCCGGCACGGGGGGCCGCACAGCGTCGTGCGGCCCCCTTCGGGCGGAGGCCGTGTCCGGGCGGCTGCCCCGACACGGTCCGCCCGCCGTCTGCCCCGCAGCGGCGGAGTCCTCACCTTCCCCGACGGGAGTCATGGATGTTCTCCGACATAGGCCCGCTCGAAGTCGTCACACTGATCGTGCTGGCCGTCATTCTGGTCGGGCCCGACAAGCTCCCCAAGATGGTGTCCGACACCGTGCGGACCCTGCGCAGGATCCGCGAGCTTTCGCAGAGCGCGCAGGTCGCCATCCGCAGCGAACTGCCCCCTGAGCTACAGGACCTGACCTCCGGGGATCTCAACCCGAAGGCACTTCTGACCAAACACCTGCCCACTGCCGAGAGCCTGGGTCTGGGCCTTACCGAGCTGACCTCCGACTTCGACCGTGAGGGACAACCGCCGGCCGGCCCCCCGGCACCGCCCCGGAAGAACCCCGGCCCGATTCCCGTGACCACCGACCACCGGCCCCAAGCAGGCACCAGCGCGGAGCACCCCAGGGACCACTGACGGCAATCCACCCACCAGCCCTCGCCGTCGGCCCCGCGCCGTCGGCCCGGCCGGTCGGCACATCCCTCAACACCCGGGACAAGCGTCCCCCATCCACCGGCCGCCAGGCCACCCGTACAGGAGCGCCGCTCCCGTGTCCCTCAGTACTCCAGAAAAGGAAACGCCCATGTTCGGCAGGCTCGGAGCCCCCGAGATCATCCTCATCCTCGTCGTCGTCCTGCTCCTCTTCGGTGCCAAGCGCCTTCCCGACATGGCCCGTTCCTTCGGGCAGTCCCTGCGGATCCTCAAGAGCGAGACCAAGGCCATGCACAGGGACGATGCGGCCGCGGACGCCCCCTCAACCAGCGCTGCCGCCCCTGTCCTGCACCCCGCACCCGACTCCCGGCACACCGCCCACCGAGCAGCCGAGGAAACCACCCCTGATCGACGCTGATGCGCCCAGTCCACCGACCGACACATGCGCGACCCGGTGCCGCGCAGGATGAGACCGGGAGTGTCCCATGCCCACCCTGACGACGCCCGACGCGGCGCGGATGCCCCTGGCAGAGCACCTGCGCGAGCTACGCAACCGCCTGATCAAGGCCGTCGGAGCAATCCTCCTCGTGACAGTCGTCGCGGCCCTCTTCTACCGGCAGCTGATCGGATTCCTCATCGACCCCCTGCCAGGCTGCACTCCAGGCCGACTGACCGGCCACGACAACGCAGGGCACTGCGGCCTGATCTCCCTCAACGGACTTCTCTCACCCTTCAGCCTCGCACTGAAAGTGTCCATCACCGCAGGAGTCATCGCCTCCAGCCCGGTATGGCTCTACCAACTGTGGGCCTTCGTCGCACCGGCACTCCACCGCAACGAGAAGAAGTACACACTCGCCTTCCTCGGAGCCGGCATCCCCCTGTTCCTCACAGGCGCCGCCGTGGCCTACTGGACACTCCCGACCACAGCACGAGTACTGATCTCCTTCACCCCCGACAACGCCACCAACCTCCTACCCGTCGACGACTTCCTCGACCTGGCCACCCGCATGGTCCTCGTCTTCGGCCTCTCCTTCGAACTCCCCCTCCTCCTCGTACTGCTGAACCTCGGCGGCATCATCACCGCACGCCGAATGACCGGCTGGTGGCGCGCCATGCTCATGGGCATCACCCTCTTCGCCGCGATCGCCACCCCCAGCACCGACCCCCTCAGCATGCTCCTGCTCGCCGCACCGATCAGCCTGCTCTACCTGGCAGCCTGCGCCATCGCCTGGTGCAACGACCACCGACGCGGACGCACCGGCAGCGCCGGGCCGGACGAAAGCCCGGAGGACGTCCCAGCATCCTCCTTGGACCTGACACCGGCGCCCGTCGAACCCCCCGAGAACATCGGCGTCAGCCGACCGTGACGCGGCCCTTGTGACGCCCGGCGGCCCGCCGCCCCGCGGCAGGGTGTCCGATGAGGGGCTGTCGGTGTTGATCACGGTGAGACAGGCGGTCCGCACGACCATCGTCAGCGAGATGCGGCCGGGATCGGCCGCCGGATGGCCGTCGCGGTCCAGGGGCGCGGTGACCAGGCGGAGGGCGCCGGTCCCGGTCTGACCTTCGGCGCCGGTCTCGGCGGCGGAGGCGTCGATCACTCGGACGGCAACGCCCTCGTCCTGAGGCGGGACGGGACGTGTGTGGCGAGCCGCCCGGGCGTCACGAGGCCCCGCCGCGGGCGCGTCCTCGGGGATCGGCCGCTGTTACGCCGAGCAGCCGGCCCGGCGCGGGGACACCGGGCTCAGGTCCACCGTGCTCGCGGCCGACCTCGCCGAGGAGCCGGTCTGGCGGCAGGTTGGACGGTGGGGGAAATTGTCTGATGGCCGAACCAGGCCAATGCCAAGAATGAGGACAAGCACATGAGTGAGATCGAACCACGCTTCCGGCGGATCGACGGGCTGTCCATTCGCTTCGCCGAGAGCGACGGACCCCGTGACCGGCAGGCACTGCTGCTGAGTCCGTTTCCGGAGAGTCTCTACGCCTACCACGCAACCTGGTCGCAGTTGGCCGAGCACACCCACCTGGTCGCAGTGGACCTGCCGGGGTTCGGTCATTCCGAACTCCGGGAAGACCTGCTGACGCCCAGGGCGATGGGCGAATTCATAGTGCGGATCGCCGACGTGTTCGAAATGGCCAAGCCGCACGTCGTGGGCCCGGACATCGGTACCAGCGCGACGCTGTTTGCCGCGGCCCAGCACCCCGACCGATTCCGCAGCGCCGTCGTGGGCAGCGGTGGGGCGTCGGCTCCGCTGCGGCTGGGAGCCCCGCTGCACGATTGGGTGCACGCCGAAGACCTGGCGCCGATCCGGAAGCTGGGCCCCAAGGACATCGTGACAATCGCCATCAACAAGATCAAGGGCTATGCGATGCCGGAGATCGTGCGCGAGGACTACCTGGGCTCCTACGTGGGCCGGCGGATGGTGGACCAGATGCCGTACCTCCGCGCCTTCCGTCAGGACCTACCGGTCCTGCGCGGGTTGCTGCCCGGCATCCAGACACCCGTACAGGTCATCGGTGGCCGCGACGACCAGGTGGTGCCGGTGGAAAACGCTGAATATCTGCACCGGCACCTGCCCCATAGCAAGCTCGACATCGTCGATGCCGGCCACTTCGTCTGGGAGGAAGCCCCGGACGAGTACGCCAGGATCGTCAACGACTGGTGGCGGTCGAACTGACCCCGCCGGGACACGATGCTCTCCGGCTCGAAGCCCCGGATCGGGGGAAACAGGGTCGCGAATGGGACGCCGTTGCGGTGACGCCGCGCCGTCTCCGGGTCGCACGGCCCGCGCCTGCCGACCGGCAGGAACGGCCGCAGCCGTTCCCACGGGGCATCACTCAAGTCACCCCGCCCCCCCCATGTCCACATCAACGACCCGAACGGCGAGTAGTCACATGATCGGCCGGACATGTCCTAGTGCGGCACGAACCTGGTGGAGCCCCTCCACCCTCCAGTGGTCCCGGTCGGGCATTTGGTCGTCTCGGCGCCAGCGCCAGGCCGAGAACATCGCCCGGTTCAGGGCGCGGCACCGGTGAATCAAGTCGTGGTCGGCCCCCGCATAGTGCTTTCCCACTTCATCGGGCGCATGGGCGAGATCGAACTCGACCGGCCCACGGCAGCACGTGGCGAGGTCCACGAAGAGCGGCCCCCTCTTCGTGTTGAGGAGATTGCCCGGATGCGGCTCGCCGTGCAACAGCTGGTCGCCGGCCTCGCCGATGCCGACCGCGGCACTCAGACCACCAAGTGTGTCGCGGAGGAGTTCCCGGTCGGAATCGGGCAGCTCGGGGGACCGCTCCCCGTCGTTCACTTCTCCCAGTGCCGCGGCGACTCGATCGGTGACATGCGGTGCGTCCAGTTCGATCCGGCGCAGTGCGGCATGGTGCCGCATGAACGCCTCCGCGTAGTCGGCCGGCGCGATCTGCGATCCCACAGGTTCGTAGTACGTCCAGAGCGAGATGGCGAAGGCATCACGCACATGGACGCGGGGGTCGACCCTTGGGTCCAGCTCGGCCACGGGAGCGTCGACGTCGGCGAGGCGGCGGGCAACCTCCACTTCGAACTCGGAGTCGGCCAGATGCCCCGAAGGGGCGACCCGGGCCAGAACATCGCAAGGGACCAGGCGCAGCGCGACGCGGTCCGAGTTGTGGATGACGACCACGTCCTCGACCTGAAGGCCCAGCTCCGACGCGGTGGCCCGTCCTGCCTCAGCTGCGCGGCGGAGTTCCCGTGGCTCCATATCGTCCTCCCTCATTGTCGAGCGCGCATACACGCCTCGGGGCAACAGCTGTAGATCCTTCTCCAGCTCGGCGAGCCGCGGCAACATCATTCGGGCTGACTCGCGACGCAGTTGGTCGTCCGGGACAGTACGGCGGCGCCGCGTGACGGAGGGTGACGGACCCGGGTCGGTCCGTCATCAACCTCTCCGAAACGCGGCTACCACATCTCCTTATAGGTTGAATGTGAAATATCACCCATTTAGGTGAATAATGGACTAATGGATGTGATGTTTGAACCTTCGGTTTATCCGCCGCTCGCGCTCGGTTTCTTCGGCCTCGCGACCGGCTACCTGGTCTGGGGCTCCCAGGAACTGTTCGGCTGGCCCAAGAGGGACGAGCGGGTCGACCGGGCGATGGGCGTCTGGGGCATCTGGCTGCCGGGCTTGTGCCAGCTCCTGGCCGGCGTCATCCTCTTCGTCGGCCTCACCTGGTTCGAGGTGTTCAAGGAGCCGCCGCTCTACATGGCCGCGCTGGCCTTCACCGCGTACGGCATCCACTGGTTCGCGCTCGGCTGGGACCGCTACCGCGGCAACGACGCACGCGTCAACGCCGGGGTCGGCGTGGCCTACATGGTCCTGTCGGCCCTCGGCGCGACGGTGTTCTTCGCGGTCCACGACTGGCCCGTCGGGCTGGTCTTCGTCGGGCTCTTCGCCGTCTACCTCAGCAAGTTCGTCATGTCGGTCGGCGTGCCCGTCGCGGAGCGCGTGATGGGGCTGTTCCGCCTGCTGACCGCCGCCTGGCTGCTGTACCTGACCTTCGCCGTGGTGGTCAACTTCACCCTCGGGTACGACTGGCCGACGTGACCCGCACGGGGTGTCAGACGTCGACCAGCCCCAGCCGGATCAGGCTCTCGGCGGTGTCGAGGACCGTCGTCTCCACGGGGCGGGGCTCCCAGCCCAGCATTGCGCGCGCCTTGTCGGTGCGGAGCACCGGCACCTTGCCCAGCTGACCCGCCGCCTCCCGCAGCGCCGGGTCGGTGCGCGCGCCCTCCCGCACCTCCTCAGGAGTGAGTTCCCGGGCCGGCACCTTCGCGGCGCGCTCGCCCAGTCCGTTCGCCAGGACGCGGGCCATCGCGAAGAGGCTCGTCGCCGTACCGGTGCCGATGAGGAAGCGCTCGCCCGCGGCGGCCGGTTCCGTCATCGCCCGCAGGTGGGCCTCCGCCACGTCCCGCACGTCGGCCACGTCGAAGTACTGCGGCGGGACCACCGGCAGGGCCCCCTCCAGCATCGCCTTGACGAGCCCCACCGAGGCGGACAGGTGCCGGTCCAGCACGGGGCCGAAGATCCCGGGCGGATTGATCACGGTCAGTTCGAGCCCACCTCCCTCGGCGCCGGCGAAGTCCCATGCGGCGCGCTCGGCGACCGCCTTGGACTTGACGTAGGGGGTCAGGTCGTCCCCCGGGTCGGTCCAGTCGCTCTCGTCGTAGGCGCCGCCGCCCGTACGGCTGTAGCCGACGGCGGCGAAGGACGAGGTCATCACCACGCGCCGGACGCCGTGGTCACGCGCCGCCCGCAGTACGCGCAGTGCTCCGTCCCGGGCCGGGACGACGACCTCGTCCTCGTGGCGGGGATGCCGGGCCGGGAAGGGCGACGCCACGTGCAGGACGTGCTCGCAGCCCTTCACCGCCTCCGCCCAGCCCTCGTCCGCGCCCAGGTCCGCGGCGAGGATCTCCAGCCGTCCGTGGTCGGCGCCCGCCCGGGCCGCCGTCGCGCGGACGTCCTCCGCGCGGTCCAGCGACCGGACGGTGGTGCGCACCCGGTGGCCGGCGCGCAGCAGCGCGTCGACGACGTGCGAGCCGAGGTAGCCGCTGCCGCCCGTCACGAGGACGGGTCCGGAGCCGGGGTTCAGGTCGTACATGGTGTTCTCTTCCCTATCTCAGATCGGGCACCGTGCGCGTGAGTTCGTCCACGGCACGCTGCTCCGCGTCGTCGTCGCCCCGCTCCCGCGCGTCCCACAGGTCGGTCTTGAGCCGCAGGTACCGCAGGCGGACCCGCATCCGCTCGAGCTCCCCGGCCACCCGGTCGGCGTTGCGCCGGAACAGGTCGCGCAGTTGCACGGCCCGGTCGGCGTCCGCCTCCGCGTCGAGGTGGCGGAGGTAGGCGTGCATGTCGCGCACGCTCATCCCGGTCGCCTTGAGGCAGCTGAGGGCCTCGATCCTCTCCACCACGGAAGCGCCGTAGCGGCGGTGGCCGCTGCTCTCGTCACGGGGGACCGGGCCGATGAGGCCGATCTTCTCGTAGTAGCGCAGTGTCGGCTCGGAGAGGCCGCTGCGTCGCGACACCTCCTGGATCGACACCGGCGGGGCGTCTGTCATTGCCACGTCCTCAGTCTTCGGAACCTCAAGCGCTTGAGGTCAAGCGTGGGGTGCGCACGTGGCCGGGGTCACTTCGCCACGGCCCGGGCGCGTCGTCCGCTGCGGGGCCTGGTACGTCTCCGGGGGACCTCACCCCCGAGGGGAACTTAGTGTAGCCTTACCTAAGCTTCAGGCAGGGCGTGCTGGTCGCCGTCGGCTGGGTACCGGAGGGGTCGCGGGGTGGGAACGAAGGTGCCGTCGGGGCGGGATGTCCTGCTGCGGACGGTCAAGGGCCGGCGGAAGGACGTCGCCGTGGGTGCCGTGCTCGGCGCCGGCCATCAGTTCGGGGAGGCGCTCGTCCCCGTCCTCATCGGCATCGTCATCGACCAGGCCGTGTCCGACCGTGACGGACGCGCCCTCTTCGGCTGGCTCGCGGTGCTGGCCGTCGTGTACGTCGGACTCTCCTTCAGCTTCCGCTTCGGCGCCCGCGCCGGCGAACGCGCCGCCGAACAGGCCGCGCACGAACTGCGGATCACTCTCGTACGCCGGGTCCTCGACCCCCGCGGCGGCGCCGAGCGCGGCCACCTGCCCGGTGAGCTGGCGAACATCGCCACCGAGGACGCCAAGCGGGTCGGGGCCGTCAACATGGCCGTGATGACCGGGATCTCGGCCCTCACCGGACTCCTGGTCAGCGCCGTGGCGCTGCTGCGCATCTCCGTCCTGCTGGGCCTGGTCGTCCTCCTCGGCATACCGGTGCTGCTCTGGCTCGGGCACCTGCTCAGCAAGCCCCTGGAGCGGCGCAGCGAGGCCGAGCAGGAACGCGCCGCGTACGCCTCCGGGATCGCCGCCGACCTGGTGGCGGGACTGCGGGTGCTCAAGGGAATCGGGGCGCAGAGCGCCGCCGTCGAACGGTACCGGCGCACCAGCCGTGCCTCGCTCGGCGCCACGGTGCGGGCGGCGCGCGCGGAGGCCTGGCAGAGCGGGGTGGTGCTCACCCTGACCGGGGTCTTCATCGCGGTGGTCGCACTGATCGGCGGACGGCTCGCGACGGCGGGCGACATCACGCTGGGTCAGCTCGTCTCGGCGGTCGGCCTGGCGCTGTTCCTCCTGGGACCGCTGGAGGTGTTCGCCTGGGTCAACACCGAGTTCGCCCAGGGGCGGGCCTCCGCAGGACGCATCGCGGCCGTGCTCGCCGCGGAGCCCGACGTGCAGCCCGGCGAACGCGCCCTGCCGGCACCGGTACGCGGGGGGCTGCGGCTGCGCGGCGTCACCCTCGGCGCCCTGCGCGGGGCCGACCTCGACGTGCGGCCCGGAGAACTGCTCGGCGTCGCCAGCACCGACCCGGCCGCCGCACAGGCACTGCTCGCCTGCCTCGGCCGCACCGCGGACCCGGAGGCCGGCGTCGCCGAACTGGACGGCGTACCCCTGCCGGAGCTCGACCCCGCGCGACTGCGCACCGTGGTCCTCGTCGCCGCGCACGACGCGGACCTGTTCGAGGGCACCCTCGCCGACAACCTGGGCGGCACCGGGGACGACGACCCCGCGCTGGCCGCCGCCTGCGCGGACGAGGTGGCCCGGGCCCTGCCGCAGGGCACCGCCACCGAGGTCACCGAGGGCGGCCGCTCACTCTCCGGCGGCCAGCGCCAGCGCGTCGCGCTCGCCCGCGCCCTCGTCGCCGACCGCCCGGTGCTCGTCGTGCACGACCCCACCACGGCGGTCGACGCGGTCACCGAGGCCCGCATCGCCGGCGGCCTGCGCGAGCACCGCCGCGGCCGCACCACGCTGCTGGTCACCAACAGCCCGGCCCTGCTGTCCGTCGCCGACCGCGTCGTCCTCCTCGACGGCGGCCGGGTGGCGGCCGACGGCGAGCACGGCGACCTCGTGCACGGCGACCCGACCTACCGGACGGCGGTACTGGCATGACGACGGCATCGGGATCCGCGGCGCGGGAGCTGCTGCCCACGGCGACGCCCGCGCGGACGCGTGCCGCGGTACGGGAACTGCTGCGTCCGCACCGGGCGCTGGCGGTGGGCGGAGCCGTGGTGATGGTGGTGGCCACGACGGTGGGGCTGCTGACGCAGCCGCTGCTGGGGCACATCGTCGACCTGGTGACCGAGCGGCGCCCGGCGGGGGCGCTGACACTGCCCGTGGTGCTGCTGGTGCTGGTCGCCGTGGCGCAGGGCGTGGCCACCGCCTTCGGCATGTCGCTGGTGTCACGGCTCGGCGAGACCGTACTGGCCGAGCTGCGCGAGCGCTTCGTCGAACGGGCGCTGTCGCTGCCGCTGGAGCGCCTGGAGCGGGCCGGTTCCGGCGACCTCAACTCCCGGGTGACGCGGGACGTGTCACGCGTGGCGGACGCGGTGCGCACCGCGCTGCCGGAACTCGTGCGCTCGGGGCTGTCGATCGTGCTGACGCTGGCCGCCCTCGCGGTCCTGGACTGGCGGTTCCTGCCGGCGGCGCTGCTCGCGGTGCCCGTGCAGGCGCACACCGCGCGCTGGTACGTCCGCAACGCCACCCCGCTGTACGCCAAGGAGCGCATCGCCACCGGCGCCCAGCAGCAGCAGTTGCTCGACACCATCGGCGGCGCGGCGACCGTACGGGCCTACCGGGCCGAGGCCGGGCACACCGAGCGGGTCACCGAACGCTCCCGCGCGGCCGTCGACCTGACGCTGCGCGGGGTGCAGCTGGTGCTGCGCTTCTACAGCCGGCTGCACGTGGCCGAGTACACCGGGCTGGCCGCCGTGCTGGTCACCGGTTTCCTGCTGGTGCGCGGCGGTTCCGCGTCGATCGGCACGGCGACGGCGGCGGCCCTGTACTTCCACAGCCTGTTCGGCCCGGTGAACACCGCGCTGGTGCTGCTGGACGACGCCCAGTCCGCGACCGCCGCCCTGGCCCGGCTGGTCGGCGTCGTCGACGAGCCGGCGCCCCTCGTCGTGGATGACGCCCAGCGGCAGAACGTCCCCGGTGTTTCCGCCGTCACCGTGGAGGGCGTCGGCCACGCCTACGTACCGGGACGGCCGGTGCTCAGTGACGTGGACCTGGTGCTGCGGCCCAAGGAGAGGGTCGCCCTCGTCGGTGCCAGCGGCGCCGGCAAGACCACGCTCGCCAAGATCGTCGTCGGCATCCACCGGCCGTCGTCCGGCCGGGTCGACGTCGGCGGCCGCGAACCCGCGGAGACCGGGCGCACGGTCGCGCTGGTCACGCAGGAGGTGCACGTCTTCTCCGGCCCGCTCGCCGACGACCTGCGCCTGGCCCGCCCGGACGCCACCGACGAGGAGCTGCGCGAGGCCCTGGAGCGGGTGGGCGCGCTCGGCTGGGCGCAGGCGCTGCCCGAGGGCCTCGACACCGTCGTCGGCGAGGGCGGCCACCGGCTGACCGCCGACCGCTCGCAGCAACTCGCCCTCGCCCGGCTGGTGCTGGCCGATCCGCCGGTCGCCGTGCTCGACGAGGCCACCGCGGAGGCCGGCAGCGCCGGCGCCGGGCGGCTGGAGGAGGCCGCCGAGCGCGCGCTGGAGGGCCGTACGGCCCTGGTCGTCGCGCACCGGCTCAGCCAGGCCGCCGCCGCCGACCGGGTGGTGGTGATGGAGGAGGGCCGCATCGCCGAGAGCGGCACCCATGACGAACTGCGCGCCGCCGGGGGGCCGTACGCCGCCCTGTGGCAGGCCTGGGCGGAGCACCGCAGCACCCCCCGGCCGTAGCGGCCGCCGCCCCTGAACGAACCCGTCCAGAACCGAAACGAACAGAAGGATCACCCGATGCCCCGCGCCAACAGAGCCACCCGGTTCGCCGGACTGCTCGCCTCCGTACTGATGCTCGTCGGTGCGGCAGCCGCCTGCGGCTCCTCCGACTCGCCCTCCGACGCGTCGAAGCCTGGCTCCGGCTCCACCAAGGCGTCGGCGGGCAACGCCTTCCCCGTCACGATCGCCCACAAGTACGGCAGCACCACGATCAAGTCCGAGCCCAAGCGCGTGGTCACCGTGGGCCTCACCGACCAGGACGCCGTCCTCGCGCTCGGCACCGTCCCGGTCGGCACCACCGAGTGGATCGGCGGCTACAAGGGTGCCGTCGGCCCCTGGGCGCAGGACAAGCTGGGCTCCGCCGCAGCGCCCACGGTCCTGAAGGACACCGGCACCGGGCCGCAGGTCGAGAAGATCGCCGCCCTCAGGCCCGATCTGATCCTCGCCCTGTACTCGGGCCTGACCAAGGCGCAGTACGACACGCTGTCGAAGTTCGCGCCGGTCGTGGCCCAGCCCAAGGAGTTCAACGACTACGGCATCCCGTGGCAGCGGCAGACCGAGACCATCGGCGAGGCGCTCGGCAAGCCCGAGGAGGCCGCGAAGCTCGTCGAGGGCGTCGAGGCGAAGTTCGCCGAGGCCAAGAAGGCGCACCCCGAGTTCGCCGGCGCCACCACGGTGATGGCCACCCCGTACGAGGGCACCTTCGTCTACGGCAGCCAGGACGCCCGCTCGCGGCTTCTGTCCGACCTCGGGCTGAAGCTCCCGGCCGACCTGGACAAGGTGATCGGCGACCAGTTCGGCGCCAACATCAGCAAGGAGCGCACCGATCTGCTCGACCAGAGCGTCGCGGTGTGGATCGTGCCCGACGCCACCACGGCGGTCGCGAAGCTGCACAAGGACAAGCTGTACGCCGACCTGAAGGTCGTGAAGGAGGGCCGCGAGGTCTTCGTCAAGGAGTCCGGCGACTACGGCAACGCGGTGTCCCTGTCGACCGTGCTGAGCATCCCCTACGTCCTCGACCGCCTCGTCCCGCAGCTCGCCGCCGCGGTGGACGGCGACCCGGCCACGAAGGTGGAGCAGCCCGCGTCCTGATGGCCCGCCAGCGAGGCTCTCCGTGAACCGCCGCCGGGCGGTGTGTGCCCAGGTACGCACCGCCCGGCGGTCTTTGCGCCTCTCAGGGGGCGTCCGGCCACCGGAACCCGAGTTCCCGAGCACGCTCGGGCGGGTGTCTTCGCAGACGCGTCCGCAGGTGTTCGGGTCCTCCTCGGCAGGGCGGTGCAACGCTGCCCGTTCTACGTCCCAAAGACTCCGCCCGCGGTCAGTTACTGGCCGTCAGGGACGGCATCGACCAGATGCTCGAACAACTCGACCTCACAGATGACGAGCGCCAGGCCCTCAAAGGAGACCGCGAAGCTGTCACCGCCCTTGCCGAACGTCTCGCGGACACCCCCACCCCCGCCGGCCCCACCCCCGCCGGCCCCGCTCCCACGGACCTCGGAACGACCGGCGCCTTCGTCCCACTGAACCGGCTCATGAGCACCGTTCCTGCTCAGAAGCCGGGGCAGCACGACAAGCGAGATATCGATCGAAAACCGCCTGGCTATCAGGAGTGAAGGTCCACTGCTGCAGAGCCCGCCGCAGCTCGGACTCAGTCAGCCACCCGTGCCAGGCCACCTCTTCCGGATCAGGGGCGACGATCTCCGGAAGCACGGCGTCGCAGACCGCGAGCCAGTGAGGGCTCAGCCCGCCCCGGTTGAGGAACTTGAACCGAAGGCACGCTGTCGCCCGCACCCCCAGCTCCTCGCTGAGCTCGCGGGCAGCCGCCTGCTCATAGGACTCCCCGACTCCCGCAGCACCCCCGACCCCGAGTTCGTAGTGCCCTGGGAAACGAAACAGGTGCTCGGCCCGCCGATGGACGAGGAAACGGCCCTGCCTATCGCGGCACACCACCACGCCAACCCGGTGCAGCCAGCCCTCCCGAACGGCGTCCCGCCGACTGACCACCCCCAGCACACGGTCCTGAGCGTCAACACGTTCCACGAGTTCATCCACGACGCACACGATCACAGAACCCACTGACACCCGCCCGGAATGACCGGACCGTCACACAGGCAGCCACCCCTCAGACCGGCCTCACCCCGCCGAACGAAGGATCACGTCCCTGTCTCAATTCTCCATGACTTGCCCATGGCATCCGGCCACGGATACGTCACAAAAACCCGTTGGCGGACGAGGGCGACCACTGCTAAATTTCCGGAGGCCGTGCAGCAGATCGAGGAGGTGGTACCCGTGGACGCAGTATCGACATGGGTGCTCCCCTCCGGGGTCACGGTCGGGCGATAGACAGGTCGTCCGGGGGCGCCGTTCCAGTGCACTCCCGAAAGGCACGACCATGCATTTCACTTCCGAGCAACGCCTCGACGACGGCGTCCTCGAACGCGAATTCACCCTCGGTGAGATCCCCGGCATCTTGTGGACACCCGCATCGGCATCCGTATCCGCACCGGCGCCACTGATCCTGCTCGGCCACCCTCCCCTCGGGCTGCGCAAGATGTACCCCCGACTGGTGGCCCGGGCCCGGCACTCCGCGGCGGAGGGCTTCGCCACGGCCACCATCGAGCTCCCCGGAAGCGGCGACCGGCCCCGTTGGCCCGCCGCCGAGCAGGCCCGCGCCGACCTGCGCCGGGCGATGGAGGCCGGCGAGCGGGTCAGCGACGAGATCGTCGACGCCCTCATCCTCCCGCTGGTCGACAAGGCGGTCCCGGAATGGCAGGCCGCCCTGGACGCCCTCCTTTCGCTGCCCGAGATCGGCGGCCCAGTCGGGTACTCGGGGGGAGTGATCTCCATCGGCATCCGGCTTGCGGTGGTCGAGCCACGCATCGTGGCCGCCGGTCTCTTCGCCGGGAGTTTCGTGCCTCGCGCCATGTTCGAGGAGGCCCGGCAGGTCACCATTCCACTGCACGTCCTGCTGCAGTGGGACGACGAAGGGAACGACCGGCAGGCGGCCCTGGACCTGTTCGACGCCTTCAGCTCCAAGGAGAAGTCCCTGCACGCGAACATGGGCGGGCACACCGGCGTCCCGCAGTTCGCGGGGGACGCCGCGGCCCAGTTCTTCACCCGACATCTCAAGTGAGGCTGGGCCGCCGGACCGGCAGTGAACGGTAGCTGAAGTCGGCCGGCATACCGCTCGTCGAGGACAGATCCCGGCCCACCGCAGCTCTCTACACCGTGGGTCCCTGCTGAACTCGCGGCAGGGGCCCGCGCTGTCTGAAGTCATGAACTCTTCGATGCCTCCTGCGGCGCTCCTGCGGTGGCGCCCTCGGCGAAGAACGGCGCGCGGTCCCGGCAGACGACCTCGACGCCGGGCCGCTGGGCGAGCCACGCGGCCAGATCAGTGGCGCCAGACGCGGAACAACAGTGATGACGGTCCCTTGCCGGCGAAGGTGGCGTCGCACATGGGCGAGCACCCGACGAAAGTCCAAATTCAGCCAGCGCGCTCCTGGCGAGAGTCGAGCTGGGGTCGATTGCCGACCTCGACGCCCATCTCTTCGTACACCCATGACGTCCGTGGCTCTGTCCTGTTCCGGGTGGGCGAGCAGAGGATGGCTCGAACCTGTTTCCGAGCCTCAGCCGAGGTTAGCTCGCCAGCACGATGGCGCTGTAGGACCACGCGGACGCCTTCGAGCTCTTGGTCTGCGTCGCCTTCAGCTCCGACGGTCTTGTCCACCTCGCCGAAGAGGAACGAGGAGGGGCTACCGTCGCCGAAAAGACAGGCCGCCGCGTGCCGAATCAGGACCTCAGTTTTGAGGAGAGAGGCAGCGTCCGATCCCAGGCCGCGGACAAGGTGTTCGGCACGGTTGAGGACGGTCCTGGTTTGTTGCAGCGACCCGGTGGCGGCGTGAGTCGCGCTGAGGTCGATGAGGGCTTCCATGACGCGGGGGAAGGATCCATCACGTTCCCAGAAGTCGATGGCAAGTTGACGCAGAGCGGCGGCAGCAGCCGGGTCGTTGAGCTCCCCGGCCATGTCAGCCGCGTTGTTGTAGTCGAGGCCCGTGTTCCACCAGTTCTCAAGCGTTTCCCAGAGGACTGCCGCGCTGCGGTAGAAGTGCAGGGCCTCACGCTTATGTCCGGCGCGACTTTCGGCGAGCCCGCGCTCGTTTCGTGCCATCGCCCGGTATTCGGTGCTGCCCCAACGGTCCGCCATTTCTGTCGCCGTACGCCCCCAGTGCACTGCGGACTGCGGGTCGTCGGCTTGGCGGGCGATCCGGCAGTTGTTGATCGCAATGGGGACTGCGGCGGCCGATCGGCCTATCGAGGTGAGGGTCGAGACGGCCTGCTCGCCCGCGGCCACGGCCGCCGACCAATCCTCCTGATCCCACAGGATCAGGCTGAGCTTGAATTCCGCCTCGGCTATACGATCAGGCAGCTGAAAATCCCGTGCGATGCGGGAGGCTTGACGTGCGGCGTCAGCTGCCGGTCCGCCGGCTTGAGCGGAGCGCAGGTTGTCGGCATTGAGCAGACATGCTCTGACGGCCTCCTCGGAATGGCCCTGCCGCAGGTGAAGGGCGATGCGGACGTCATTGATGCTGACGATGCTGTCGAGTTCACGGCGAGCGGTGTACAGGACGTGCAGGCCGACGGCCAGATCCGTTGCCAGATCCATCCAGTCGTTGTCCTGTGCCAGCTGTTGCGCGGCGTGAAATCGCGCGGGGTCGAGCTCGCCTGAAATCTGGGCGCCGGCTGCCTCGTCGGCGATCTCGGCAAGCCGCGTGCTCAGATATGACACGGACTTCCGCTGGAAGTCCCGTACCACGTCAGGTGGTTCTTCCTCCGCCAGTCTCTCCGTTGCAAACAGCCGGACCAAGTCGAAGAGGGTGAAGGTGGCCAGCAGACTTCCAGTGTGCAGCCGTACGATCTCTTGCTGGGCAAGACTGCGGTCCACCAGTCGGTTCAGCAGGAGTTCTTGGCGCACGGCGGGTGCGTCGAGGCAGTGGCCGAGTTCGGGTCCGGTGACCGCTGACCCGGGGGCCGCGGTGATCAGCCGGAATACCCGGCGGGCGTTCGGGTCCAAGGTGTTGTAGCTGAGCTGCATCGCCAGTCTGACGGCCCGGTCGCCGTCTTCCAGGTAGTCCAGCCGTGCGGCCTCCTCCTCCAGGATCTGGACGAGGTAGCCGATGTCGAGGTCGGGACGGTTCGTCATCCGCGCCCCGATCATGCGCAGCGCCAAGGGCACGTCGCCGCACAGATGCGCCAGCCGTTGTAGCAGCGACGCATCGTCGTCCCGGCCCTCCCCACACCGGGTGAGGACCTCTACCGACGCGGCGCGTTGCAGCGGCTTGACTTCGAAGACAAGCCCAGGATCGGCGTACCCTTGGGCGCGATCACGCGAGGTGACGATGATCCCGCAGCCAGAGGCTGCCTTGACCAGCGGCTTAACGTGGGCAGCGTCCAGGGCGTTGTCCAGCACCAGCAGGACTTGTCGGCCGCGCAGTTGCGTCGCGAAGGACGCGAACAGCGCCGCATCATCCATCGCTTCGGTGCCCAGGGCAAGGCCCAAGGCTTCGGACACGATGCGCACCACTGTGCGGGCGTCCCTGCGGGCGCCGGGAACGAGTCCGTGCAGGTCTATGTGGAACACCCCGCCGGCAAAAGCCGGGATCAGGGCGCGGGCGGCCTCAATGGCCACCGTTGAGGTGCCCACACCTGGCTGACCTGACAGGAAAGCCGTCGCGCACTGGTGCCGCGTCATCCGCCGGTCGATGGCAGTGGCGATCCTGGCCACCAGTTCCGTGCGGCCCGCAGTGCAGGGGTCCACTTCGGGCAGGCGGCTGAGCTGAGCTGCGACGGCAGCCAAACCCGGCCGGCCGGGGGCGGGGCCTGGAGCGGGAGCGCTGTCCGGGGCCCTGTCTTCATGGCTACTACTGTCGCTGCCCGAACTGCCGCTCACGAGTGAGAAGGAGGTGACCAACACCGCCTCCACCGAGGTCGAGGGCAAAGGCGGAAGGTAACCCCCCAGCGCGTGGAGGAAACCGGAGAGCGGAAGCGTCTCCCCGTCTTCCAGTGCCTCGATAAGAAACCGGCGGCATGCTTCGGACAGCTCTGAGAAGAGTGTTCCACTCAACTCTTCCACGAAAGCACGGATGAAGGACACCAGGTAGTACCGCGCAGCAGGATCCGGTACCCGCGCCTCAGTCGGCTCGCCCGGCAGCGGTCCCATCCAGCGCCTCACGGCCTCCTCGTGCTCCGTGAGGCGTGGCAGCAGGACCCGTGGATCCAAGCCACGCACCTGGAGTCTGCGACGGAACTCAAGCACGTCCCGTTCGTCAGGGGCGCCGGCGGTGGCGCGGGATACGAGCATGTTCACGATGTCTTCGAGCTGGCCCCCGCCGCGGCATGCACTGTCCAATGCGGTGAGTACCTTGGCCGCCTCCAGCGCCGCTTCGCCAGGGCCCGCAACCACCCGCTTGACGCCTATCCTCTCGGCGGCTGTGTCATCCATGGGCAATGCGATGGCGGGCGACGCTGACAACACGGTGCTCACCTCGTCGGCCAGCACGAGCCGCCTGCGCACGCCGATGTCCGGCAGTGTGTCCAGGAGGCGGGTGAGGTCCTCTGTCCTGACCACCCAGACGGAATCGCGCAGCCAGCCGTCGGCGCTGTTGTATCGTGCCGACACCACCCCGAGGACCATCCCGTCGCTCAAACGTAGAACTGGCGCGCCGCTCATGCCGGGGACCACGGAGGACGACGACAGACGTCCGATGGGGACGCTGCCGTCCCGTACGGTTCCGCCCTGCCACGTACCGGTGGCTTGCAGATAGCGGTAGTCGTGACCGGGATCGTTCACCGTGGAAACACCAGTGACCACCACTTTGGTCAGCAACCCCACGCTGTCTGTTGCCGCCCACCCGGCGACTGACCCTGGCAGCGGCTCCGTCCTCCGCAGCACAGCAAGATCACGCACAGCGTCGACAATCACCACGTCGGCGCAAGCAGCAGCCGCAGAACCGTTCAGTGCGTCCGTGAGCACCTGCGAACCCGTACCCCCGCACCCGAGATCCGCCAGCACATGCCAGGCCGTTACGACGATCCCCGGGGCGACCTGGAAACACGTGCCCACGGACATACCCCCCGGGCCGAGAACCCGTCCGAGACTCCCCGGCACCCGAGAGTGATGAAGCAACCCCTCCACCACCGCACCCCCCGCCGCAGACGCGCTCCGTTCGACGCCTACGCTTCCGAATCCCCCGAGCCAGCCTGGTAGGTCACTTTGACCACCAACGAGGCTTCTCCGGAGGCTCCAGCGACGATGACATTCCCCTGCGCTGAGAACTTCAACCCGAACTCAACCTCAAGCTGTTCGGGCCGAACAGCGCGATGTTGCAACCGTTCGACAGCCTCCGCGGTCGAAGAAGCGATCTCCACCACTACATCACGCGCCCTGTCGAAAGCATCAACAACATGCTGCCCCGCATCCTGCAAGCGCGACGTGGGCTCAGACCCAGCCGTTGCCACCGCCTCGACCAGCACGTCGACACTGCCCACCCGCACTGGAAGCAACCGATTCGCCATGGCGACAACCTGTCACACGACGCTGCCCTGCGTGGCGGAAACAACACGGTTGCCCGGGGCCGTCGAGCGGACTTACGAGGCCCATTAGGAATTGGCCTCGATCTTGCGCGAGTGCTCGACAGTTCGCCGTTGAGAATTTTCCGCTTGTCCCTAGATGTCATAGTTGAGAAGGTTTTCGGTGCATCAGGTAGTGGATCGCCGCTGGTCAGCGAGTTGAACCAGCTTCTGGGCGAGGCCCTTCATCGCGGCCTCCCGCTCATTCCGAGCGGGAGAAGATCTCTGCGACGGGTAGATAACAGTGGCCAGTCTGGCTGGCGTGGCTCTTCTTGTGGCGCATCAGGTCATCCAGACGGATGCGCTGGTCGAGGACGGCCATGAAGTCTAGGCCGTCCATCGTGATGAATGGAGTGCTGTAGCTGTATACGGCCAGGGCATCAGCAGTGAAGCTGCTCATGCTGATGTATAGGCCGAGGGTGTTCTTGCCCTTGCGCTCGATGTTGGTCTTGAAGACATCCAGCAGCGATCGCCCGATGGGCTCCTTCCACCACTTGGCTTCGAGCACGTAGTGGTCGGTGTCGAAGGAGTAGGCACCATCAATTTGCTCATGCTCCAGGATGTACGACGCCCGCGGCTCCAGGTCGTACAGTCCGAACAGCTCGTTGATGAAGCCTTCAAACCGGGTTCCCCGCTTGTGCGGGTCGGCTGCTGAGTGCATGAGCAGGAACCGCTACTTCAGCTCCTCATGGGCCTGGGCGAATGCCCTGCCGTCCTGGGCATTCTTGGCGCTCTCGGCAATGGTGGCTGCCTGAGCCTCATGCTCGGCAATGACCTCCCGCTGCTTGGCCGTCCAGCGCCGCAGCTCAGCCACGGCAGCCACGGCCTTGGCCACCATGTCGTCACCGTCCACCTGAGTGGTCAGGTTCGGAAACGTCTCCATGGCGGCGATGTCCAGCATGAGTGCGACGGTCACATCGAGGTACCGGGCTTCATTGGCTCGCAACAGATTGACCAGCTGGCCAGACGCTTCGCGCTTGGTGGCAGAGAAGTCGAGGCGGGCCAGCAGTTCGCTGTGGTCCTGGAGCATCCCTCGGACGTACAGCTCAAAGGGCTTCTTGTTCCAGAAGATCGCGGTCAGGGCCTCGACGAGCGCCAGGTAGGCACTCGGGTTCATCGTCTTCTTGTGGGCGCTGTCCTGCATCCGTCCCCCTTCAGCGGGCCACCACGCACTCATGGTCACCGACCTATAACGGTACCGCTCAACGAGGCGTTGATCAGCCCATATGACATGGGTTGATCCAAGGGAGTCCCGATGAGTACCTGCTGCATCGAACTCTGGTACTAGTGCCTGAACTGCTCCTGACCACCACCGACAATCGCGTAACTTGGGAGGCTGCCGCCCAGTGAGAATGGGGCCGGCTCTTTGCATATGGCACTTCCGCAGGTCAGTAGCCTGATGGTCCTGGTTGTTGCGAACCCCCCGAAGGATTCGAACCTGCGCACACGGCCTCCGAGGTCATATGCGCAGCCGACCACGCCTGTTAACTCCCTGTCGACGGAATTGCGCTCGCGCTCGGTCGCATCGGTCGACCGATGTACGACAAAGGGGCCGCTCCGCACGGTGCGAAGCGGCCCCTTCGGCATGTGTGGGCGGTCAGCGGCCCTCGACAAGGCTCTTGGGGCGCAGGTCGGTCCAGTTGGTCTCGATGTACTCCAGGCATTCCTGGCGGGCGGCCGGGCCGTGGGCGACGGTCCAGCCGGCCGGGACGGCGACGAAGTCCGGCCACAGGCTGTGCTGGCCCTCGGCGTTGACCAGGACGGAGTAGACGCCGTCGGGGTTCTCGAAGGGGTTGCTGCTCATCGGGTGGTTTCCTTCCGTGTGACCAGGGCCTCAAGGGCCCGGAACCAGGTCTGCGCCAGATCCCGGACGGCCTCCTCGGTGAGGAGTTCGCCGGCGTAGGCCCAGTGGGCGCTCAGCTCGGGGCCGCCGGGGCGGTCCTCGGTGAGGGCGTTGAGGGTGAGGGCGTGGGACATCGGCATCCCGGGGTCGCCGTCGAGGTCGGCGGCGTCGCCCTCCGGCGCGTACGACCAGTCGGCGGCCTCGGGGACGTCGAAGCGGCCCATGTAGTTGAACTCGATCTGCGGTTCGGCGAGCAGGGCCAGTTCCGGCCCGGTGACCGGGTTGAGGTGGCGCAGCAGGCCGTGTCCCACCCCGCCGGTGGGCGCGGCGGTCAGGTGATCGCGGACGCGGGCGACGGCCTCGTCGGGGTCGAGGCCCGCCGGGCCCGGGTCGAGACGGACCGGGACGACGCTGGTGAACCAGCCGATGGTGCGCGACAGGTCGGCGTTGCCCGCGAGTTCCTCCTCGCGGCCGTGGCCTTCGAGGTCGACGAGGACCGCGGTGCCGGGTTCCGCGCCGAGCAGCCGGGTCCGCCAGTCGGCGACGGCCTGCGCGAAGGCGGTCAGCAGCACGTCGTTGACGTTCGCGCCGTACGCGGCGGGCACGCGCCCGAGCAGCGGCCCGGTGACCTCGGCGGGCAGGGTCAGCGACAGGTAGCGGGTGCTCTCCACGGTGTCGCGTGCCGTGTCCAGCGGCCGGGCCAGCGGCAGGCCCGCGCCGTCCGCGAGGACCGAGGTCCACCGGGGCAGTTCGTCCTCGCGGGAAGGGTCGAGGGCGCGGGCGGTGAGCAGTTCGGACCAGCGGCGGAAGGAGACGTCCACGGGGGGCAGCTCCGGTGTGCGGCCCGCGGCGACGGCCGCCCAGGCGGCCTCGAGGTCGGGGAGCAGGATGCGCCAGGTCACGCCGTCGACGACCATGTGGTGCAGGAGCAGCAGCAGCCGTCCCGGCCTTCCGGGCCCGGCGTCGAACCACACCGCGCGCACCATGTCGCCGGTGTCGGGGTCGAGTCCGGCGCGCGCGGTGACCGCGTGGGCGGAGACCGCCTCCCGCAGCGCGGTGCCGTCCGCGCCCGACACGTCGGCGCGGGCGAGCCACGCGCTCACGTCGACCGTGCCCGGGGCGGGCACGCGCAGCGCCCACTGCTCGCCGCTGTCGCCCTTGAAGCACGGCTGGGTGCGAGTGCGTTCCAGGCGGGCGCGGAGCATGTCGTGCCGGTCGGCCACGGCGCGCAGGACCGCCAGCAGGCCGTCCTCGTCCAGGTCCGCCGGGGTCTGCAGGAAGGCGGCCTGGTGGTAGCCCCAGATGGGGCCGCCGCGCTCGCGCAGGGCGTGCATGATCGGGGTGAGCGGGACGAGGCCGGTGCCGTCGTCGTGGGTGCGGAGCCGCTCGTCGCCCGCGAGCGGTACGGCGACCTCGGCGAGCGAGGCCACGTCGCGGTGCTGGAAGACCTGGCGGGGGGTGATCCGCAGCCCTGCCGCGCGGGCCCGGCTGACGAACTGCATCGCGACGATGCTGTCGCCGCCGAGGGCGAAGAAGTCGTCGTCGGTGCCGACGGCCTCGGCGGGCAGCCCCAGTGCCTCGGCGACGAGGCCGCACAGGGTGCGTTCGATGTCGTTGCCGGGCCTTCGGCCGCCCGTGCCCGCGGTGAAGTCGGGGGCGGGCAGCGCCTTGCGGTCCAGCTTGCCGTTGGACAGCAGCGGCAGCCGCTCCAGGACGACCACGGCGGCCGGGACCATGTACTCCGGCAGGCTCGCCGCCACGTGGGCGCGCAGGGCGGCGGGGTCGGCGATGCGGCCCTCGGCGGGGACGACGTAGCCGACCAGCTGCCGGACGCGGGGCCGGTCCTCGCGGGCGGCGACGACGACCTGGGCCACGGTGTCGTGCGCGGCGAGGGCGGTCTCGACCTCGGCGAGCTCGACCCGGTAGCCGCGGATCTTGACCTGGTCGTCGGAGCGGCCGGCGTACTCCAGCTGCCCCTCCTCGGTCCACCGGGCGAGGTCGCCGGTGCGGTACATCCGCGCGCCGGGCGGGCCGTACGGGTCGGCGACGAAGCGCTCCGCCGTCAGGTCGGGGCGGCCCAGGTAGCCGCGGGCGAGCCCGGCGCCGGACAGGTACAGCTCGCCGGTGACGCCGGGCGGGACCAGGCGCAGCGAGCCGTCCAGGACGTAGGCCCGCGTGCCCCGCACGGCGCGGCCGACGACGGGCCGGTCGCTGTCGGCGACCCGGCCGACGAGGGCGTCGACGGTGGCCTCGGTGGGCCCGTACAGGTTGAAGGCCTCGGTGGACTCCAGGGCCGCCAGGCGTGACCACAGGGCGTCCGGCACGGCCTCGCCGCCGACGCCGACCACCGCCAGCGGGCAGTTCCCGTCGCGGATCAGTCCGGCGTCCGCCATCTGGGCGAGCAGCGACGGGGTGACCTCGATGAAGTCCAGCCCCTCGGCGCGGATCAGGGCGGCGAGCTGCTCCGCGTCGCGGCGCGTCTCGTCGTCCACGATGTGCAGCGCGTGCCCGTCCAGCAGCCACAGCTGCGGCTGCCAGGACGCGTCGAAGGAGAACGACCAGGCGTGGCCGACCCTCAGGTGGCTGCGCCCGGTCAGTTCCTTGGCGCGGTCGTGGAGGTCGTGGCGGTGGCTGTGGAAGAGGTTGGCGAGGCTGCGCTGGGTGACGACGACGCCCTTGGGGCGGCCCGTCGAGCCCGAGGTGTAGATGACGTACGCCGGGTGGTCGGGGGCCGGTGCCTGCGGGGCCGCCTCGGGCAGCCCGTCGAGGGCGTCCAGGTGCAGTACCGGGACGCCGGTGTCCGGCAGGGACGCGGCGAGTTCCCGCGTGGTGAGGATCAGCCGCGGCGCCGCGTCGGCGAGCATGTCGAGCACGCGGTCGGCGGGCAGGTCGGGGTCGACGGGCAGGTAGGCGGCGCCCGCCGTCATGACGGCCAGGATCGCCGTGATGTGGTCGGCGGTGCGGGGCAGCGCGAGGGCCACGATGCCCTCGGGGCCCGCGCCCGCGCCGGCCAGCACGCGGGCCAGCCGGTCGGTGCGTGCGGCCAGTTCGGCGAAGGTCCACGTCACGGACGGGTCGGTGACGGCGACCGCGTCCGGGGACGCCGCGGCCTGCGCCGCGAACAGGGCGGGGACGGTGGCGTCGCCGACCCGCGGGGGCAGGGCCGTGTCGTTCCAGGTCTCCAGCAGCAGGCGCCGGTCGGCGTCGCTGAGGATGTCGATGCGGCCGACGGGGGTGTCCGGGTCGGCGGCCATCGCCGACAGGACGGAGAGCATCGCCGCGGCGATGCGCCCGGCGGCGGCCGGGGTGAACAGGTCGGGGCGGAACTCGGCCGTGAGGCGCAGTCGTTCGTCGGGTTCGACGGCCCAGGCGAACGGGTAGTGCGTGGAGTCCTCGTGCTCGCGCACCGACAGGCGCAGGGCTGCCTCGTCGATGTCCCCCGTCTCTTCCGCGACCGGGTAGGACTCGAAGACCATCAGCGTGTCGAAGAGGTCGCCGAGCCCGGCGCCGCGCTGGATGTCGGCCAGGCCGAGGTGCTGGTGCGGCAGCAGGCGCGACTGCTCGTCCTGGAGGCGGTCCAGCAGGGCGCCGACCGGCTCCTGCGGGCGCAGCCGGACCCGGACGGGCACGGTGTTGATGAACAGGCCGATCATCGACTCGACGCCGTCCAGCTCCGGCGGACGGCCCGCGACCGTCGCGCCGAACACCACGTCGTCGCGGCCGGTCAGCCGGGACAGCACGACCGACCAGGCGGCCTGCACGAGGGTGTTGACGGTGAGCCCGCGGCGCCGGGCGAGCGCGCCCAGCGCCTCCGTCAGCTCCTCGTCGGCCTCTACGGTGTGGGTGAGCGGCACGACCGGCGCCCGGTTGGCGTCGGCGGGCACCAGGTGGGTGGGCTCCTCCAGCGCGTCCAGGGCCGCGGCCCAGGCGGCCGCGGAGGCCGCCGTGTCCTGCGCGGCGAGCCAGCGCAGGTAGCCGCGGTAGGGGGCGGCGGCGGGCGGATTGGTCCCGTCGTAGAGGGCGGTCAGTTCCGCCAACAGCCGGGGCACCGACCAGCCGTCGAGGAGCAGGTGCTGGTGGGACAGGACGAGGCGGTGGGCGCCGTCGCCCGTCCTGGCCAGCAGCAGCCGCAGCAGCGGCGGTTCGGCGGGGTCGAAGCGGCGGCGTTCCTGCAGCAGCAGACGCTCCCACTCCTCCCCGGCCGCCGGGACGGCGGTGAGGTCGACGTGGCGCCACGGCAGCGGCACCGAGCGCGGCACGACGGCCACCGGACGGCCGGAGGCGAGGTAGCGGAAGCCCGCGCGCAGGCTCTCGTGCCGGTCGAGCAGGGCCTGCCCGGCGGCGCGCAGCCGCTCGGGGTCGAGCTCGCCCTCGATGTCGTACGACACCTGGACGGTGTAGACGTCGGGGCCCTGGTCAGCGGAGTCGAAGGAGGCGTGGAAGAGCAGGCCGGCCTGGAGCGGGGTGAGCGGCAGCAGCTCGGCCGATCCGGCGCCGGGGAGTTCGGCGCGCTCGGCGTCGGTGAGGCCGGGCAGCAGTTCGGTGCCGTCGGCCGGGTCCTCGCGGACGGTGTCGACGGCTACGGCCGCCAGGCCCGCGGGGGTCTTGTGGCGGAAGACGTCGCGCGGCGTGATCGTCAGCCCGGCGGCGCGGGCCCGGACGACGAGCTGCATGGCGACGATGCTGTCGCCGCCGAGGGTGAAGAAGTCGTCGTCGGCGCCGACCCGTTCGAGGCCGAGGACGGCGGCCACGAGCTCGCACATGCGCTCCTCGCGCGGGGTGCGGGGCGCGGTCGCGGTGACCTGGGCGGCGAAGTCCGGCGCGGGCAGCGCCGCGCGGTCGAGCTTGCCGTTCGGCGTGAGCGGGAGGACGTCCAGGACGACGAAGGCGGCGGGCACCATGTGCTCCGGCAGCGCGGCGGCCGCGTGGGCTCGCAGCGCCGCCGTGTCGGCGTCCTGTCCCGGGGCGGGGACGACGTACGCCACCAGGCGCTCGTCGCGCAGCAGGACGGTGGCCGAGGCGACCGCGGGATGACCGGTCAGCACTCCCTCGATCTCACCCGGTTCGACGCGGAAACCGCGCAGCTTGACCTGGTCGTCGACGCGGCCCAGGTAGTCCAGCTCTCCGTCGCGCGTCCAGCGGGCCAGGTCGCCGGTGCGGTACATCCGGCTCCCGGGCTCACCGTACGGGTCGGCGACGAACCGCTCGGCGGTCAGCCCGGCCCGGCCGAGGTAGCCGCGCGCCAGCTGGACGCCCGCGAGGTACAGCTCACCCGGCACGCCCGGGGGAACCGGGCGCAGCGAGGCGTCCAGCACATGGGTGCGGGTGTTCCACACCGGGCGGCCGATCGGGACGGTGCCGGCCCCCGGCGTGACGTGGTGGGCGGCGACGTCGACGGACGCCTCCGTGGGGCCGTACAGGTTGTGCAGCCCGGCCGTGCCCAGCACCTCGTGGAAGCGGGCGGCGAGCGGGGCGGGCAGCGCCTCGCCGCTGCAGATCACTCGGCGCAGTCCGGTGCAGCCGGCCGCGGCCGGCTCGTCGAGGAAGGCGCGCAGCATCGACGGCACGAAGTGCGCCGTGGTGACGCCGCTGTCCTTGATCAGCCCGGCGAGGTAGGCCGGGTCCTTGTGGCCCTCGGGGCGGGCCACGACGAGCGTCGCGCCGGTGATCAGCGGCCAGAAGAACTCCCAGACCGACACGTCGAAGCTCGACGGCGTCTTCTGCAGCACGCGGTCGGCGGCGGTCAGGCCGTAGGTGTCCTGCATCCACAGCAGGCGGTTGACGATGCCCTCCTGCGGTACGACGACGCCCTTGGGGCGGCCGGTCGAGCCGGAGGTGTAGATGACGTAGGCGGGCCGGCGCGGGTCGTACGCCTGCGGGAGCGGGCCGGTGGCGGCGTCCGCCGCCGGGGTGCCGTAGGCGTCGACCAGGAGGCGCGGCGCGCCGGTGCCCGGCAGGTCGACACCGTCGGTGGTCACCACGCATACGGGACGGGCGTCGGCGAGCATGAACGCCAGCCGCTCCGCCGGGTAGTCGGTGTCCAGCGGCAGGTAGGCGCCGCCCGCGCGGTGGACGGCGAGCAGGGTGACGACCAGGGCCGCCGAGCGCGGCAGCGCGACGGCCACCGTGGACTCCGGGCCGACGCCCGCGCCCGCGAGGACGTGGGCGAGGCGTTCGACGCGGGCGTCCAGCTCCGCGTAACCGACGGGGGCGTCCTCCACCAGCAGCGCCGTGGCGTCCGGGGTCGCCGCGGCCTGGGCGCGGAACAGCTCGGGGAGGGTGAGGCCGGGCACGGCGTGGCCGGTGGCGTTCCACTCCCCCAGGACGCGGGCGCGTTCGTCGTCCTCCAGTACGTCCAGGTGCCCGACGGGCCGCTCGGGTGCGGCGGCGGCCTGCTCCAGCAGGTGTTCCATGCGGCGGGCGAGGAGTTCGGCGGTCGGCCGGTCGAAGAGGTCGGCGCTGTACTCGATCCAGCCCTGGATGCCGTTGCCCTCGCCCTGCTCGACGAAGTCGAAGCTCAGGTCGAACTTGGCGGTGTCCTGGCCGACCGGCTCCGGGCGAGCGGTGAGACCCGGCAGCACGGGGGCGCCGGCGCGCTCGGCGAGATGGACGACCATCACCTGGAAGAGCGGGTGCCGGGCCAGGGAGCGGCCCGGGTTGAGGACCTCGACCAGCCGCTCGAAGGGCAGGTCCTGGTGTTCGTACGCGGCCAGGTCGGCCGACCGGACGCGGCGCAGCAGCTCCGCGAAGCCGGGCTCGCCGGACAGGTCGGTGCGCAGCACGAGGGAGTTGACGAAGAAGCCGACGAGGTCCTCCAGGCGCTCGTCCGCGCGTCCGGAGACGGGCGCGCCGAGCGGGATGTCCTCGCCCGCGCCGAGCCGGTGCAGCAGCGCGGCGACGGCGGCCTGGGAGACCATGAACATGCTGGCGCCCTCGCGGCGGGCGAGCGCGCGCAGGGCGCGTTCCAGCTCGGGCCGGACCGTGAAGCCCACGGTGCCGCCGGTGTGCGAGGACTCCTGGGGGCGCGGCCGGTCGGTGGGCAGCGCGAGTTCCTCGGGGAGGCCGCGCAGGGTCTCCGTCCAGTAGTCGAGCAGGTCGTCGCCGGAGTGCTCCAGCAGCTCGCGCTGCCAGAGCGTGTAGTCGGCGTAACTCACCCGCAGCGGCGCCCAGTCGGGGGCGTGGCCCGCGGTGCGCGCGGCGTAGGCGGTGCCGAGGTCGGCGAGCAGGGCCCGGTCGGACCACTCGTCGGTGGCGATGTGGTGCAGCACGAGCAGCAGCACGTGCTCGTCAGGCCCGGTCGCGGACAGGGCGGCGCGCAGCGGGAGTTCGCGCTCCAGGTCGAACGGCCGCGCGGCGATCCGGGGCAGCTCGTCGGGGGCGGCGGTGCCCAGTGTCACGCGCGCCTGCTCCGGGGCCAGGACGTGCTGGTGGGGCACGCCGTCCACGGCCGGGAAGACCGTGCGCAAGGTGGTGTGGCGGGCGACGAGGTCGTTCAGCGCCGCCTCCAGCGCGGCGCGGTCGAGGGCGCCGGTCAGACGCCAGGCGGCCGGGAGGTTGTACGAGGGATCGGCGGCGTCGACCTGGTGCAGCAGCCACAGCCGGCGCTGGGCCGAGGAGAGCGGCAGCCGCTCGGGCAGGACGCGGCCCGCGGTCAGGGCCGGACGCTCCTGCGCGCCGGGACCGTCCAGCAGAGCGGCGAGCCGGGCGACGGTGGGAGCGTCGAAGACGGCGCGCAGCGTCACCTCGGCGCCGAGCGCGGTACGGATCCGGCTGATCAGGCGCATCGCGAGCAGCGAGTGACCGCCGAGGACGAAGAAGTCGTCATCGATGCCGACCCGTTCCAGGCCCAGCACGGCGGCGAACTGCTCGGCGAGCACCTCTTCGCGCGGGGTGCGGGGCAGGCGGCCGCCGACCGCCGACGACAGGTCGGGCGCGGGCAGCGCGGCCCGGTCCAGCTTGCCGTTGACGGTGCGCGGCAGGACCGCGAGTGCGACGAACGCCGCGGGCACCATGTGCTCGGGCAGCGCGGCGGCGGCACGGGCGCGCAGCGCGGCCGGGTCGGGCTCCTGACCGGGGGCGGGGACGACGTACGCGACGAGGCGCGGCACGCCCGGGGTGTCCTCGCGGACGACGACGGCGGCCGCCGACACACCGGGATCGGCGGTGAGGACGGACTCGATCTCGCCGGGCTCCACGCGGAAGCCGCGGATCTTGACCTGGTCGTCGGCGCGCCCCAGGTACTCCAGCGTCCCTCCCCCAGCCTCCGGCCGGGGGGACCCCCAACGGCGCCGCGCCAGGTCGCCCGTGCGGTACATGCGCTCGCCGGGCGTGCCGTACGGGTCGGCGACGAACCGCTCGGCCGTCAGGCCCGGCCGGCCGAGGTAGCCGCGGGCCAGGCCCGCTCCGGCGAGGTAGAGCTCGCCGGGCACGCCGAGCGGTGCCGGGCGCAGCCGCTCGTCGAGGACGTACGCGCGGGTGTTGTCCAGCGGCGCCGCCCACTCCGGGGCGCCGCTGTGGCGTCCGTAGGCGTCGACGGATGCCTCGGTGGGCCCGTACAGGTCGTGCACCTGGGTGCCGGGGAGCCCGGACAGCCGCTGCCACAGGGCGGGCGGGGTGGCCTCGCCGCCGACGGTGAGGACGGCGGGCGCGTAGCCGCCCGGGGCGAGGAAGCCGTGGTGGGTCAGCTCGCCCAGGTAGGTCGGGGTGAGGTCGACGTAGTCGGCGCCGGTCTCCGCCAGGTGCGCGAGGAGCGCGGCCGGCTCCTTCATCGTCGTCTCGTCCACGACGTGCAGTTCGTGGCCCGCCAGCAGCCACAGCAGCGGGTCCCAGGAGGCGTCGAAGCTGAACGAGGCGGTGTGCGCGGCCTTCAGGACCGCGCGGCCGGTGGCGCGGACCGCCGGTTCGACCATGTCGCGCAGGTGCGCGCCGAAGAGGTTGGACAGGCCCCGGTGGGTGCCGACGACGCCCTTGGGGGTTCCGGTGGAGCCGGAGGTGTAGATGGTGTACGCGGCCCCCAGCGCCGGGTACCCGGCCGGGCGTACGAACGCGGCCTCGGGCAGCGGCCCGTCGAGCAGCAGCCGTGCGACGCCCGGTGCGGCCGGGAGGCGTTCGGCGAGGTCGGCGGTGGTGAGCAGGCAGACCGGGCCTGCGTCGCGGAGCATGAACTCCAGCCGGTCGGCGGGCAGGGCGGGGTCGAGCGGAAGATAGGCGGCGCCCGAGGCGAGCGCGCCGAGGATCGCCGGGACCATGGCGTGCCGCGGCAGCGCGAGGGCCACCACCGCGCCCTCGGCCGCGCCGTGCGCACGGACCAGGGCGGCGACGGAGTCGACGCGGACGCCCAGTTCGGCGAAGGTCAGCGTGCCGGAGGCGGTCACCAGGGCCGTCCGCTCCGGGTGGGCCCGGACGGTGTCGGCGAGGATCTCGGGCACCGCTCGGGTCTCCGCGCCGTGCCGGGCGGTGTCGTTCCAGGCGACGGCGGCGGCCTCGTGCTCGGCGGACGTGAGCAGGTCGAACTCCGCCAGCGGGAGGTCCGGGTGGGCCGCGGCCTGCCGCAGCAGCAGGACCATCCGGGCGACGAGCAGCGCGGCGGTGGCCTCGTCGGCCAGGTCGGTCGCGTACTCCAGCAGCAGTGCCAGCGGGCGTGCCTCGCCGTGGTCGACGAAGGTGAAGTCGAGGTCGAACTTGGCCGTGCCGGTGTCCATGTCGAACCACTCGGTGGGCAGCCCGAAGACGTCGGGGTCGCCGTCCGGCCGATGGTGGTAGCCCAGCATCACCTGGAACAGCGGGTTGCGGCCCGCCGCGCGCGGCGGGTTCACCGCCTCCACGACCCGGTCGAAGGGCATGTCCTGGTGCTCGAAGGCCTCCAGGGCCGACTCGCGCACCCGGCCCAGCAATTGACGGAACGTCAGTGCGTTGCCGGACAGGTCGGTGCGCAGCACGAGGGTGTTGACGAAGAAGCCGACGAGGTCGTCGAGGCCGCTGTCGGTGCGGTCGGCGATGGGCGCGCCGAGCGGGACGTCCTCGCCCGCGCCGAGCCGGTGCAGCAGCGCGGCGGTGGCGGCCTGGAACAGCATGAACATGCTGGTGCCGGTCGCGGTGGACAGCTCCCGCAGTTCCCGGCCCAGCTCCACGGGCACCTGACCGCGCACGATCGTGCCGGCGCCGGTGGGCGCGGCGGGACGCGGCCGGTCGAGCGGCAGCGTCAGCTCCTCGGGCAGGTCGCGCAACCGCTCGGTCCAGTAGGCGAGCTGCGTGTCACCGACGGTGCCGAGCAGGCGCTCCTGCCACAGGGTGTAGTCCGCGTACTGGACGGGCAGCGGTTGCCAGGCCGGGGCGGAGCCCGCGGCGCGGGCGGTGTAGGCGGCGGTGAGGTCCGCCATGAAGGGGCGGTCGGACCACTCGTCGGTGGTGATGTGGTGCAGCACGACGGCCACCACGTGGTCGTCGGCGCCGACCCGGAACACCTCGCAGCGCAGCGGCAGGTGTTCCGTCAGGTCGAAGGGGCGGCGCTGCGCGGCCTCGATCAGCCCCGGGAGTTCGGACCCGGCGCACTCGGCGACGGTGAACTCGGGCAGGGCTGCGCCCGCGGGGACGATCCGCTGGTAGGGCTCGCCGTCCTGTTCGCCGATCAGGGTGCGCAGCGCCTCGTGGCGGCCCGCGACGTCGGCCAGTGCCTGGCGCAGGGCGTCGGTGTCCAGGGCGCCGCGCAGCCGGAAGACGAGCGGGAAGTTGTACGCGGCGCCGCCGCCGGTGAGGCGTTCCACCAGCCACAGGCGGCGCTGCGCGGCGGAGAGCGGGACGAGGGCGGGCCGTTCGGCGGCCGCGGTGAGCGCGGGGCGGGCGGGCCGACCGGCGTCGGCGCGCTGCGCGAGCTGGGCGGGCGTCGGGGCCTCGAAGAGGTCGCGGATGGCGAGTTCGGCGCCGAGCTCGGTGCGGGCCCGGCTGACCAGGCGGGTGGCGAGCAGCGAATGGCCGCCCAGGTCGAAGAAGTCGTCCTCGGCGCCCACCGACGGCAGGGCCAGCACCTCGGCGAAGAGGCGGCACAGCACCTCTTCCTGCGGGGTGCGCGGTCCGCGTCCGCCGCCGAGGGCCACGGCCGGTTCGGCGTCGGGCAGCGCCCGCACGTCGAGCTTGCCGTTGGCGTTCATCGGCAGCCGGTCGAGGGTGACGAAGGCGGCCGGGACCATGTACTCGGGCAGTTCGCGCTTCAGGTCCTCGCGCAGCACGCGGACCAGGGCGCTCGCGTCGCGGCCCGCCGCCGGGTCGTTGGCGTACGGGGCGCTGCCGCCGCCCGGCCGGTACAGCCCGGCGGTCGTGCCGGTGGTGCCGGCCGGGACGAAGACGGCCTCGTAGGTGCCGGCTTCGGCGCCCCACGTCGTGAGCACGCGGCAGCCGAGCCCGGCGGCCAGGTCGTGCAGGGTCTCCGGGTCGACGCCGTCCGGGCGGACACGGCCGTCCGGCACGCCGGTGACGCGCAGCCGCTCGGGCCGCTCCTCGCGCAGCAGCTCGGGAAGACCGGGCGACCACACCGCCACGGACTCCTCGCCCAGCCGCTCGCAGGCCTCGCCGCGGTAGAGCACGGCGTCGTAGCGGTGCCGGGTCAGCTCGTTGTGGTGACGTCCGCGCTTGGTGCGCAGGTCGAGGCCGTAGCCGAGGTGCGCGAAGAAGTCGGGGTCGACCAGGAGTTCCTTCTCCAGGCGCAGGCCGCGTTCCACGGCCCGCTCGAACTCCGCTCCGTCGGTGCCCCGGGCGCGCTGGATCTCGGTGTGGAAGGTGCGGGCGAGCCGCAGGTTGCGGACGTCGCCGACGAAGAGCGCGCCGTCGGGGGCGAGCAGCTCCATGGCGCCGCGCACGACCGACTCCAGGTAGGCCACGCTGGGGAAGTACTGGATGACGGAGTTGATGACGATCGTGTCGAAGTACCCGGTGGGCAGCCCCTCCAGGTCGTCGGCGGGACGGCAGCGCAGCTCGACCTTGGCGGCGAGCTCCGGGTCGCGCCGCAGCTCCTCGCCGATCTTGCGGATGACGGGGGCGGCGAAGTCGGTGGCCCAGTACGCCTCGGCGTCCGGGGCCAGCCGCGACAGCAGCAGGCCGGAGCCGACGCCGATCTCCAGGATGCGGCGCGGGCGCAGTTCGCGGATGCGGGCGAGGGTGGCCTCGCGCCACTCGTGCATGTCCTCGAAGGGGATGGGCTGCCCGTCGTAGGAGCTGTCCCAGCCCGCGTACTCCTCGGTGAAGACGGCGGTGGAGATCTCCTCGTACTCGTCGGAGTAGATCTCCTGCCACTCGCCGACCTGGGCGCGCTCGGTGGACTCGCGTTCGGTGGCGTCGGCGGGGGCGGGGACGACGTAGCCGATCAGCCGGTCGTCGCGGACGACGACGGCGGCCTGCGAGACGCGCGGGTGGCGGCTGAGGGCGGTCTCGATCTCGCCGGGCTCGACGCGGTAGCCGCGGATCTTGACCTGGTCGTCGGTGCGCCCGAGGAAGTCGAGATTTCCCTCCGGACCCCGCCGCACCAGGTCGCCGGTGCGGTACATCCGCTCGCCGGGCTCGCCGAAGGGGTCGGCGACGAACCGCTCGGCGGTCAGGCCGGGCCGGTCCAGGTAGCCGCGGGCCAGGCCGATGCCCGCGATGTACAGCTCGCCGGGGACGCCGTCGGGCACCGGGCGCAGCCAGGCGTCGAGGATGTGGGCGCGGGTGCCGCGGATGGGGCGGCCGACGGTGGGCGTGGCGCTGTCGTGCGTGCCGCCGCCGAGGGTGTTGATGGTGTACTCGGTGGGGCCGTACAGGTTGTAGCCGTAACTCCCCTCGGTGTCGCGCAGCCGCGTCCAGACCGTCTCGGGGACGGCTTCGCCGCCGAGCAGCACCAGCGGCGGGACGTGCCCTTCGAGCAGCCCCTCCTCGATGAGCAGCCGGGCGTAGGTCGGGGTGACGTTGACGACGTCGATGCGGTGCCGCTCGCAGTAGGCGGTCAGGGCGTGGGCGTCACGCCGCAACTCCTCGTCGCAGACGTGCACTTCGTGGCCCTCGACGAGCCACAGCAGCTCCTCCCACGACATGTCGAAGGCGAAGGAGACGGTGTGCGCGACGCGCAGCCGCCGGCCGCCCGCCGCGGCGATCGCCGGGGCGAAGATCTCCTTCTGGTGGTTGAGCTGCATGTTCGTCAGGCCCCGGTAGGGGGTGACGACGCCCTTGGGGCGGCCGGTGGAGCCTGAGGTGTAGATGACGTACGCGGGGTGCTCCAGGCTGAAGCCCGCCACGACCGGGGCGTCGGACAGCTCCGCCAGCTCGGCGGCGACGGCCGGGTCGTCGAGCAGGACGCGCGGGGTGCCGGCGTCCAGGGTGGCGGAGACGGCGGCGTTGGTCAGGAGCAGCAGCGGCCGGGCGTCCTCCAGCATCAGGGAGAGCCGGTCGGCCGGGTGGTCCAGCTCCAGCGGCAGGTAGGCGGAGCCGGTCCGCAGCACCGCGAAGAGGGCCACGACCATCGCCGCGGAGCGGGGCAGGCCGAGCGCGACGACCTTTTCCGGGCCCGCGCCGCGGGCCAGCAGCAGCCGGGCCGTGCGGTTCACGGCGGCGTCGAGTTCGGCGTAGGTGAGGGTGCGTTCGCCGAAGACGAGGGCGGTGGCGTCCGGGGTGCGGGCGGTCTGCGCGGCAAGGAGGTCGGCGATGGTCTCGGTGGGTTCCGGGACCCGGCTGCCGGCCCACTCCCGCTCCAGGGCGGCGTGTTCGGCGGGCAGCAGCGGGTCGAGGCGGCCTACGGGAGCCGTCAGGTCCTGCGCCATGCCCTCCAGCAGGAGGGTGAAGCGGTCCAGCAGCGCGCGGGCGGCCTCGTGCGGGACGACGTCGGGGCGGTGCGCGAGGGTGACGAGAACGCGCTGCCCCGGCGTCACGATCAGGTTGACGGGGTAGTGCGTGGCGTCGACGTTGGCGACGGCGGTGGCGCCGTGCTCGGCGCGCAGACGCTCCAGCCGGTCCTCGGTGTCGTTGTTGCGCAGCACGAAGAGGGTGTCGAACAGCCGCCGGTGACCGGTCTCGGCCTGCAGCACACCCAGACCCAGGTACTCGTACGGCATGAGCTCCAGGCGCTCGCCCTGGATGCGCCGCAGCAGGTCGAGGACGGGCTCCGCCGGGTCGAGGGCGACGCGGGCGGGCACCGTGTTGAGGAACATGCCGATGACGTTCTCCACGTCCGGCACCTCCGTCGGCCGGCCCGCGACGGTGGTTCCGAAGACCACGTCGGTGCGGCCGGTCGCGGAGGCCAGGGTCAGGCCCCAGGCGGCGTTGAGCACCGTGTTGAGGGTGAGGCCGTGGGCGCGGGCCCGCTCGCGCAGCGAGTCGCCGAGCTCCGCGGGGAGCAGCGCGTCCAGCTGCTCGGGGATGACGGGTTCCAGGCCCGCGTCGGCGACCGCCGGGACGAGCAGGGTGGGCTCCTCCAGGCCGGCCAGCGCGGCGCGCCAGGCGGCGGTCGCGGCGGCGTCGTCCTGGGTGCCGAGCCAGGCCAGGTAGTCCCCGTACGAGCCGGGGCGCGGCAGGCCGGTGGCGTCCCCGCCGGTCGCGTAGAGGGCGAAGAGCTGGTCGAGGAAGAGCCAGGCGGACCAGCCGTCCCACAGGATCAGGTGGCGTCCGATGACGAGGCGGTCGCCGAGCTCCGCGCCGCGGCGTACGAGCAGCATGCGGAACAGGGGCGGCGCGGACAGGTCGAAGCGGCGGGTGCGCTCCTCGTCCATCAGGACGCGCAGCCGCGCCTCCTGCTCGGCGGCGGGCAGCGCCGACAGGTCGACCGTCTCCAGCGGCACTTCGGGCTCGGCGACGATGAACTGCACCGGCTGGCGCAGCCCGTCGCTGGTGAACCCGGCGCGGAGCCCCGGGTTGCGGTCGAGCAGGGTGCGGGCGGCGGCGCGCAGCCGGCCCTCGTCCAGGCGCTCGGCGAAGTCGAAGGTCTCGTGGACGGTGTAGACGTCCAGCGCTCCGTCGTCGTAGGCGGAGTGGAAGAACAGCCCTTCCTGGAGCGGGGCGAGCGGCCAGATCTCGGCGACCGCTCCCCCGGCGGTGCGGTGGACGCGCTCGGTCTCCCCGGGGGTCAGCTCGGGGCGGACGGGCCCGGTGCGCTCCGCGGCGGCGGCGCCGGTGCGGGCGGCCAGGGCGAGGGCGGCGGGGGTGCGGTGCTCGAAGACGTCGCGCGGGGTCAGTTCGAGACCGGCGGCGCGGGCGCGGCTGGCGACGCCTATGGAGCTGATGCTGTCGCCGCCGAGGAGGAAGAAGTCGTCGTCGGGGCCGGCGTCCGGCAGGCCGAGGACGGCCGCGAAGACCTCCGTCAGCGTCCGCTCGCGGTCGGTGCGCGGAGCCCGGGCGGGGGCGCGCTCGGCCTCGGGCGCGGGCAGCGCGGCCCGGTCCAGCTTGCCGCTGGGGGTCAGCGGCAGCGCGTCCAGCACGACGAAGGCGTCCGGGACGAGCGGCGCGGGCAGCAGCTCGGCCACGGCGGCGCGCAGGGCGGCGGTGTCCGGGCGGGAGTCGCGCGTCGGGACGACGTACGCGGCGAGGCGCTGCTCGCGCACCGTCACCGCGGCCTGCGCGACCTCCGGGAGCCGTACGAGGGCGGCCTCGGTCTCGCCGGGCTCGATGCGGTTGCCGCGCAGCTTGACCTGGCGGTCGGTGCGGCCCAGGTACTCCACGACCCCTCCCCCAGCCTCCGGCCGGGGGGACCCCCAGCGGCGACGCACGAGGTCGCCGGTGCGGTACATCCGCTCGCCGGGGGCGCCGTACGGGTCGGCCACGAAGCGCTCGGCGGTGAGCGCGGAGCGGCCGTGGTAGCCGCGGGCCAGCTGCACACCGGTCAGGTAGAGCTCGCCGGGCACGCCGTCCGGCACCGGGCGCAGGCAGGCGTCCAGCACGCGCAGGCCCGTGTTCCACACCGGGCGGCCGATGGGCACGGTGGTGTCCGGGGCGCCGTCGAAGGCGTGGTGGGTGACGTCGACGGCGGCCTCGGTGGGCCCGTAGAGGTTGTGCAGCGGCACTCCGGTGAGCGCCTGCCAGCGCGCGGCGGCGGCGCCGGGCAGGGCCTCGCCGCTGCTGAGCACGCGGCGCAGGCTCGCCGCCCACGAGGCGTCGGCGGTCACCTCCGGCGTGCTGAGGAACGCCTCCAGCATGGAGGGCACGAAGTGCAGGGTGGTGACGCCCTGTTCGCGGACGAGCCCGGCGAGGTAGGCCGGGTCGCGGTGCCCGTCGGGCCGGGCGAGGACGACGGCGGCGCCCTCGCACAGCGGCCAGAAGAACTCCCACACGCTGACGTCGAAGCTGGACGGGGTCTTCTGCAGGACGCGGTCGTCGGCCGTCAGGCCGTACTCGCCCTGCGTCCACGCGAGGCGGTTGACGACGGCGCGGTGGGTGACGACGACGCCCTTGGGGCGGCCGGTGGAGCCGGAGGTGTAGATCAGGTACGCCGGGTCGTCGGGCCGGGCCGCCGCGCCCGCACCGTTCCCCTGGACATCTTCGGCGGGGGCGTCGACGAGCAGCGGCGTCAGCCCCTCCACGGCGGGCAGTCGCGGGGCGTCGGCCGCCGTGGTGACGACGGTGGTGGCGCGGGAGTCGGCGAGCATGTACGCGACGCGCTCGGCCGGGTAGTCCAGGTCGACGGGCAGGTAGGCCGCGCCGGACTTGAGGACGCCGAGCAGCGCCACCATCAGTTCCGCCGAGCGCGGGACGGCGACGGCGACGAAGCCCTCGGGTCCGGCGCCGCGGGCGCGCAGTCGCGCGGCCAGCGCCTCGGCGCGCGCGTCGAGTTCGGCGTACGTCAGGGTGGTGTCGCCGTACACGACGGCGGTCGCGCCGGGGGTACGGGCGGTCTGCGCGGCGATGGCGGCGGGCAGCGTCGTTGCCGGGACGTCGCGGACGGCGCCGTCGAGGTGGGCGGTGGCGTGCTCGCGCGGGGTGAGCAGGTCGACGGAGCCGGCCGGGCGGCCGGGGTCGTCGGCGATGGCCTCCAGCAGCAGCGTGAGCCGGTCGCCGAGGGCGCGGACGGCCTCGGCGTCGATCCGGCGCGCGTGGTGCTTGAGCCGCAGGTCCATGCGGCGGCCGGGCTTCACGATGAGCGCGAGGGGATAGTGCACGGTGTCGTGGAAGGCGTGGCCGCTGACGCGCACGGTGCCCGAGGGGTCGGTGAGGCCGGTCTCGGCGGGGTAGTTCTCGAAGACGACGAGGGTGTCGAAGAGTTCGCCGCCGCCCGCGTGCCCGGCGGCCCGCTGGATCTCGGCGAGGCCGAGGTGCTGGTGGTCGAGCAGGCCGCTCTGCTCGTCCTGGAGGCGGCGCAGCAGCGTACCGAGGCCGGTGGCCGGGTCCCAGGCGAGCCGGGTCGGCAGGGTGTTGATGAACAGGCCGACCATCGAGTCGATGCCGTCGACGGCGACGTCGCGGCCGGAGACGGTGGTGCCGAAGACGACGTCCTGCCGTCCGGTCAGCCGGCCCAGCAGCAGGCCCCAGGCGCCCTGCACGACGGTGCCGAGGGTGACGCCGAGCTCGCGGGCACGGGCCGCGAGGCGGGCCGTGACGCGCTCGGAGAGCTCCACGCGGATCTGCGTGGGCTCGACCGGGCCGCCGTCCGCGGGCGTGTCCACCAGGCGCGTCGGGCCTTCGAGTCCGGCGAGCGCGGTACGCCAGGCGGTGCGGGCGGCGTCCCGGTCGGCGGCGGCGATGCGGCGCAGGTAGCCGGCGTACGCGGGCACCGCGGGCAGCGGCGCCGGGTCGTCCGCGTAGAGGGCCATCAGCTCGCGGTGGAGGACGGGCAGCGACCAGCCGTCCGCGACGATGTGATGGAACGTCAGGAACAGACGGCTGCGGCCCGCGCCCAGGCGGACGAGCGCGCAGCGCAGCAGCGGCGGCCGGGCCAGGTCGAAGGGCCGGGACCGTTCGTCGGCGGCGACGGCGTCCGCGAGGCCGCGGCGCACGCCGTCCTCCTGCGCGGACAGGTCGACCTCGCGCCAGGGCAGCACGGCGCCACCGGTGACGACCTGGACGGGCCGGCCGTCGGGGAGCTGGCGGAAGCAGGCGCGCAGCGGGGCGTGCCGCTCCAGGAGCCGTTCCATGGCGCGACGCAGGGCTGCGCCGTCGACGGGGCCGGACAGCTCCACGGCCTGCTGCACGACGTAGGCGTCGTGGTCGGCGCCGTCGACGAGGGCGTGGAAGAAGAAGCCCTCCTGCAGCGGGCCGAGCGGCAGCACCTCGTCGACGGTGACCGCGAGGTCGCGGCGCAGGGCGGTCAGTTCGGCGTCCGTCAGGGACGGCAGGGGCGCGGCCTGCTCCTCCGCGGTGGCGTCGTCCGGGCCGCCCTCCTGGGCGACCTCGGCGAGCGCGGCGACGGTGCGGTGCCGGAAGACGTCGCGCGGGGTGAGGCGCAGGCCGGCGCGGCGGGCGAGGACGAGCAGCCGGATCGCCACGATGCTGTCGCCGCCGAGCGCGAAGAAGTCGTCGTCGATCGTGACGGTCCGCACACCGAGGGCCTGCGCGTACAGGGCGCACAGCACTTCCTCGCGGGCGTCGCGCGGGGCGCGGCCCGAGCTGAGGGCGGCGTAGTCGGGGACGGGCAGGGCGGCGCCGTCGAGCTTGCCGCTGGGCGTCACCGGCAGCCGGTCCAGGGGCACGAGGGCCGCGGGGACCATGTACTCCGGCAGGAATTCGGCGGCGTGCGCGCGCAGCGTCCGCATCAGCGCGGTGACGTCGCGGAAGGGGGCGGGCCGGTTGGCGAGCGGGCGGCCGCCGCCGGGCCGGTACAGCGGGCCGGGGTCGGCGCCCTCGGCGGTGAAGACGGCGTCGACGCTGCCGTCGTCGGCGTCCCCCGTCCAGGTCAGGGCGGCGGACAGGCCGTGCCGCGCGGCGAGTTCGTGCAGCGCTTCAGGATCGACGCTGCCGGCGCCGGGGCGGCTGCTGTCGTCGAGGACGGCGAGGGCGTCGAGGTCCTCGGTGAGGCGGGCGTTGGGCACGGCGGTGACGCGAAGCCGCTCCGGACGCGCGGCGAGCCGGGCGTCCAGGGCGTCGAGACCGCCGAGGGCGGCCCACGCGATCTCGTCACCCGTGTCGGGCTCCGCCGAAGCGGGTGACGGGCGCAGTTCGACGTCGTAGCGGTAGCGGGTCAGCTCGTTGTGGTGGACGCCGCGCTTGACGCGCACCTGGGCGGCGAAACCGTCGAGGCCCGCGAACCAGTCCGGGTCGACGAGGAGTTCGCCCTCCCACGCCACCGAGCGGTCGACGGCGGCGCGCAACGCCTCCTTGTCGGCGGCGTCACCGGCGGCGCCCTCGTCGCCGGCACCGCGGCGGCTCTCCACGGCGGCGCGCAGGGTGCGCAGCAGCCGCAGGTTGCGCACGTCGCCGACGAAGATCGCACCCCCTGGGGCGAGCAGCGCGGCGGCCTTGCGCAGTATGTCCTGGAGGTAGTCGGCGCCCGGGAAGTACTGGGCGACGGAGTTGACGACGACGACGTCGAAGTGGCCCTCGGGCAGCCCGGTGGTGTCGTGCGCGGGGCGCGCCGACAGCTCGACGCGCCCGGCGAGTTCCGGTACGTCACGGATCTGGGCGCGCAGCGCGGCGACGGCCTCCTCGGAGACGTCGGTGCCCCAGTACGCCTCGCAGCCGGGGGCCAGGCGCGACAGCAGCAGGCCGCTGCCGACGCCGATCTCCAGGACGCGGCGCGGCGCGAGTGCGGCGATGCGCTCGACGGTGGCCGTCCGCCACTCGCGCATGTCGGCGAGCGGGATGGGCAGCCCGTCGTACATGCTGTTCCAGCCGGCGAAGTTCTCCTGGAAGCCCTCGGAACCCGCGGCGGAGTACAGGAGTTCGTGCAGGTCCTTCCACTCGGCGACCTCGGCGTCGCCGTCGAGCGACGGCACGACGTAGGCGGCCAGCCGCCGGTCGCCGGGCCGGTCCTCGCGGACGACGACAGCGGCCTGGGCGACGCCGGGGTGGGCGCGCAGCACGGACTCGATCTCGCCGGGCTCGATGCGGAAGCCGCGGATCTTGACCTGGCTGTCGACGCGGCCGAGGAACTCCATCCGCCCGTCGGACTTCCAGCGCACGAGGTCGCCGGTGCGGTACAGCCGCTCCCCCGGCTCGCCGAAGGGGTCGGCGACGAAGCGCTCGGCCGTCAGGTCGGGCCGCCCGAGGTAGCCGCGGGCCAGCCCGGCGCCGCCGAGGTAGAGCTCTCCCGCGACACCGGCGGGGACCGGCCGCAGCCGGGCGTCGAGGACGTAGGCGCGGGTGCCGGGGTCGGGCACGCCGATGGGCACGATGGCGCCGGCCGGGGTGTCGGGATCGCACAGGCCGAGGGTGGAGTTGGTGGTCGCCTCGGTCGGGCCGTAGGCGTTGAACATCATGCGGCCGCGCGCGTAGCGGCCGACGAGTTCGGGCGAGACGCGCTCGGTGCCGGCGAGCAGCGTCGCCTCCGCGGGCAGGTGCACGTCGTCGGGCATGGCGGCGAGCAGCGCGGGCGGCAGGATCATGAAGGTGATGCCGTGGGCGTTCGCGTAGTCGGCCAGCGGCGGGCCGGGGACGCGCCGCTGCGAGGGTACGACGACGAGCCGTCCGCCGGAGAGCAGGCCGAGGCACAGGTCCCAGAAGGCGACGTCGAAGCTCGGGGAGGCGAACTGCAGCACCCGGCTGTGCGGGCCGATGCCGAAGCGCTCGCTCTGGGTGGCGACGAGCTTGGCGACGCCGGCGTGCGAGAGGACGACGCCCTTGGGCCGGCCGGTGGAGCCGGAGGTGTAGATGACGTAGGCGGCGTTCGCGACCGTCAGCCGGCCGCCGGACCCGGGGTCGTGGGCCGGCAGCCCGGCGAGCTCGGCGACGGTGTCCGGGGCGTCCAGGAGCAGCGTGGGCATCTCGCCGGGCAGGTCGGCGGCGACCTCGGCGGTGGTGACGAGGCACACCGGCATGGCGTCGGCGAGCATGTAGGCGACGCGGTCGGCGGGGTAGTCGGTGTCGACCGGCAGGTAGGCGGCGCCGGACTTGAGCACCGCGACCTCGGCGACGATCAGCTCGGCCGAGCGCGGCACGGCCAGTGCCACCACCGTCTCGGGGCCGGCGCCCCGGGCGACGAGGGCGTGGGCCAGCCGGTTGGCGCGGGCGTCGAGTTCGGCGTAGGTGAGGCGGACGTCCTCGAAGACCAGGGCGGTCTCGTCGGGCCGGGTGCGGACCTGCTCGGCGAACATGGCGGGCCAGGTGGCGAGCGGCACGTCGTGGTCGGTGTCGTTCCACTCGTGGAGGACGCGGTGCCGCTCCGGCCCGTCGAGCAGTGCGAGGTCGCCGACGGCACGGTCGGGGTGCGCGGTGGCGTCGGCGAGGAGGGTGACGTAGTGGCCGAGGATCCGGTCGACGGTGGCGGCCTCGAAGAGGCCGGGGTGGTACGCGGCGTGGACCTCGCCGGACGTCACCCGCACTTCGAGGTCGAGGGGGCCGCCGGCCCAGTCACCGGCGGCGAAGCCGGTGTTGCAGAGCAGACCGCCGCCGCGGGTCGCCGCGGCGCCCAGGGCGGCGGCGAGGACGGTGGCCGGGGCGCGGTGGGAACGGGCCCGCTCCGCAACGGCCGCCACCCGCGCGGTGAGCCCGGCGAAGGTGGTGTCGGCGCTGAGGGCGACGCGCAGCGGCAGGCCGTCGTGGGCGAGGACGAGGTCGGTGGCCCCACCGCCGTAGTGGTGGAGCAGGGCGACGTACGCCGCGAGGTGCCGTTCCTGACCCGCGGCCGTGCCGGGCAGAGCACGGGAGCGGACCGCGGCCGGTCCCGCGGGACGCTGCGGATAGGGGAAGTCGACGGGGAGAACGGTCTCCTGTGCGAGCGGAATCAGCCGCTCGCGCCAGAAGTCCTTTGTCGCCATCGCCAGTTCTTCGTTACCCGACACCGGTGCCCGTGCCTTCCCTTATGTGCGGAATCGACTCGACCGAGCCGTGACCGCTCGCCATAATAAGGTAAGCATTACCTAACTTGATAGACCTCCCCATCGGGCGGACCGCACGGCTCGCGGCGGTAGGGTTAAGGTGTGCCTAACCTAAGGATGCTGGCCGTGGAGCCAGGCCGGTGACCGCGCGCGGAAACCTGCGCCCAGCCCTGCTCGTCGTGTTGCCGGTCGTCGCCCTGACCGGGCTGTGCGTGCTGTCGATCGGGCTGGGTGCCGTCGACATCCCCCCGGAGCAGGTCGTCCGGGCGCTTTTCGGTCACCCCTCGAGCCATCTCGTGGACAACATCGTCTGGACCGTCCGCGTACCGCGCACCGTCCTCGGCCTCACCGCGGGCGCCGCCCTGGGGTTGTCCGGCGCGCTCATGCAGGCCCTGACCCGCAACCCGCTCGCCGACCCCGGCATCCTCGGGGTCAGCGCGGGCGCGTCCTTCGGGATCGTCGTCGCCATCGCCCTGTTCGGGCTCGGCTCGCTGTACGGCACGATCTGGTTCGCCTTCGCCGGCGCGCTCGGCACCAGCGTGCTGGTCTTCCTGCTCGGCCGGACGGGCCGTTCGGGCGCGACTCCGGTGAAGCTGGCGCTGGCCGGAGTCACCGTCACCTTCCTGCTGTTCTCGCTGACCAACGCGATCGTCCTCACCGATCCCGACGCGCTGGACCGCTACCGCTTCTGGTCCGCGGGCACCCTCGCCGACCAGGACGGCACCGTAGTCCGGAGCATCCTGCCGTTCCTGGCGGTCGGTGCGGTGCTCGCGCTCGCCGCCGCCCCCGCGCTCAACAGCCTGGCCCTGGGCGACGACGTGGCCGCCTCCCTCGGACGCCGGCTCGGCCTCGTACGCCTGCAGGGGGTCGTCGCGGTGATGCTGCTGACCGGCGCGTCGGTCGCCGTGATCGGCCCGGTGGTCTTCCTCGGCCTGGTGGTTCCGCACGTCGCCCGGGTGCTGGCCCAGTACGCGGGCATCGGCCCCGACCACCGCTGGCTGCTGCCGCTGTCGGCGGTGCTCGCCCCGTGCCTGCTGCTCACCGCCGACATCCTCGGCCGGGTCGTCGCGCGGCCCACCGAGGTCCAGGCCGGAGTGCTCGTCGCCTTCATCGGCGGCCCGTTCTTCATCGCCCTGGTCCGCCGGCGCAAACTCGCGGAGGTCTGAGCATGACCGCCCTCGCCCCCCTCCGCGGCCGCCGGCCCTTCCGGCTGGCGGCCCCACCGGTCTCCGGAGTGCTCCGACCGCGGCTGGTCGCCGTGTGCGCCGCCCTGGTCGTCGCGGTGTTCCTGCTCTTCTGCTGGGGCGTGACCCTAGGCGACTACCCCATCGGGTTCTCCGACGTGGTCAAGGCCCTCACCGGCGCCGGCGACCCCGGAACGGTGCTGGTCGTACGGGAGTTGCGGCTGCCGCGCGCGCTCGCGGGACTGCTCGTCGGCATCGCCTTCGGCATCTCCGGCGCGCTGTACCAGACCATGACCCGCAACCCGCTGGCCAGCCCCGACATGATCGGGCTGACCGAGGGCGCGGGGACCGCCGTGGTCGCGGGCATCGTGCTCGGCTGGGACGGCGGCCTGGGCACCCAGGGCCTCGGCCTGCTGGGGGCGCTGGTCACGGCGCTGCTGGTGTACGCGCTGGCGTGGAAGGGCGGCGCCACCGGCTACCGCATCATCCTGGTCGGCATCGGCGTGTCCTGGATGTGCACCAGCGCCACGGACTACCTGGTCGCGCGCGGCGAGCGGTTCGAGGCGCAGGCCGCCCTCGGCTGGCTGGTGGGCAACCTCAACGGCCGCACCTGGGACCAGGTCACGCAGCTCGCGGTCGCCATGGCCGTGCTCGTGCCGCTCGCCCTCGGCATGGGCCGCCGGCTGCGGACCCTGCAGCTCGGCGACGACGTGGCGGCCGGCCTCGGCACGCCGGTGCAACCGGTGCGGCTGGCCCTGCTTCTCATCGGCGTCGGGCTGATCGCCTTCGGCACGGCCGCGGCCGGACCGGTCGCCTTCGTGGCGCTGGCCGCCCCGCAGATCGCCCAGCGGATGGCCGGCACGGCGTGGCCGCCGCCGGCCGCCTCGGGACTGACCGGCGCGCTGGTCGTCCTGGGATCCGACCTCATCGCACGTGAAGCGATCCCCGGCACGGAACTCCCGGTCGGGATCGTCACCGGCGTCATCGGCGCGCCGGTCCTGCTCTGGCTGCTCATCCGCGCCAACCGCGCGGGCTCAGGAGGCTGAACCCATGGCGACCACCGACCCCGCCCCCACCGCCGCCGCCGGCCCCGACCTGCGGGCGCGCGGGCTGCACCTGGCGTACGACGACCGGCTGGTGGTCGAGGACCTCGACCTCGTCATACCCTCCGGCCGCATCACCGCCATCGTCGGCGCCAACGCCTGCGGCAAGTCCACCCTCCTGCGCGCGCTGGCCCGGCTGCTCGCGCCCCGTCAGGGCGTCGTCGAACTCGACGGCCGCGCCCTGCGGTCGGTGCCGACCAGGGAACTCGCCCAGCGGCTGGGGATCCTGCCGCAGACCCCGGTGGCCCCGGAGGGGCTGACCGTCATCGACCTGGTCAGCCGCGGCCGTTCGCCGCACCAGACGTGGTGGCGGCAGTGGTCCAAGGCCGACGAGCTGGCGGTCCACGAGGCGCTGGCGGCGACCGACCTGACCGAGCTCGCGGACCGGGCCGTGGACGAGCTGTCCGGCGGCCAGCGCCAGCGGGCCTGGATCGCCATGGCCGTCGCCCAGGGCACCCCCGTCCTCCTGCTGGACGAGCCGACCACCTACCTGGACCTGGCCCACCAGATCGACGTCCTGGACCTCGTCACCGACCTCAACCGCCGCGAGCACCGCACGGTGGTGATGGTCCTGCACGACCTCAACCAGGCCTGCCGCTACGCCGACCACGTCATCGCCATGAAGTCGGGCCGGATCGCCGCCGAGGGCACGCCGGCCGAGGTGATCACCGCCGAGACCGTCGAGGACGTCTTCGACCTGCGCTGCCAGGTCACCACCGACCCGGTGAGCGGCACCCCGCTGGTGATCCCCATGGGCCGCCACCACGAGGCGGTCCCCGTCGCCGCCGAGTGACCCGGCGGGCGGCCCGCCCCGCGGCGGGCCGAGGCGGTCCGGGAGCCGGACACCGTCGACCTGCGGCGCGAACCGCGGCGGCCTACGGTGTTGGTACGGGGTCCGCACGGCTGATCGGAGCCGGCCATGCCTGTCTACCATGTGGTCACCACGCAGAACACGGTCTCGGCGCGGCAGAAGGCCGAGTTGGCGGCGGAGATCACGCGTCTCCACGCGTCGATCACCGGGGCGCCCACTTCCTTCGTGCACGTGACGTTCGCCGAACTGCCGGAAGGCAGCGTCTTCACGGACGCGGCTCCCTCACACCCCCTGCTGATCGAGGCGACCACACGGGCGGGCCACGCGGACACGGAGAAGACACAGCTGGCCAAGGACATCTCGGCCGCCGGCAGCAGGGTGACCGGCGTCCCGGAGTCGCACATCCTCGTGATCATCAAGGACAGCCCGGCTCGGTTCGCCGCCGAGGGAGGCCGCATCCTGCCCGAGCCGGGAGACGAAGGCGACTGGCTGGCACGAACCGACTGACCCGATGCCGGCTTCGGCCGCCGGGGCGGACAGGCGCGGGCGACCGCGGGGTCACCCCGGCGAACCTCACGGCCTAGCCGGGCAGGACGGTCGTGCCGGCGCCGCCCGGCCCGACGGACAGCGCGCGCAGCAGGGCGTGCGGGGCGCGGCCGTCCAGCACGCGGGCCGTGCGGACGCCCGACCGGACGGCCCGCAGGCAGCTCTCCATCTTGGGCACCATGCCGCCGCCCAGCGCCGGGAGCATCGCCTCCAGTTCGGCGGCGGTGAGCCGGTCCAGGACCCGTTCGCGGCGCGGCCAGTCGGCGTACAGCCCGGGCACGTCGGTGAGCACGACCAGCGCCTCGGCGTCGAGCGCGGCGGCCAGGGCCCCGGCCGCCGCGTCCGCGTTGACGTTGTAGATCTGGCCGTCCGTGCCCCGGCCGAGCGAGGAGACGACGGGGATGTGGCCGTGGTCCAGGAGCACGTCCACGGCCGCCGTGTTGACCTCCGTCACCTCGCCGACGAGGCCGATGTCGACGATCTCGCCGTCGACGTCGGCGTAGCGGCGCACCGCGGTCAGCGTGTGCGCGTCCTCGCCGGTGAGCCCCACGGCGTACGGGCCGTGCTCGTTGAGGAGCCCCACCAGGTCCCGCTGGACCTTGCCCGCCAGCACCATCCGCGCGACGTCCAGGACCTCGGGGGTGGTGACCCGCAGCCCGCCGACGAAGCGGGCCTTGATGCCGATCAGGTCGAGCTGGGCGCTGATCTGAGGGCCTCCGCCGTGCACCACCACGACCCGCACCCCGGCCTCCCGGATGCGGACGACGTCCTGCGCGAAGGTGCGCAGCAGGGAGCCGTCGCCCATGGCGTTGCCGCCCACCTTCACGACGACGGTGCGGCCCCCGAGCGCGCGCAGGGCGGGAAGCGGCCCGGGGCCGGCCAGGGCCGTCGTCACGGACGCGTGGTCAGGTAGCCGCCCATGGTGCGGAACCAGTCGCCGGCCGCGTACTCGGTGCCGTCGTCCGTGCGGACCGTGCGGACCAGCAGTCCCTTGCGGTGGCCGCCGCGGGCGTCCGCGCCGGCGACGATGACGACGCCGTCGCCCTCGCGGATGAAGATGCGGCCGGGCGTGCCGCCGTAGCGGGCCTGCGAGACGGCGGCGGAGACGATCCTGATGCGCTCGCCGCGGTGGTAGGTGAAGGCGTTGGGGTAGGGGTCGGACTGCGCCCGCACCAGCCGTTCCAGGTCCTCGGCGGGCCAGTTCCAGTCGATGCGGCTGTCCTCGACGGAGCGCTTGTGGAAGAAGCTGGCGCGGGAGCGGTCCTGGGGCGTCCACTCGGCGCGGCCGGAGGCGATCAGGTCCAGGGACTCGCGCACGAGGGGTGCGATCAGGTCGCAGGTGCGGTGGAAGAGGTCGGTCGCGGTGTCGTCCGGGGCGACGGGCTCCGAGCGCTGCAGCAGGATGTCGCCGGCGTCCAGTTCGCCGTCCATGCGGTGGGCGGTGACGCCGACGCGCTCCTCGCCGTTGATCAGCGCCCAGATGATCGGGGAGAAGCCCGCGTAGGCGGGGAGCAGGGAGTCGTGCACGTTGAGGGTGCCGTGCGGCGGGAGGTCGAAGATCTCCGGCGGCAGCCAGGTGCGCCAGTTGTTGGCGACGATGATGTCGGGTGCCGCGGCGCGGATGGCCTCCAGCAGTTCGGCGTCGTCGGGGCGGTTGCGCAGCAGCACGGGCACGCCGTGCTTCTCGGCGAGTTCCGCCACCGAATCGTCCCAGATCTTCTCGTACGCGTGCTCGCTCCTGGGGTGGGTCACGACGAGGACGACCTCGTGATCCGACTCCAGCAGGGCCTGCAGCGTCCGGTGTCCCCAGGTCTGATAGCCGAACATGACGACCCGCATGGGCTGCCTCTCCTTCAGTGATTATTGCGAGGTTAGGCTTACCTTATCTAGTATGTGGCGCGCATAGGGAGGCGATGCAACGGTGACAGCACCGCTCAATGAGCCGGACACGATCCACGACATCCTGGGAATCGGTTTCGGTCCGTCAAATCTGGCTCTGGCGATAGCCATCGAGGAGCACAACGCACAAGTCCCGGCCTCCCGGCGGATCAACGCCCGCTTCCTGGAGCGGCAGCCCCGTTTCGGGTGGCACCGCGGCATGCTGATCGACGACGCGACGATGCAGGTCTCGTTCCTGAAGGACCTGGTCACCATGCGCAACCCGACCAGCGACTTCAGCTTCCTGTGCTACCTGCGCGAACAGGGCCGGCTGGTGGACTTCCTCAACCAGAAGACGCTCTTCCCGCTCCGCGTGGAGTTCCACGACTACTTCGAGTGGGCCGCCGCCCGCGTCGCCCACGTCGTCGACTACTCCTGCGAAGTGCTGTCGGTCACACCGGTCCGCGACGCCGACGGCGAGGTCGACCACCTCGACGTGACGTGCCGGGACCCCGAGGACCCCGCGCGGACGGTCACCCACCGGGCCCGCAACATCAGCGTGGCCGTCGGGCTCGAACCGCACCTGCCGCCGGGCACCGAGCTGTCGGACCGCGTGTGGCACAACAGCCAACTGCTGCCCAGGGTCGCCGAGCTCACCGCGATGGGCACCCCGGTGCGCCGGGCCGTCGTCCTCGGCGCCGGGCAGAGCGCGGCCGAGGCGGTCGACTTCCTGCACCGCACCTTCCCCGACGCGGAGATCTGCGCGGTGTTCGCCAAGTACGGCTACACGCCCGCCGACGACAGCCCCTTCGCCAACCGGATCTTCGACCCGGAGGCGGTGGACCTCTACTTCGGCTCCCCGTCCGAGGTGAAGCAGTCCCTCGTCGACTACCACCGCAGCACCAACTACTCGGTGGTCGACATGGACCTCATCGAGGCCCTGTACGCGACCTCCTACCGCGAGAAGGTGCAGGGCCGCGAACGGCTGCGCTTCCTCAACGTCTCCCGCATCCGCGACGTGAGCGCCGCGGACGACGGCCTCGACGTGACGGTGGAGTTCCTGCCGACCGGCGAGCGGCACGTCCTGGAGGCGGACGTCCTCGTGCACGCCACCGGGTACCGCTCGCAGGACGTCGGCACGCTCCTCGGGGAGTCCGCCAAGATCTGCCTGCGCGACGACGGCGACGCCCTCCGCGTCGGCCGCGACCACCGCGTCGAGGTCGCCCCCGAGGTGCGGGCGGGCATCTACGTGCAGGGCGGCACCGAGCACACGCACGGGCTGACCTCCACCCTGCTGTCCACCACCGCGATCCGGGCCGGCGAGATCGTCACCTCGCTCGTCGCCCGTCAGGACGAGCCGGCCGCGACGGCCGCGGCCCGCGTCTGAGACGCCTCTGGGGGCCGCCGGACGACCGGCGGCCCCCAGAGGCGTCCACCGGAGCCGCGGGCCCGGGTACTACCCCTCCGGGTCCCAGGCCAGGAGCCGATCGAAGAGCCGCCGGTCGCCGCCGACCTCCAGGGAGTCCACCGGAACTCGGCCGTACAGGGCCAGGACCAGCTCACCGGCCGTGCCCCGCAGGGAGGCGTCGGCCGCGTCCGGATGCTCCCCGGCGACGGTCCGCGCCGTCGGCGGAGAGCACGAGGCGCCAGGAACGACCCTCGGCCGCGTGGTAGTCGACGACGGCGGGCTTGTGCGGCCAGGCGCTCGTCGTCGCGCAGCAGGTGGACAGGAACGCGTCGACACCGTCGAGCGCCACCTTGTCCGGCAGCGGCCGCGGGGCGCCCGCGGCGACTGCGACGTACCCCCACCAACTCCAGCAGCCGCGCCCCGGGCCGGACTCGCCGAGCGCGTCCAGTAGTTGCCGCGCCGATGCGGCCCACCAGTCCAGCAGGGCCTCGCGCCCCGAGGCACGGCCCGGGCGGCCGACTGGGATGTGTCCGGGGGAGCGTCGGCAGGCCCTGCGGCGACGATGACGGCCCACTTGCGGCGACCCTCGCCCAGATGCCGCACCAGATCGGACAGCGTCCACTCCGGGCAGGTCGGTACCCGCACGTCGAGACCGGGGGCCGAGGCGACCGCAGCGCGGAAGGCGTCCGACCGTTCGTCGATCAACCGCAGCAGATCGGGGAACTCCAGGGTCTTCTCCACCCCCGGCGTCCATCACCGTGCTCGGACGACCCCCAGCGATTTCCGCGCCCGGCACGGCAGTCGAGCGGGGCGGCACGAACCGCCCCGGAACTAGCGCCGGGTGCGCAGCAGCAGGTGCAGGAAGTACGGCGTGCCGATGACGGCCGTCATCAGGCCCGCGCCGAGTTGGGCCGGGGCGATCACCGTCCGCCCGAGGAGGTCCGCGGCGCAGACAAGCGAGGCGCCCAGGAGCACCGCGACCGGTACGACCCGTACGTGCCGGCGGCCCACCAGGGCCCGGGCGGCGTGCGGGGCGACCAGCCCGACGAAGCCGATGGTGCCGGCGGCGGCCACGGCGGTCGCGGTGAGCAGCACGCTCGTCACGAGGAACCCGAGCCGGGCCGGGCCGCGGCGCAGCCCCAGCAGGGCCGGGGTGTCGTCGTCGACCGACAGCAGGTCGAGTTCGGTGCGCCGCGCCACCGCGACCGCCAGACCCAGCACGAGGGCCGCCGCCACGGGCAGCGTGTCGGGCACGGTCCGCCCGTAGGTGGAGCCCGACAGCCAAGTGAGCGCCTTCGTCGCGTTGAAGGGGTCGGTGAGCACGATCAGCAGGCTGATCAGGGCCGTCGCGGCCGCGGACACGCCGACGCCGACGAGGACCAGCCGGGTCTGCTGGAAGCCGCCCCGCGCCGCGAGCCCGAACACGAGGACCGCGCTCACCGCCGCCCCGGCGAACGCGGCTCCCGCCACGCTCCACGCCCCGGCGACCGGGACCGTCGTAACGAACAGCACCGCCCCGAGCGCGGCGCCGCCCGAGACGCCGAGGATGCCGGGCTCGGCCAGCGGGTTGCGGGTGACGGCCTGCACCAGCGTGCCGGACAGGGCGAGCGCCGCCCCCGCCAGGAGTGCGGCTAGCACCCGCGGGACACGGGTGTCCAGGACGAAGGAGACCGCCTGACCGGCGCTGCCCTGCGCCCAGTTCGCCACATCGCCCAGGAGCAGCTTGGTGTCGCCCAGCAACACTCCGGCGACGGCCACCCCCACGAGGAGGGCGCCGAGGAGGGCCAGGGTCACCAGGAACGTCACACGGCCCGGGATGCGCATCCGGTCCGGCGCGCCCACCCCTGCCGAGTCCTGGGCCCGCAGCGCCATGACGACCAGGAACACCGCGCCGACCAGGCTCGTGACGACGCTGGTGGGCACCGCCACGGCGGTCTGCGCCGGCACCACCGCGCGCAGCAGGACGTCCGCGCCGAGCACCAGGCCCGCGCCAACCAGGCCCATGACGGGCAGGCCGAGGCGCGTGCGCACCAGCGGCCGGTGACGCCGGGCCAGCGGCCGTACGAGGGCCGGCGCGCACAGGCCGACGAAGCCGATGGGCCCGGCGAGGGTCACCGCCGCGGCGGACAGCAGCGACGCGCACACCACGACGGTGATCCGCGTGCCGCGGACGGGGACGCCGAGGCCGCGGGCGGCGTCGTCGCCGAGCGCGAGGGCGTCGACGCGCCGGGCCACCAGCAGCAGTCCGGCGACACCGGCCACGGCGACCGGCGCCATCTGCACCACGCCGTCGAAGCCGTTCTGGCTGATGCTGCCCTGGCTCCACTGGTAGAGGCCGTGGGTCTGCTGCGGGAAGAGCAGGATCAGCCCCTCGGTGACGGAGGTCAGGCCGAGGGTGATCGCGCTGCCGGCCAGGACGAGGCGCACGGTCCCGGCGCCCAGCCCCGACAGCGACAGGACGACGGCGGCGGCCGCGAGCCCGCCGACGAAGGCCACACCGGAGGAGGCCAGCAGCGGCAGGGACGTCCCGGTGACCATGAGGACGCCGAGGGCCAGGTACGAACCGGCGTTCACGGCGAGGGTGTCGGGCGCGGCGAGCACGTTGCGGCTGACGGACTGGAGGGCCGCGCCGGCGGTCCCGAGGGCGGCGCCGACCAGCAGGCCGGCGGTCATGCGGGGCAGGCGCGAGGCGATCACGACGGACGCGTCGCCGGGACCGGCCCCGCCCGTCAGGGCCTTCCAGACCTCGGCAGGGCCGACGGCCGCGGTGCCCTGGGTGATGTCGACGACCGCGAGGACGGCGACCAGGATCACGAGCGCGGCCGTCACCGCGGCCGCTCCCGTCCGGGAGCCGACCGCGTGCGGACGGGTGGCGGGGGTCGTTGCGGTGACGGCCACGGCGCGCTACTTCGTCAGGGCGCCGACGACGGCGTCGACGTACGACTCCATCGACTGCGGGCCGCCGAACATCCAGATGCCGTCGGGCAGCCGGTGCACCTCGCCCTTCTTGACGAACGGCAGGGACTTCCACACGGAGTTCCCGGCGAGGTCTTCGGCGAAGGGGTCGCTGCCCTCGCTGTCGCTGCCGATGTAGGCGAACCGCACGTCGCCGAGGCCGGTGAGACCCTCGACGTCGGTGGCGGCCAGGCCGTAGTCCTTGTCGCCCTCGATCTTCCAGGCGTTCTTCAGGCCGAGCGCCTCGTTGACGCCGCCGATGAGGGAGCCGCGGGTGTAGGGGCGGATGGAGACCTGGTTGGAGGCGACGTAGCCGTCGGCGAACGCGATCTTCGAGCCGGCGAGGCCCGCGTCGGCGAGGGCCTTCCTCCCCTCGGCGACCTTGGCGTCGTAGGCCTTCTTCGCCTCGTCGGCCTTGGCGGTGGTCCCGGTCGCCTCGGCGATGAGGTCGAGGTTCCCCTTCATCCGCCCGACCGGGTCGGCGGCGTCGGCGGAACGCACCTCGAGGACCGGGGCGATCTTCTTCAACTGCTTGACGGCGGCGTCCGGGAGGTCGGTGGTGGCGACGATCAGGTCCGGGGAGAGCGAGGCGATGGTGTCCATGCTGGGCTCGCCGCGGGTGCCGATGTCCTTGGGCCGGTTCTTCAGCGGGACGACCGTGTCCCAGGTGCCGTAGCCCTTGACGTCGGCGACGCCGACCGGGTCCACCCCGAGCGTCACGAGGACTCGACGACGTTCCACTCCGTGCCGACGACCTTCTTGGCGGGCCCGTCGAGGCTGACCTCGGCTCCGCTCGCGTCGGTGAGCGTGATGCCCTTGGTGTCGTCCTTGGCCGCGCCGCCCGCGGCCGGCTCGGTCGTGCCGCAGCCGACGAGGGCGAGTGCGGCAGCAGCGGCGGTGGCGGCGATGACGATGGAGCGTCTCATGGGGTGGTGACGGGCCTTTCGTTGCGTGCGTGGTGGCGGCCGACGGCTCGGGTGCGCAGCAGGCCGGTGAGGGGATCGGTGTCGACCTCGACCCGTATCCCGTAGGCGTCGGTGAGGCGTTGCGGTGTCAGCACGTCCTCGGGGCGGCCGTCGGCGACGATCCGGCCCGCCCGCAGCAGGGCGATCCGGTCGGCGACGGCGGCCGCCTGGTCCAGGTCGTGCAGGACGACGCCGACGGCGATGCCGTGGTCGTCGGCCAGATCCCGGATCAGGTCCAGCAGTTCGACCTGGTAGCGCAGGTCGAGGTAGGTCGTGGGCTCGTCGAGGAGGAGCACACCGGTCTCCTGGGCGAGGCAGCTCGCGAGCCAGACGCGCTGGAGCTGGCCGCCGGAGAGGTGCTCGGCGCCACGGGCGGCGAGGTCCGCGACACCGGTCAGCGCCAGCGCGCGGTCCACCGCGGCCGGACCGTCCGGGTCGGGGCGGCCCCAGCGGCCCCGGTAGGGGTAGCGGCCGAACTCCACGACGTCCCGCACCGTCAGCCCGCTCGGCGTGGGGCGCCCCTGCGTCAGCAGGGCCACCCGGCGGGAGAACTCACGCGCCGTCAGGGCGAGCCCGTCGGCGGTGGTCCCGTCGTGCGCGTCGATCGTCAACGTGGCGCGGCGGGCCCGCTGCAGGCGTGCCACGGTGCGCAGGAGCGTCGACTTGCCGCTGCCGTTGGGGCCCACGAGGGCGGTCACCTCACCGGGCCGGAGGGTGATCGCCGCGTCATGGACGACGTCGACCCCGTCGTACGACACGGTCACGTCGTACGCCGCCAGCCGGTGACCGCGCAGGCCGCAGGCCGCGGCAGTCTCTTCCGTAGAACTCACAAACTAAGGTTAGCCTAACCTACTTTCCACCCGGACCACCCCCCTCTCGCTTCGGTAAAGTTAGGCTAACCTTCCTGTATGGCGAAGACCCCGCGGCTCATGCCGCAGAACCCCAGGATGTTCCGCGCCGAGGTCGTCAGGACCGAGCGGGTCTCCCCCTCCCTGCACCGCGTGACCGTCAGGGGCGCGGACCTCGCCGACTTCCCGTGGATGGGCTACGACCACTGGTTCCGCCTCTTCATGCAGCTCCCCCACCAGGACGCCCTGCGGCTGCCCGAGTTCTCCGGGGCACGCTGGTGGCAGCCCTACCTCGCCATCCCCACGGCCGAGCGTCCGCACTACTCGAACTACACCGTCGCCGCGTTCCGTCCCGAAGCGGCGGAAATGGACATCGAGTTCGTCGTGCACCGCACCCCGGACGGCGAACTCGAGGGCCGTGCCGCGATATGGGCCTGCGGCGCCCGGCCCGGGGACGCGCTGGCGCTCCTCGACCAGGGCGTCATGTTCGACTGCCCCGAGGACGCCTCCGAGGTCCTCGTCGTGGCCGACGAGAGCGGCATGCCCGCCGCCACGGGCATCCTGCGCTCCCTCCCCCGCGGCACCGTGGGCCGCCTGATCCAGGAGATCCCCACCCCCGACGACCGGCGCGACCTTGACGCGCCCGCCGGGATCGCCGTCACCTGGGTCGTGCGCGACGACCCGCACGCGGTCCCCGGCTCCGTCGCACTCGCCGAACTGCGGGGGCACACCCCGGTGGACGCCACCGGATACGCCTTCGTCGTCGGCGAGCAGAGCCTCGCCACCAAGGGACGCCGGCACCTGCACCGCGCCGGTCTCCCCAAGGACCGCATCACCTTCTCCGGCTTCTGGCGGCACGAGGCACGCCACGAGGACGCCTGACCCCCGCCGCGGGACGCAAGCGCCGCCTCGGCCCCGCGCACGCGGGGCACTTCGCGCACGCAGGGCGCACAAGGGGAACAGTTGAGCCCTGTACGCGCTCCCTCGTGTACGGGGAGAATGCGTAGCGCAAGCGATCATGCGACCGGCACGCGCGCCGTCCGGTCGCCGACTCCCGGAAGGCGGGTCGACTGCCGTGCTGCTGCATCTGCCCACGTCCGTGCCCGAAGCACAGGAGTTCATGGCCCAGGGGGCGGTGCCCGTCGGCGGGGCGACGCTCGTGTGGGCGACCTGGCAGCGGGACGGCTTCCCCGAGCAGGCCATGTCGCTGCGCGACCTGCCGGAGGCCAACACGATCGGACGCGAGGCGCTGGGCGCGGCGGTGGTGCTGAACCGGATCGACGACCGGGTTCCGGAGGTACTGCGACGGGCGGCAGCCGGTGTGGGCACCGGCGCCGTGCGGCGGACGGCCACCGTCGGCGGCAACCTCGTCGGCAGCACCCTGCGCTGCCTGCTGCCCGCCGCCCTCGTCCTCGGCGCCCGCGCGATCACGCTGGAGCCGGACCGGACCCACGAGACCGATCTCGCCGAGGCCGTGGCCAAGCAGCACCTCCTGCTCGGCATCCGCTGGCGGGAGCCGCTGGTGAGCACCTACGAGAAGCAGTCCGGCGAGGCGGGCGGGCCTCCGCCCCTCGTCGTCGCCGCCGCGGTGCACGCCGCCGACGACGGCCACCGTCTGCGCGTCGCCGTCCGTGACGGCTACGAAGTGCTCTGCGCGAGTGCCCCGTTCGACGGCGGCACCGCGGCGGCCCTGCACTCGCTGGAGGAGACGGACCTCGCCGCGCTCCACCCCGCGGCGTGGGACGTGGTGCGCCGGCAGGTCACCGGACTCGCCGGACGGCTCCCCGGCTCCTGACCCCGCACGGGCCCCGCGATCTCGCCCTCCGCATCGGGTATGACCCGGCGCTCCCGGTTGTTGATGAGTGCGAGGGCCCGCGCCGCACCCCGGCGCGGGACCTCGCCCATCCCCCACCGGATCGGAAGAAGCGAGAGCAGAGATGGCTGACACGCCGGAAGACCGAGAGCACGGGGCCTCGTTCGGCATGGTCCGGAGCGGACCGGCCCCGGCGCGGATGTGCCTCATCACGCCCGGCGGCGTTTCCACGGTCGAGTTCGTCCTGGAGCCGTCGGTCGGCCTCCGGTGCGCCCGGATGGAAGGCGCCGCGGCACTGGCCCTGAACCGGTGGCTCCACGACGCGGACCCCTCCCGGTACTTCGAGCTGCGGATCGCGTTCCTGCAGTTCGAGTACAACCCCGGTCACGAGTCCTTCGCCGCCGACGAGGTCCGTGCGCTGCGCGCCCTCCTGGAGGAACAGCGGGGCACCGAGCGGTGGAACGACGCCCTGGCGAGCCTGCTCGCCAGGCTGGAGGCCTGCGAGGCGCAGCTGTGACCGCCGACGGGTGAAGTCGGCCGGCGGGAGTGCTCAGCCGGCGGCGGGCGGCAGGAGGCGCTCGGTCATCGCGCCGACGGCCGCCACGACCGCCTCGCGGTGCCGGTCGCGCCGGGCCGTCTCGTCGCCTCCCCCCGGATTGCGGATGCTCGCGGGCGTGGCGACCCAGGCCTGCGCGGCGGACAGCGCGACCATCAGCGCGTCCATGCCCGCTTCGAGGCCGACGCCGTGGGCGTCGGCGACCGCCTGCGCCTTGCCCAGGTGGTTGTCCCGCTCCATCGCCGAGGCCTCGGGACGCTCGAGGGCCTTCCACTGGGTCAGCTTGACGAGGTCCGGGTCGTCGCTGAAGACGTCGAAGAGCGCGCCCGCGTACCCGGCCAGGTCGTCCGGGGTGAACGGCGCGACGTCGGCCAGCACGCGGAGCCGGGCTTCGAGCACGGCGTCGAAGAGCTCGTCCTTGGAACCGAAGTAGGCGTAGATGGCCTGCTTGTTGGCCGGTGCGGCCTTGGCGATCCGGTCGACCCGGGCCCCGGCGAGTCCGTGCGCGACGAATTCGCCGTACGCGGCCTCGATGAGGCGCGCCCGCGTGGCGGCAGAGTCATAAGCCATGGCGACAGCCTAAGAGATGCAGGTCGGGCGGGGCTGCGCGGTTCGCGGCACGGGCGACGGTCGTCGTAGCGGCAGCAATGAAACCAACCGGCTGGTTGCATTCATGGGTTTCCCGGCCTACATTTAAACCATCCGGTTGGTTTCTTATCCGGCCGGCACCGTCACCCGGCGTGCCCGCACGCGCATGCCGGAAGCCGAAAGCAGGAAGAACCCATGTCACTCGTCACCGGCATCCCCTTCGGGGCACACTCCACCGCGGCGGACGTCGTACGCGACGTCGACCTCTCCGGCAAGCGCGCCGTCGTCACCGGCGGCGCGTCGGGCATCGGGCTGGAAACGGCCCTGGCCCTGGCCGGGGCGGGTGCGGAAGTGACCCTCGCCGTACGCGACCCGCACGCGGCCGCCCCCGCCGCCGACCGCATCCGCCGGGAGACCGGGCGGGACGACGTCCACGTCGCCCGGGTCGACCTGGCCGACCTCGACGGCGTGCGCGCCTTCACGGAGGACTGGACCGGGCCGCTGCACATCCTCGTCAACAACGCGGGCGTGATGGCCGTGCCGGAGCTCACCCTCACCCCGCAGGGGCGGGAGACGCAGTACGCCGTCAACTTCACCGGCCACGCCGCGCTCACGCTCGGCCTCCACGCGGCGCTGCGCGCGGCCGGTGGGGCCCGGGTCGTCATGGTCGGCTCGTCCGCGCACCTGATGGCCCCGGTCGACTTCGACGACATCCACTTCGCCCACCGCCCCTACGAGGCATGGACGGCGTACGGCCAGTCGAAGTCGGCCGCGATCCTCTTCACCGTCGCGCTCGCCGGGCACTGGGCGGCCGACGGCATCACCGCCAACGCGCTCCACCCGGGCGGCATCATGACCAACCTGCAGCGCCACCTCAGCGACGAGCAACTGCGGTTCGTGGGCGCCACGGACGAGGCGGGCCGGAAGCTGGACGTCCCGCCGGGCTGGAAGACCCCGCAGCAGGGCGCGGCCACGCAGGTGCTCCTGGCCGCCTCCCCCCTGGTCGACGGCGTGACCGGCCGCTACTTCGAGGACTGCCGCCCGGCGGAACTCCAGCCCGAACCCACCGCGGGCGGAACCGGCGTCGCCGCCTGGGCGATCGACCAGGCGTCGGCCGAACGGCTCTGGGACGACACGAGGAAGGAGCTCGGGTACTGACGCCGCTCCCCGGGGGCGCGGGACCCGGTCGTACACCCGGGTCCCGCACCCCGCCTTCCGGCGAGCGGGGTCAGGGCCAGATCAAGTCGATGCGTTCCTGAGCGATCGGGTAACCGGCCCTGGCGAAGTGGGCGGCCATCGCTGTGTTGGTCTGGTCCGTCCCGGCCACGATGCGGTCCACGCCCTCGCCGGCGAGCTTGTGCGTGGCCTCGACGAGCAGGTCGTAGGCGTATCCGTGACCGCGGTGCTCGGGCACGACGCCGATGTAGCCGATGAGGGGGTCCCCGTAGTGGCGGCCGGGCACGCTCAGGCCGACGAGTTCCCCGGCGGAGTCGTAGGCCAGACGCCACCACTCGCGCGGGCTCGGCAGCCAGAGCAGATAGTCCAGCTCTTCCCGGGCGGCCGCTTCGAGCCCGGATCTAGCGACGTTACGGCGCACATGGGCATCGAGACTGCCCTGGTGGATGCGGCGGAAGACGTCGAGGACCGCCGCGTCGTCCGGCTCGGGACGGAATTCGAGGCGGCCCGGGCGCGCGGGCACGCCGCATTCCGGCGTCCAGCGGTAGCGGAAGCGCTCGACCAGCGGGGACAGCCCCGCGGCGACGGCCGCGTCGATCCGCGCCCGGGCCTGCTCCCGGACCGCGGCGACGTCGCGCCAGCCGGGCGGCAGTTTGAGGGAGTACTCGGCACGCAGCGGCGAGGTGCGGAGCAGCTCCACGGCCGCACCGGCGTCGGTGAAGTCGAACCAGTCCAAGGCGAGCGGTTTGTCGTCCTTCGGCCCGGCCCACCATGCGGCGCGCGCGACGACGACGCCGTCACGCAAGGCCACCCACGTCCACTCGGGGCGGTACTCACCGGCGGCGGCCATCCCACCGTAGGTGTCACCGAAGGCGGCGAAACCGACAAGGCCGGGATCGGGCAGGGATTCGAAGAGTGCTTCCTCGCCTGCGGCGAGGGGGCGGATGACCAGATCGGTCACGCGAGGTCCTTCCGGGAAGCGACGCGCTCCCGTTCAGATCCTCGGCGCCCTCGGAACGGGGTGGGAGCACATGAGAGTCGGCTGGCTCACGGTTCCCACCTCCTTTGGCGATCGAGGACGCGGACGCAGCGTAACAGCGTGATCGAATCGCCTGCAACGGTCCCCGACGGCCCGCCGCCGCCCGGCGGTTCAGCCGAAGGCCCGGCGCACGCGGTCGAGGCGCAGGCGGTTCCCCTCCAGCCAGTCCTCGGTGACGTCGATCGGTACCCGCACGGCAACCTGGGTGGACGGCGCATCGTGGACCGTCACCTCCATCGGGTCGTCCGGGACGATGTCCAGCCACGCCGTGCGTTCGTCCGGCGGCCACTCGACGCCGTGGCCACAAGCGAGGGCGTCGAGGCAGCGCCCCCACGCGTCCAGGTCTTCGAGCGAGAGGACCAGCCTCACCCGCCCGCTGACGAAGTCGCTCTCCACCACGATCTCGGCCCCGCAGTACCGGTCGTCGCCCATGACGGACGGCGGACCGCCTTCCATCCGGACGCTGACGCTCCGTCCTTCGTCGTCGAAACGGAAGAGCTCGAGCGGCTGTGCTTCGTCGGTCATTCGTGCCCCTCGGATACGTCACCCCGGATGGAGGGCGAGGGTCCAGGTGTGGACGGTGTGCGTGGTGGGGTGGCCCGGGCGGGGTTCGGCGATGACCGCGGTGAGGCGGTCGCCGTCGCGGCGCAGCGAGCTGATGTGGCCGGACGTCTTGTCGGCGGCGATCGGCAGCAGCTCGGCGAGGACGCTGCCGCCCAGGCGGCGGTCGACGGCACGCAGCACCCCTGCGTCGAGCACCAGGATCGTGCCGTCCTCCAGCACCACCGGCCGCGGCGTCACCGGGTCGGTGAGCCGGGGACCGCGCTCGATCACGCCACCGGGCAGCAGCCGGACCACGCGGCTCCTGGTGGGGTGGCTCCGGTCGGCCTCGACGACCCGGATGCCGGTGCCGACGACGTAATGGCCGTAACTGCGCCAGGAGTCCACGGTGGCGCCGTCACGGTCGTGCTCCCAGGTGTCGAAGAAGTCGTAGCCCTCCAGGCCGAGCAGGAACCGTCCGCCGCGCAGCGCGGCACCGCGCTCCCCGCGCAGTTCGGCGACCAAGGTGCCGTCCGCCAGGTCGAGCAGCAGGGCAGGACCGAGGAACCCCCAGGGCGTGTACTCCAGGGAGTCCGTGGTGACCAGCACCCTGCCCCCCGCAATGTGCGCGGCGTTGGGACGGCCGGCGCACGCATGGGTCCAGCGCGTCCGTCCCGAGACGTCGACACAGCTGATCTCCCCGGTCGCCCCCTGGATCCGCAGATCGTCCCGCCGCGCCAGCGGTCGCCCCTCGGGCGGCCGCGACGGGTACGGCGGCCTGCCCACCGCGCTGTGACGGTCCACCACGGTGACACGCCACCGACCGGGGTCCGCCCCCACGGCGCGCCTGCTTTCCTCGGGTATCGGCATGGCCGCGATGCTAACCGCCGCGCGGGCCGCGGCGGCACGGCTACCATGCGACCGTGATCACGGTGCGGGCCATGCGCATGGACGACGTCGACGCCGTCTCCACGATCCGGGTGAGGGGCTGGCAGGCGGCGTACGCCGGGATCGTGCCGCGGAGTTACCTGGACGCGATGAGCGTCGAGGAGGACGCGTTCCTGCGCAGGAAGTGGCTGACGACCGCCGGGAACCGCGCGGAGAACCTCGTCGCCACCGAGGACGGCGTCGTGACCGGCTGGGCGGCCCTCGGGCCGCGCGCCGGGGAGCCCCGGGAGCCCCGGGAGCCCGGCGGAGGTGTCGCCTGCGAGCTCTACGCCCTCTACGTGCGGCCGGACCGCATCGGCACCGGCACCGGGCGCCGGCTGATGTCGGCGGTGCGCTCCCGGGCGGCCGAACTCGGTCACCTGCGGCTGGAGTTCTGGGTGCTCGCCGACAACACCCGCGCACGGCGCTTCTACGCACGCGCCGGATTCTCGCCCGACGGCGCCGAGCAGGTCGAGGAGTACGACGGCGTTTCGCTCCGGGATCTGCGGTACACGGGCGACACGAGCGCGCCCGCCTGAGCCCTGCGACGTACGTGTGGCGCCGCACCCGGTCCTGCCGGGCACGGCGCCACACCCTGCCCCGTGCTTCCGCCTACTCGTCGATCGCCGCGCCGAACTGCGCGTTGGCCGAGGGACCGCCCAGGGTCGCCCCGCCGTACGTCCACGTGCCCTGGGCGACCAGCCCGGACGACGACGCGGGGACGACCCAGACGAAGCCGTCGTTCGTGTTCTCGCCCGGGGCCGCCGCGAGGAGGCCGAAGCGGCCGTCCCTGTCGGCGTCGACCAGCCGGATCTGGCCGCCCCAGCGGTCGGAGGCCTCCGCGGCGCCCGGGATGCCCGCGGTGTTCTGGTCGAAGCTGCGCGCTCCCGTGGCGGTGAGCCCGCCCGGTGCGCCGCGCAGGGTCCAGACCGCGCCGGCGTCGGCGACGGAGCCGACGTCCTCACCGGGGGCGCCGATGGTCAGGTCGGGGAGGCCGTCGCCGTTGGTGTCGCCGGCGGACAGTTCGGCGCCCCAGCGGTCGCCCGCTTCGGCGACGCCGGGAACGCCGGCCGAGTCCTGGGTCCATGTCTGCGCCGGGGTGGGGTCGAGGCCGGAAAGGTCGCCCCTGCCCAGGTGGACGGTGACGGATCCGCCGAGCGCCGAGCCGGTGCCCGTGTCGCCGATGGCCAGGTCGTCCTGGCCGTCGTGGTTGAAGTCACCGGAGGCGACCGCGGGTCCGCCCGCGAAGGTGCCGCCGTCGCCGAGGTCATCGACGCCGGGTGCGCCGTGCAGGACCTGGGTGACGCCGACCCCGGGCCGGTCGCCCGTGGTCACCCCGGAGATCGCCAGGTCGGCCCAGGAGTCCTCGTTGTAGTTGCCGTGGCTCAGGCTCCGCAGGGCGAGGCCGGTGTCCCGGGCCGTGCGCTCGAGGGCGCGGACTCCCCGGTCCGCCTGCCGCAGTCGCGGCGCGGCGGCCCCCGGCTGGGCGGTGAAGAACAGCAGGGAGTCGTTCTCCAGGACGGCGATGCTGTCGCGCAGGTTGGCGTCGGGGTCCGAGGGGTCCGGGGCGAAGTACCGGGCGGCTTCTATCGCCCGCCCGAAGTTCGCGCCGGCCCGCGGCTGCTCGGGGTCCTCCAGCCAGAAGCTGTCGCCGCCGTGCAGCCCGGTCGGGGAGCCCCAGAAGACGACGGCACCGCCGGCGTCGGAGAGCGTGCCCAGGTCCTCGCCGGGGATGCCGACGATCGCGTCGTCGTAACCGTCGTTGTCCAGGTCGCCGGTGGCCACGGCCCGTCCGAAGCCGTCACCGGCCTCGGCGGCGCCCGCGACGCCCGAGGTGCTCTGGCTGAGGACGGATCTCTTGGTGGTGCCGAGGCCGCCCGACCCGCTGTACTGCACGGTGACGTACCCGGCGCCCTTGGCCCCGGACACGGTGGCGCCGGGGGCGCCGATCAGCACGTCGTCGTACCCGTTGCCGTCGAAGTCGCAGTTGCGCTGCTGCCACCCGATCGAGGGGAAGGGCACCGCCGCCTGTGCGGCGGGGGCCGTGAGGAGCGCGCCGCCGCCGAGGGTGAGGAGTGCCGCGGCCGTGAGGGCCGCACTCTTGATGTGACGCACAGAAGAACCTCCATGGTCTCCTGGGTTGCCCTCGGCGTCCCCCGCACCTGTGTCGAATCGCCCGCGGTCGGGTGGTGTCCGGCCGGCAACGCCCGCTGTTCCGTCACCCGGAAGACACATGACGTTCGCCGAGGGTTGTGGCGACCGGGCGGGCCGCCTCCCGGAGCCGGCGGTCGCGATGCGCCGCCGACGGTCGTCGTGGGCCGCCGCTGCCTGCGTCTTTGACCGCGATTTGCCGCCGGGGGCACTGGTGCGGGGCCGCCCCGGGGATTCAGGATGATCCTCATGCCCGAATCCACTGCATTCCACGACCTGGCGGCGTTCCTCGCGCTGCCCCGCGTCTCCTCGCTCGCGCTGTCACCTGACGGGACCCGTCTGGTGACGTCGGTGCAGGAACTGTCCGCCGACCGTACCCGGTTCATTGGTGCCCTGTGGGAGGTGGACCCGGCCGGGGAGCGTCCGGCGCGGCGGCTCACCCGCTCGGGGCGCGGCGAGTCCGCCCCGGGGTTCCTGCCCGACGGCACCCTGCTCTTCCTGTCCTCGCGTCCGGTCGCCGACCCCGGCGACGGCGAGGACGACCGGCAGGAGGCGGCGCTGTGGAGCCTGCCGGCGGGCGGCGGCGAGGCGGCGCAACTGCTGGCCAGGCCGGGCGGGATCGGCGAGTACGCGACGGCCACCGGCGCCTCCCGGGTCGCCCTGGGGGCCTCCTTGCTGCCCGGCGCGGCCGACGCGGAGCACGACGAGCGGCTGCGCGAGGCCCGCCGGAAGGCCAAGGTCTCGGCGATCCTGCACGAGTCGGTGCCGGTGCGGTACTGGGACCACGACCTGGGTCCCGGCATCCCGCACCTGTTCACCGTCGCGGACGCCGGCGCGGAGCAGCCCGCCCTCGTGGACTGCGGCGCGCGCCGGGCCGCCTTCGCCGAGGGTGTGGCACTCTCCCCCGACGGCTCGCTGGTCGCGTACGCGACGGCCGTGGGCACCCTCCCCGACGAGGTCCGCTCCGTGGTCGTCGTCGCGGACGCCGAGACGGGCAAGCCGCTGCGGATGCTGGAGTCCCCCGACGCGGAGTTCGGCGCCCCGGCGTTCACCCCGGACGGCCGGGACCTGGTGTGCGCCCGACGGCGGCGTGTCACCTGGGAGGCCCCCGGTGACGTCACGCTGTGGCTGACGAGCGCCACGGACGACCAGGACCCCGGACGCGACCTGCTGCCTGACTTCGGCCAGTGGCCGGGTTCCCCGGTCGTCTCCCCGGTTCCCGGTCAGGACGGCGCCCCGGTGGTGTACTTCGCCGCCGACGAGGGCGGTCACGGCCCGGTCTTCCGGCTCTCCACCGGCAGCGGCGAACTGGTCGCGCTCACCGCGTCCGGTACGTACTCGGACGTGGTGGTCAGCCCCGACGGCGGCACCGTGTACGCGCTGCGCTCCGCGGTGGACAGCCCTCCGCTCCCGGTGCGGCTCGACGCCGCGACGGCCGGACAGCAGCCCGTGACGCTCCCCTGCCCCGGGCAGGACACCGTCCTGCCGGGCAGCCTCACCGAGGTGCACACCACCGCCGAGGACGGGACGGCCCTGCGGGCCTGGCTGGTGCTGCCGGACGGCGCGAGCGCCGGCACCCCGGCGCCCCTGCTGCTGTGGGTGCACGGCGGCCCGCAGACCAGCTGGAACGCCTGGCACTGGCGCTGGAGCCCGTGGGTCGCGGCGGCCGCGGGCTACGCGGTCCTGCTGCCGGACCCGGCGCTGTCCACCGGCTACGGCCAGCAGATGCACGAGCGCGGCTGGGCGCACTGGGGCGGCGCCCCGTACGACGACGTGATGGCGCTGACCGACGCCGCGCTGCTGCGGGACGACCTGGACGGCGGGCGCACCGCGATGATGGGCGGCTCGTACGGCGGCTACATGGCGAACTGGATCGCCACGCGCACCGACCGCTTCAAGGCGATCGTCACCCACGCGAGCCTGTGGAACATGTACAGCTTCGCGCAGGTCACCGACTTCCCGGCGTACTGGATGCGGCGCCAGGGCGACCCGCTGGTCAGCACCGAGCGGTACGAGCGCGAGTCCCCGCACCTGCGGGCCGCGCAGATCACCACGCCGATGCTGGTGATCCACGGCGACAAGGACTACCGGGTGCCGATCGGCGAGGGCCTGGCGCTCTGGAACGACCTGGTGCGGTTCGAGGTCCCGGCGAAGTTCCTGTACTTCCCCGACGAGGGCCACTGGATCCTCAAGCCCAACAACGTCCGCCTGTGGTACGCGACGGTGCTCGGCTTCCTGGCCCACCACGTGCTGGGCGAGGAGTGGCAGCGCCCCGACCTGGTCTGACGGCCCGCCGTCGCCGGGGCCCGGTCCCCACCGGGCCCCGGCCGCCAACCCACACCCCGCGCCCGCCGGGGCCCCCACCCGCCGCCACCCCGACCCCCCCAGACGGGGACCAAAAAACCCCGCGCGGTTTACCCCCCATCAAACCCGCCGCGCCGGGCCGCGGCGGGTGTCCGCGACCCTCGCCGGTCCGAAAGTCACACCAACACCCTTGACACCACCGGTGCCTTGACCCCCTACTAGCCCTTGCACAGCGAACTTGACAACGTTGTCTAGGCGCAGAAAGGGTGCTCGCGCATATGCAGCAGAGAGCTGCCCGGCACAGGTGGAGTTCCTCGGCGGTCGTGTTGGTGACCGCCCTCGCCCTGGCCGGGGCCACGCAGCAGGCGGCGGTCGCCGTGCCCGAACCGGGGCCGCACGTCGACACCTTCGCGTCGTCGTTCGAGTCGGGCGATCCGGCGCCCGACTGGCGCAACACGGTGGACACCGCGGCGGACGGGTCCAAGCGGGCCTCGGGTGTGGACGGTGGATACAGCACCGGCATCCCCGGCAACCTCAACGACCACGTCACCGACATCCGCGCCAACGGCGAGTACACGGACTCGGGCGAGGTGAAGGAGAACCTCGTCGACGCCGAGCCGGGGACCAAGTGGCTGGTCTTCCAGCCCACCGGCTGGGTGGAGTTCGACCTCGACGGCCCCGCGAAGGTCGTGACCTACGCCCTGACCTCCGCCAACGACGCCGCGGAACGCGACCCGCGCGACTGGACCCTGCAGGGCTCCACCGACGGCAAGGACTGGAAGACCCTGGACACCCGCTCCGGCGAGTCCTTCCCCGAGCGGTTCCAGACGAAGTCGTACGACCTCGCGGAGCCCGCCGAGTACCAGCACTTCCGGATCGACATATCCCGGAACAACGGCGCGTCGGGCATCACGCAGCTCGCCGACCTGCAGCTGTCCACGGGCTTCACCGGTGACCCGGTGCCGCAGGACATGCTCTCGCTCGTCGACCGCGGCCCGAGCGGCTCGCCGACGGCGAAGTCGGGCGCCGGCTTCACCGGTACGCGGGCGCTGCGCTACGCGGGCCGGCACACCGGCGACGGCAGGGCGTACTCGTACAACAAGGTCTTCGACGTCGACGTCCCCGTCCGCCGGGACACCGCGCTGTCGTACCGGATCTACCCGTCGATGGCGGACGGCGACCGCGACTACGACGCCACCAACGTCTCGGTGGACCTGGTCTTCACCGACGGCACCCACCTCAGCCGTCTGGGCGCCACCGACGAGCACGGCTTCGCGCTCACCCCGCAGGGGCAGGGCGCGGCCAAGGTGCTCTACGTCAACCAGTGGAACGACGTCGTCTCGCGGATCGGGTCGGTCGCCGCGGGCAAGACCGTCGACCGCATCCTGGTGGCGTACGACTCCCCCAAGGGCCCGGCGAAGTTCCGCGGCTGGCTGGACGACGTGACGCTGAAGCCGCTCGCGCAGGAGAAGCGGAAGGCGCACCTGTCGGACTACGCGCTGACGACCCGCGGGACCAACTCCAGCGGCAGCTTCTCGCGCGGCAACAACTTCCCGGCGACGGCCGTGCCGCACGGCTTCAACTTCTGGACGCCGGTGACCAACGCGGGCACCCTCAACTGGCTGTACGACTACGCCAAGGCGAACAACTCCGACAACCTGCCCACGATCCAGGCGTTCAGCGCCAGCCACGAGCCCAGCCCCTGGATGGGCGACCGGCAGACCTTCCAGGTGATGCCGTCGGCCGCCTCCGGCACCCCGGACACGGCGCGCGGCGCACGGGCCCTGGCCTTCCGGCACGAGAACGAGACGGCGCGCCCCTACTACTACGGCGTGACGTTCGAGAACGGCCTGAAGACGGAGATGGCCCCGACCGACCACGCGGCCGTGCTCCGGTTCACCTACCCCGGTGACGACGCGAGCGTGCTCTTCGACAACGTCACCGAGCAGGCGGGCCTGACGCTCGACAAGGAGACCGGCACCTTCACCGGCTACTCCGACGTGAAGTCCGGGCTGTCCACCGGCGCCACCCGGCTGTTCCTGTACGGCGAGTTCGACGCGCCCGTCACGGAGGGCACGTCGAGCGGCGTCAAGGGCTACCTGCGCTTCGACGCCGGCGAGGACCGCACCGTGTCGCTGCGGCTGGCCACCTCCCTGATCAGCATCGACCAGGCGAAGGACAACCTGCGCCAGGAGATCCCGGGCGGCACCTCCTTCGAGACGGTGAAGAAGCGGGCGCAGAAGCAGTGGGACAATCTGCTGGGCCGCGTCGAGGTCGAGGGTGCCACCACGGACCAGCTGACGACCCTCTACTCCAGCCTGTACCGGCTGTACCTGTACCCCAACTCCGGCTTCGAGAAGGTGGGGTCGAAGTACCAGTACGCGTCCCCGTTCTCCGCGATGCCCGGTCCCGACACCCCGACCCACACCGGCGCGAAGATCGTGGACGGCAAGGTCTACGTCAACAACGGCTTCTGGGACACCTACCGGACGACGTGGCCGGCGTACTCCTTCCTGACGCCCAGTCAGGCCGGTGAGATGGTGGACGGGTTCGTGCAGCAGTACAAGGACGGCGGCTGGACCTCGCGCTGGTCGTCCCCCGGCTACGCGGACCTGATGACGGGCACGTCCTCGGACGTGGCCTTCGCCGACGCCTACGTCAAGGGCGTGAACTTCGACGCCGAGGCGGCGTACGACGCGGCCGTGAAGAACGCGACGGTCGTCCCGCCGCAGTCGGGCGTGGGCCGCAAGGGGATGGCGACCTCCCCCTTCCTCGGCTACACGAGCACCGACACCCACGAGGGCCTGTCGTGGGCGCTGGAGGGCTACCTCAACGACTACGGCATCGCCGAGATGGGCAAGGCCCTCTACGAGAAGACCGGCAAGCAGCGCTACAAGGAGGAGTCCGCGTACTTCCTCAACCGCGCCCAGGACTACGTCAACCTCTTCGACCCGCAGGCGGGCTTCTTCCAGGGGCGTGACGCCAAGGGCGACTGGCGGGTGGACTCCGCGAAGTACGACCCGCGGGTGTGGGGTTACGACTACACCGAGACGAACGGCTGGGGCTACGCCTTCACCGCCCCGCAGGACAGCCGGGGCCTGGCCAACCTGTACGGCGGCCGCGACGGTCTCGCGGAGAAGCTCGACGAGTACTTCGCCACCCCGGAGACCGCCTCGCCCGAGTTCGTCGGCTCCTACGGCGGCGTCATCCACGAGATGACGGAGGCCCGGGACGTGCGGATGGGCATGTACGGGCACTCCAACCAGGTGGCCCACCACGTCACGTACATGTACGACGCGGCCGGCCGCCCCTGGGAGACGCAGAAGAACGTCCGCGAGGTGCTCTCCCGCCTCTACACGGGCAGCGCCATCGGGCAGGGCTACCACGGCGACGAGGACAACGGCGAGCAGTCGGCCTGGTTCCTCTTCTCCGCGCTCGGCTTCTACCCCCTGGTGATGGGCAGCGGCGAGTACGCCGTCGGCTCCCCGCTGTTCACCAAGGCGACCGTCCACCTGGAGAACGGCAAGGACCTGGTCGTCAAGGCGCCCAAGAACAGCACGCGCAACGTGTACGTGCAGGGCCTCAAGGTCAACGGCCGCTCCTGGACGTCGACCTCGCTGCCGCACTCGCTCCTCGCCAAGGGCGGTGTGCTGGAGTTCGCCATGGGCCCGAAGCCCTCGTCGTGGGGCACCGGAAAGAACGCCGCGCCGGTGTCGATCACCCAGGACGACGAGGTGCCCGCGCCCCGCGCGGACGCCCTCAAGGGCGACGGCGCCCTGTTCGACAACACCTCGGCGACCGACGCGGCGGTCACCACCGTCGACCTTCCGGTGGACGGACGCACCAAGGCCGTCCAGTACACGCTGACCTCGTCGTCGGACCGTACCAAGGCCCCCACCGGCTGGACCCTCCAGGGCTCCTCGGACGGCACGCACTGGAAGACCCTCGACAAGCGCTCCGGTGAGTCCTTCACCTGGGACCGCCAGACCCGGGCCTTCTCGGTCGCCTCTCCGGGCGGTTACACCCAGTACCGCCTGGTCCTGGACACCGAGTCGACCCTGGCGGAGGTGGAACTGCTCGCCTGATCCGCTCACGGCGACAGGGGCGGGCGCGGAGTGGACTCCGCGCCCGCCCTCGTCGTGTCAGGGGGCCAGCAGGTTCAGCCAGGTCCCGGTCCGGACGGTGCCGTCCGCGGGCAGGCCGCGGGAGGACTGGAAGGAGCGCACCGCGGTGTCCGTCGCCGGGCCGAAGGCGCCGTCGACGGTCAGTCCCGCCCCGCGGGTGTTCAGCAGGTACTGCACGGCGGAGACCGCGGGTCCGGTGTCGCCCTGCTTGAGCGTCGCGACGACGAGAGGCTGCCAGGTCGCGGGGCCGACGACGCCGTTCGAGGGCAGACCGCGCGAGGTCTGGAAGGAACGGACACCGGCGGCGGTCGTGATGCCGAAGACGCCGTCCACGGCGAGTCCCACCCCGCGGGCGTTCAGCAGGTACTGCAGGGCCCTGACCCGGGTGCCGCTCTGGCCCTGCTGCAGCAGGGGCCAGTCGGGCGCGGGCGTGCCGGCGCCGGTGGGCAGCGCGAAGGGCAGCGGGAGCAGCAGCTGGGTGTTGCGGGCGGTGGGCGCGCCGCGCCGCAGGTCGATGCCGCGGCCGACGGACTGGATGTCGTTGGCGGCCAGTTCGCGCGCCAGTGAGGCGAGCGCGGCGGGGGTGCCGGTGTCCCCGCCGTACGACAGCGGGGCGTCCGCGTCGACCATGGTGGTGAAGATCGACAGGTGGCCGCCGCCCTCGGCGATCTCGACGATCCGGGACTGCACGGGCCAGTCGATGTGCGAGGCGGTGTTCACCTCCCAGAATCCGGCGCTGAGCGCGGAGGTCCAGGCGGGCTTGTGCGCGGTGATGTTGTTGGTGTGCGTGTGGCCGTCCACCATCAGGACGACGTTCGGGAAGCGCAGCAGCTTGTCCCGCAGGTCGGCGCCGCTGTAGGGCGCGTCGTCGTCCGTGTTGTCCATCGAGTCGAGCGTGTGGTGGCAGCAGACGACGATCAGCTTGTCCTTGACCCCGGGCTGGGTGACGACGGTGCCGGGACCCGTGCCGTTGGCGCGGTCCGTCTCGTAGCGGGAGCTGTTCGCCCTCAGCTGCGCGTCCAGCCACTCCCACTGCGCCTGGTCGAGGGCGCCGTCCGCGCCGCCGCCCGGGTTGGTGGTGTCCAGCACGAGGACCTGGACGAGGTCGGAGGGGCCGGAGGGTATGGCGTAGTACGCCCGGTCGCTGCCGGAGGTGAAGCCGTGTCCGGCGGGGGTGCCGGTGGTGCGGAAGTGCTCGGCGACGAACTCGCGCCGCTCCAGCAGGCGTCGTGCCGGGTCGGCGGTGACCTTCTCGGTGTCGAGGGTGAAGTCGCCGGTGATGATGTCCGTCAGCAGCTCGAGGTAATAGGCGGGCCCGTTGTCGAAGACGTCGGGGACGCCCTCGATCTGGGTGATCTTCGTCGAGCCGGTGGCGATGCTCTTGAGCGGGTCGAACGGCAGGACGTCCGGGGCCACGTTGCCCTGCACGAGGCCGTCGTGGTTGCCGTAGGCGGCGTACCAGGGCATGCGCAGGCCGCCCGCGGTGAAGGGCCTGCGGGCGGCGGCGAGCAGACCGGTCACCAGGGGGAAGCCGGCCACCTCGTTGTTGTCGGCGGGGCTCTGCCGGGCCTGCGGGTGCCAGTAGTGGACGTCGGCGCCGAACCGCCCGCTGCTCACGCTCTCGTCGAGGGCGAGGTTGCCGGAGTCGGGGGTGACGGTGTTGCCGTCCAGCAAGTCGATGTACCAACGGGTCTCGTTGTACTGGCAGTTGTCGACCGCGTCGCCGGTGACGACGGTGAAGGCCAGCGGTGCGCCGGTCCGCGGCCCGCGTCCGACCTGCCGGACGGCGCGGCACATCGCGTCGGTCGTCTGGGTCGACAGGAACTCGTGCGCCCGGTACGCGGACTCGGTGGGATACGAGTTGTAGTGCGGCGGGCCGTAGTCGGCGAGCCGGTCCAGGCACTCGACGCGCAGCGGTGACTGGTCGTCGACGATGTGCAGGTCGGACATCTGGGCGAAGGCGATCAGCGACCGGGTCACCGTGGGTGCGGTGACGTTGGCCAGGTCCTTGCGGACGAGGTGGGGTTCGCCGGGCCCGGCGACGATCCCGCGATAGCCGGACCCGAGGTCCGGGCCGCGCAGGAGCGTACGGTCCAGGGTCGACAGGCCCGGTACGGAACCGTCGTCGGCGGTGGTCCGGGGGGCGGCGGCCGCGAGGCCGGCGAGGCCGCCTTGGGCGACGGTGGAGGTCACCACGCTCACGGCGGTCGCCATCAGCATTCTTCGGCGCGTCAGAGACATTCCGCATCCTGTTCGGTCGTCAGCCGCCGTACGCGGGCAGCACGGCATGGCGATGGGGGGACGAGGGAGGCGCGCGAACCACCCGGTCGTGGAGCGGAGGACCGGGCCCGCCAAGAGTGGCAAAGGGAGGGCCCGACCGCAAGGAGTGGTACAGCCACTCATCCACTTTGTGACCGACTCACTTCTCGGTGACCGCATGACGCGACCCCGCACGGACCTTCGGGCACGGCCGTACGGGGTCGCCGGGGAGGCGGAAGGGGCCGGACCGGACCGGGCCGGCCCCCGGGTGCGGGGAGGTGGGTGGTCAGCTGTTGGCGTTCAGCACGGGGTAGTAGCCGCTCGTGTGGCCCTTGGCGGTGGGGTGGTAGGACTCCCAGCTCGGCGAGACCACCAGGGAGTGCAACCAGTCGTCGCCGGAGCACAGTTCATGGCCGTTGAAGGTCCCCCGCACGTCGCCGAAGACGAAGCCGTGGGCGGCGGCCCGGGCGGCGATGACGCCGTCGAGGACGTCAGCGGCCTCGTCGATCTTGCGGTGCTTGGTGTCGGACAGGCCGACGCACAGCACGTTCAGGGTGTACACGCGGGGATAGCCGAGGACGACGACCTTGGCGTTGGGGGCCTTGGCGCGGATCGCGTTGTAGGTGGCGTCGAGGCGGGCGGGCAGGGTGTTGCGGGCGTAGTTCTCCGCCTGGGTGACCCGGTTGACGCAGTCGGTGTCGGAGCCGATCACACAGGTCGTCATGACGTCCGAGAAGCCCGCGTCGTTGCCCCCGATGGTGAGGGAGACCAGACCGGTGGAGGCGTTCAGCGGGCCGAGCTGGTTGTTGGTCACGTCCGTGGTCACCGCACCCGAGCAGGAGGTGTCGGCGAAGGAGGAGGGGGCGTGGGCGTTCTTCCAGAGGTACGGGTACGCGCTGAAACTCCGGTGGCAACTGCCGCTGGCACTGTCGTAGTTGCCCGCTCCGTTGCCGGCGGAGTACGAGTCCCCCAGCGCGACGTAGGCGGGCCCGGCGGCGTGTGCCGGGGTGGACCACAGCAGGCCGAAGGCCAGGGTGACGATCAGGGTGGTCAGGGCCGACAACGACGTGGTGCGTCTCACGGAACCTCCCTGGGCGGAGAGTTGACTACCACTTGGTAACCCCGGACCCGGGCCGTTGGGAAGTGTCCATGACAACGAAATGTTAAAATTTCTTCGCGCGTAGATCCCGTGTTCGGCTCACCGCCGCCTCCGGGCCGGGGAGGCGCCGGGCGGCCGGTGGCAGGATGCTTGCGGTGGTGGTCGGCCACGCCACCGGGCGGAGAGCCGGAGGAGGCCCGTTGAGCCGCAGGAAGAACCATCACGTCGTCGTGCTCGTGCTGGAGGGTGCCAAGCCGCTGGACGTCGGGATCCCGGCACAGGTGTTCTCGAACCGGCCGAGCATGCCCTACGACGTGCGGGTGTGCGGCGCCGCGCCCGGGCTGGTGACCGGCGGCGACGGGCTGTCGTACCACGTGGCGGAGGGTCTGGAGGCCTTCGAGGACGCCGACACCGTCTTCATCCCCGGTTACCGGGAGCCGGCCGGCGCCGAGCCGCCCGCGGCGGTCGTCGGCGCGCTGATGGCGGCCCACGAGCGCGGGACCCGGCTCGCGGCCATCTCGACCGGCGCGTTCGCCCTGGCCGCGACGGGCCTGCTCAACGGCAAGCGGGCCACGACCCACTGGCACTACACCAAGGCCCTCGCCGAGCGGCACCCCCTGGTGAAGGTGGACGAGAACGTGCTGTTCGTGGACGAGGGCGACGTGCTCACCTCGGCCGGAGCGGCGTCCGGCATCGACCTGTGCCTGCACCTGGTGCGGCGGGACCACGGCGTCGCGCTCTCCAACCACGTGGCGCGGCGGCTGGTGGCGGCGCCGTACCGCAGCGGGGGCCAGGCCCAGTACGTCCCCCGGAGCGTGCCCGAGCCGCTCGGCGACCTCTTCGCGGGCACCCGCGAGTGGGCCCTGGCGCACCTGGCCGAACCGCTGACGCTGGAGGCGCTCGCCCGCAACGCGCGGGTCTCGGCGCGCACCTTCTCACGGCGGTTCGTGGAGGACACCGGCTACACGCCGATGCAATGGGTGCTGCGCGCCCGGGTCGACCTGGCGCGCGAACTGCTGGAACGTACCGACCTGGGCGTGGAGCAGATCGCCGACCGCGTCGGCCTCGGCACCGGCGCGAACCTGCGGCTGCACTTCCACCGCATCCTCGGGACCTCCCCCACGGAGTACCGGAACACCTTCTCGGCCTGAGCGGCGGGGCGGTGGCGGGATCCTTGCGATCGTTGGCGAAAGGTATGGCGGGATACTTGCGCATGCTGTCGTTCAGGCCACTGCCGCGGGAGCCCCGGCATGCCGAACATGGAGGCGGCAACGAAAGGAACCCGCCATGACCCGCATCGCCGTCAACGGATTCGGCCGCATCGGACGCAACACCCTCCGCGCCCTCGTCGAACGCGGCAGCGACCTCGAGGTGGTCGCCGTGAACGACCTCACGGCACCCGAGTCCCTCGCGCACCTGCTCAAGTTCGACAGCGCGCTCGGCCGGCTCGGCCGCACCGTCGAGGTGGACGGCTCGGAGCTGGTGGTCGACGGCCGCCGGATCAAGGTGCTCGCCGAGCGCGAGCCGGCCAAGCTGCCGTGGGCCGAGCTGGGCGTCGACGTCGTGCTGGAGTCCACCGGCCGCTTCACCTCGGCGGAGGCCGCCCGCGGGCACCTGGACGCCGGCGCCAAGCGGGTCCTGGTCAGCGCCCCCTCCGACGGCGCCGACGTCACCCTCGCGTACGGCGTCAACACCGAGGAGTACGACCCTGCCCGGCACGTCATCGTGTCGAACGCCTCGTGCACCACGAACGCCCTGGCCCCGCTCGCATCCGTGCTGGACGACCTGGCCGGCATCGAGCACGGCTTCATGACCACGGTGCACGCCTACACCCAGGAGCAGAACCTCCAGGACGGCCCGCACCGCGACATGCGCCGCGCCCGCGCCGCCGGTGTGAACATCGTGCCCACCACCACCGGGGCCGCCAAGGCCATCGGCAAGGTGCTGCCGAAGCTCGACGGCAAGCTCTCGGGCGACTCCATCCGCGTGCCCGTGCCGGTGGGCTCGATCGTGGAGCTCAACACCACGGTCTCCCGCGAGGTCACCCGCGAGCAGGTGCTGGACGCCTACCGCGCCGCCGCCGACGGCAAGCTGAAGGGCATCCTCGACTACGCCACCGAGCCGCTGGTCTCCAGCGACATCACCGGCCACCCGGCCTCGTCCATCTTCGACGCCGCCCTCACCCGTGTCGACGGCCGCCACGTCAAGGTGGTGGCCTGGTACGACAACGAGTGGGGCTTCTCCAACCGGGTCGTCGACACCCTAGAACTCCTCGCCCGCGCCTGACCGTCGGCCGGGGGCCGGCAGCACACGCCGGCCCCCCCGACCGCGCCCCGTCAGGAGAACGGCCGGTACCAGGGCCGCTTCACCGGCGGCAGCCGCCGGGCGAAGAAGGCGGCGACGACGGCCTGCTGGGTCTCGTCGAAGGCCCGCTTGGGGAAGAACCCGTAGGCCCCGCTCACCTGGCGCAGGTACCAGAACCCCGCACGCTCCCGGGCGTCGCGGTAGGCGTCCCAGCCGACCTCCGCCTGCGAGACGGTCGTGCGCAGCGTGTAGGTCTGCTCCGTCAGCCGGACGGTCCACGGCTCGGTGAACTGGCGCGCGATCCTGCGGACGGCGAGACGGACGGCGACGACCTCGAGGAAGAACGGCATGCCGATCCCGTAGAAGAGGAGCCACTTCTTCGGCTCGTCCGAGAACAGGGACAGCGCACCCAGCAGGGCCAGGAGAAGGCCGAGGACGGTGACCCCACGGATGGCGGGCGAACTGCGGATCGCTCTGCGGTACTCCCGTCCCGTCATCTGGAACGTCGCTGTCAGGTCCACGGCCGGGTACCGCCTTCGTCGAGGATGACGGGCTCCACGGGCCCGAACGCCGAGAGGGTACCGGGCGCCCCGAACGCGCCCGTCCCTGGGGGGATAGGATCGCGCGCCGTGGCGACCCCGAGCTTCATCGACTGCTGCGCCGGGCCCGAACTCGCCTGGGTGCGGACGCTGTACGAGTCCCACCACGACCAGGAGTCCCTGCTGTGCTGCACGGTCTGCCGGACCTTCTGGTTCCACCGCTTCCACGAGTACCCCGACTGGTCCGGCGGCGGCGACGACCTGACGACCTGGTACACCCGCCTCACCCCCGCGGAGGGCGGACGTCTTCGCGACGCGGCCGACCCGTCCGCCGAGGACCTCTCCTTCCTCCGGACGCGCCCGGGCTGGATGGACGACGCCCGCGGCTCCCGCCGGGTCGACGGCGCGCCGGACCACCCGCACGGCTGACCGGCCTCCCCGGCTACTGCCCGCGGGCCGGCTGACCGGAGATGAGCAGCGTGGTGCCGGCCGGACGGAAGCCCAGGCGGGCGTAGATGCGGGCGACGGCCTGGTGCGCGTAGGCCAGGAAGACGGTGCGCACGCCGTGGTCGCGGGCGTGGGCGGCGAGGGCGGCCGTCACGGCGGCGCCGAGGCCTCGGCGGCGGGCGGTGGGGAGGGTACCGACGCCGCCGATCTCCGTGGTGCCGTCGGCAGGATGGTGGTGGCCTGCGGCGAGCGGGGTGCCGTCGGGGGCGAAGGCGGCGATGAGCGTCTTGTGGCCGGCGCGGAGCGAGGGTGCGGTCGTCGCGACCGTGGCGTCCGCCCGCAGTGCCTCTGCGGCCGCCGCCAGTTCGACGCGGCCCGCCCGTCCGGTCGCGGTGCCCTCGTCGGCGAACGCCAACCCGGGGAGGGCGAGTACGGCGGGGAGGGCGGGATCGTCGGCGTGCACCTCCCGGATCGTGACCTCGTCGGGAAGGGGCTGCCGCGGCAGCGGACGGCGGGGGTCGAGGACCATCAAGGGGCGTTCCGCCACCGGGAGACCGGCTGCCTCGATGCGCCCGCGCAGTGACGGCGTGACCTCCGCGAGCCATTCGAAGGCCTGCGGCACGTCGAGTTCACGCTGCCGGGCACGGACCCGGGCGATGTCGTCCGCGGAGGGCGCCCCGCGGCCGCCCACCGCGTCGGGGCGGGCGTGGTTGGGGCCGCCGTAGTAAGGGGTGCCGGGCTCCTTGCGGACGAACAGGCACAGGGAGCCGAAGCTCTCGGCTTCGGCGAACAGCAGCGGCACCGTGGCGTAGTAGCGCTCGATGCGGTCACGCGGGGACGGCTCGGTCATGGGGTGCAGGGGATCACAGGCCGCCCGGGCGCCGCATCCGGATTGACGGATGCGACGCTCGCGGCGGCCCGGCGCCCTCGCGGCCCGCGCGGCCGTCAGCGCCCGAGCAGGAAGGCGTGGACCGCCTGGCGGCCCTCGTCGCTCGCGGCCCGGCTCTGCACGGAGTGGGCGGCGCCGTGGACCACCACGACCTGGGCCCGCGGGGTCAGCTTCTTCTGGTCGTACAGCCATTCCAGGGGCGTCGACAGGTCCCGGTCGCCGCCGAGGAGGAGCACCGGGACGCCGGGGAGGCGGCGGTGGGCGGCGGGCAGCGGCGGGGCCGGGGTGCGGGGCCAGTCGAGGCAGCTGAGCATGGAGCCGAGGCCCGTCGCCGTGACGGCGTCGAAGGGACCGTGGTCGGCCGGGGTCAGTTCGGCACCCGCCTTCTCCAGCGCGTCCCGGCGGCCGGCGACCGGGGAGTCCGACCTGCCCCAGGGGTAGCGTCCGTCGAGGCACAGCGTCGAGGCGTGGAGCCCCTGGCTGAGTTCCTCCGCCGTCGCCGCGCTGCCCTGCCGTACGCCCTGGATCAGGCCGTTCAGCAGTCCCGGGTCGCCCTCGGCGGCCTGGTGGAGGGCGTCGATCATATCCGCGTAGTCCGGGTCGACGAACTCCCAGGTGGTGAGCGCGTCCAGCACGTCGACGCCGTTGCCGTAGGTGTCCACGACCTCGGCCAGGTCCGCCGCCGGGTCCGTGGCGCAGCCGATGCTCTCGCATGCCGCCGTCAGCACGCGCGGTGCGGCCCGCATGGCGGCCAGGTCCATCGGGTCGTAACCCGTCTGGGGCACCACGGAGTCCAGCACCATCCGGGCCACACGCCCGGGGTGGGCGAGGGCGTACCGCTCGGCGGTGTACGTGCCGTAGGAGACACCGTCGAGGGTCATCTTCGGTACGCCCAGCGCGCGGCGGAGCAGTTCGAGGTCGGCGACCGTGTCGCCGGTGGCGTAGAAGCGGCGGTCGCGACCGATGGCCGCGGCGCAGTCCCGCACCGCGCCCGCGGTGGGCGGTGTGAGGTCCGACGACCCCATCTGCGCCTGCAGTTCGGGGCACTGCAGGGCGTTGCCGCCGGTGCCGCGCTGGTCGATCATGACGAGGCGGTAGTCCTTGAGCACCGGCTCCATGGCCTTGGCGATCCGTTCCACGAAGGGGACGCCCGGCTGCCCGGGGCCGCCCGTGAGGAACAGCAGGACGCCCTTGGGGGCATCCGCGTTGTCCCCCATGGCGACCTTCAGGCCCAGCCGGCCCCGCACCGCGCCGCTGTGGTCGAGCGGAACCGTCAGCGTGGCGCAGCTGAAGCCCTCCAGGCCGGGGCAGGCCGCGGTGCCGGAGAGCCCCCCGCTCCCCCCGGCCGGCCCCGCGGTGCCCCGGTCCTGGGCCGACGACGTGCAGGTGCCCGCCACCATCAGCAGGCCGGCGGCGGCCAGCGCCACCGCCGCCCGTGCTCCGGACCTCCGCGTCCCCCGTGCCTTTCCGGCCCCGCGCATCGCCCGCATCACGCACACCCCCGCTTTCCGGTGTCCTCCGTGCCCCTGCCGTCCGTCGGCCATCAGACTGCGCCAAGGGGGCTCGCCACGGCGAGGTTCCGTGCCACGATTCGAGCACGTTCGAAGGAACCAGGGTGAGGGGCGGCAGAGGCAGCGATGATCGAACTCACCGTGGACGCCGCCGGGTTGGCCCGGTCCCACTTCGCGGTCTCGCCGCTGCACGAGGTCTCGGCGACGCTGCTGCCGTGGGGCCTGCGCCCCGGACCGGAAGCCGATCCGTGGGTGAGCCGCGCCCGTCGTGTGCTGCGCCGTGCGCGGCTGCCGTTGCTGTCGGAGCTGGCGCTCGACGGGGGCGGCTACGTACCGGACTTCCTCAGCCCGCATCCGTCCGGTCCCTCGCCCACCGTCGAGGAGGAGCTGGAACGGGTGCGGGCCACGCCGCCCGACCGCGTCCTCGGCGAACTGGAGGCGTTGCGCGAAGGCCGCCCCTGCAACGGGCTGGCCGGAGCGGAGCTGCCGCCCGGGGTGCGGCGCGCGATGGCGCGGGGCGGCGGGCACGTCGCCCGGCAGGTCGCGGAGGAACTGCGGCGCTACTGGGAGCTCGCCTTCGCCCCGCACTGGCCCGACGCGAGGGCCGCGCTCGACGCGGAGGTCGACCGGTGCGCGGGCGTACTGGCCCGGCAGGGCGCCGCGGGGCTGTTCAACTCGCTGCACCCCGGGATCCGGTGGGACGGCGGCACGCTGCGCGTCGAGAGCCGCTTCTCGGTGGGCCTCGCCGTTCCCCTGGTGATCGTGGTGCCGTCGCTGGTGTCGGGGGCGCCGGGGGTGGTCGTGGATCCGGTGCGCGGCGGGCGGCGGCCGCCGATGGTGGCCTTTCCCGTGCGGGACCGGCCCGCCGCGCCGGCGCCCCCGTCCGCCGAACTGGCCAGGCTGCTCGGCCCCACCCGGGCGGGGCTGCTCGGGGCGCTGGCGCGGCCGGCGTCCACCACGCAGCTCGCGGCGCGTCACTTCCTGAGCGCCGCCACGGTCTCGTACCACCTGGGGGTGCTGCACCAGGCCGGTCTCGTGACCCGTTCCCGGTCGGGGCGGACGGTGCTGTACCGGCGCACGCCCGCCGGGTCGCGGCTGACGGGGCGGGGCTGACCCCCGGTGGCCCGGCCCACCGGGGCCACCGGGCCCACCGGTCAGGCCGTGACGGTCTCGCCGGGCAGCGCCAGGTCGAGGTCGACCAGGCGCTCGTCGCCCGCGTGCGTGGCCGCCGAGGCGAGGGGGCCGTGCCCCGCCGCGCGCGCGGCGAGCACGTACGGGCCCCCTGCCGGGACCGCGAGCGCGTAGCTGCCGTCCTCCGCGGAGAGCGTCGCGCCCGCCTGCCGGCCGCGGCGGTCGATCAGGGTGACCTTGGCACGGGCGACCGGAGCGCCCCCGGCGCCCACGACCCGGCCCCGGAAACCGCGCAGGACCTCCTCCGCACGCGCCAGGCCGGCCTCCTCCTCGCTGCTGGCGCGCAACTGCAGGCCGGTCCGCCGTCCGGGCAGTCCGAGGGCGAGCAGCAGGCCGAGGAGGACGGCGCCCGTGGCGATGAGGAACGAGACGCGGAAGCCGTGCATGGTCGGGATGGCGACCCCGTTGACGTGCTGGGCGGTGTTGGCCAGCACCATGCCGATCACGGCGCTGGACACCGAGGTGCCGACGGACCGCATCAGGGTGTTCAGGCCGTTGGCCGCGCCGGTCTCGGAGGCCGGCACCGCGCCGACGATGAGCGCGGGCAGCGAGGAGTAGGCCAGGCCGATGCCCGCGCCCAGGATCACCGAGGTGAGGACGGTCTGCCAGACGGCGTCCATCAGGCCGAGGCCGCCGCCGTAGCCGGCGCCGATCACCATCAGGCCCATGATCAGCGTGGTCTTCGGGCCGAAGCGGGCGGACAGGCGGGCGTAGACGGGGGCGGTGAACATCATCGTCAGGCCGAGCGGGGCCACGGCCAGACCCGCGACGACCATGGACTGGCCCAGGCCGTAACCGGTGGCGGCGGGGAGCTGGAGGAGCTGGGGCAGGACGAGCGAGACGACGTAGAAGCTGACCCCGACCATGATCGAGGCGAGGTTGGTGAGCAGCACCTCGCGGCGGGCGGTGGTGCGCAGGTCGACCAGCGGGGCCTTCACCCGCAGTTCCATCACGCCCCACAGCAGCAGGACGACGGCTGCGGCGGCGAACAGCCCGAGGGTGGTGCCGGACGACCAGCCCCAGTCGCTGCCCTTGGTGATCGGCAGCAGGAACAGGACCAGGCCGGTGGACAGGCCGAGCGCGCCGGGCAGGTCGAAGGTGCCCTTCGCGCGCGTCGGGGACTCCGGCACGACGGCCAGCGCGAGGACGATGGCGAGGACGCCGAGACCGGCCGCGGCGTAGAAGAGCGCGTGCCAGTTCGTGTGCTGGGCGATCAGGGCGGCGCCGGGCAGCGCGAGGCCACCGCCGACGCCGATGGAGGAGCTCATGAGGGCCATCGCCGAGCCGAGCCGCTCCCGCGGCAGCATGTCGCGCATCAGCCCGATGCCGAGCGGGATGGCGCCCATGGCGAAGCCCTGGAGCGTACGGCCCACGATCATGGTGAGCAGCTGGCTGGTGACGGCGCTGATCACGGCGCCGACCACCATGACTGCGAGGCTGGTGATCAGCATGCGGCGCTTGCCGTAGAGGTCGCCGAGGCGGCCCATGATCGGGGTGGCCACCGCGCCGGAGAGCAGGGTGGAGGTCAGCACCCAGGTCGCGTTGCTCGGCGCCGTGTGCAGCAGCTGCGGCAGGTCCTTGATGACCGGCACGAGCAGGGTCTGCATGACCGCGACAACGATGCCCGCGAAGGCGAGTACCGGGACGACCGCTCCGCTGGTTCTCCGGGCGGGCAGGTCGGTCGTCGTGAGCGTCATGGGGTGAGGCCTCCGGGCAGAGGTAGGACCGTGGTGGTGGTCGTGCGGGTCGCGTACGAGGGATGCAACCCCGTATGCCGAGGCAACTATTCCGGCACCCTGATGCCGTAAAACATGCATGTGTCCGGCTTATTTGGCTTTGGTCTCGACGTACGTGGATCCCGGGGGGCGAGCGGCCCGATCTGTGATCTCTCTGTGATCTTCCTGTGCGCAACGGTGCGGGTGCCCGGGAGGTCTGAAGGGCGTGCGCCCGGAGCGGCGCACCCCCTTCAGACTCCGACATCCGACAAGGAAACGTTGATGAGACGTCCCGTCCGCAGATCCGTGTCCCGGGCAGCGATCGGTCTCGTGGCGGCCGCCGCTCTGGCCGCCGGGTTCGGCTCCGCCGCACCCGCCCTCGCCGACGACGGCGCCCCGCTGCCGGTCGCGATCACCGGCGCGAGCCACGTGGATCTGTCGCTCCAGGGCGACGACGACGACGACCCGAGCCAGCCCCAGGTCACGCTGCGGCTCGCCGCGCCCGGCAGCGACGAGCCGGACGACGACGGGGTGGTCCCCGTCATCCACCAGGGCCCGTACACGATCAAGATCGACGCCAGCGGCCTCGAGGGCGTCGCCGCCGTGAAGCTGCCCTGCGACGCGACCGGCCTTACCGCCGTCTGCGAGCGCGACGACATCAACGCCGGGGAGGCGTACAACCGCATCGGCGGCATCCGCCTCGACGTCGACGCCGACAGCGCGGCCGGGGACTTCGGCACCATCAAGGTGACCGGCGAGGGCGAGGGCGTCGAGTTCGCCCCGCTCACCATCGACGTGCTGGTCGGCGGTCCGGAACTGCTGGGCCGCAAGCTCTCCGAGCCCAAGGGCCTCGCCGCCGGCGACACCTACCGGGCGCCGGTCGGGTTCCGCAACGTCGGCGGCATGGCGGCCGACGGCGCCGTCCTCCACTTCCACGGCTCGCGCGGGCTGAGCTTCCCCGACAGCTACGGCAACTGCGCCTACAAGCAGACCACCGAGGGCTCGCTGCTCTACCAGGGCACCGACGCGATCTGCACCTTCCCCGGCACCTACAAGACGGGCACGGCCTACACCCTGGCCGAACCGCTGAAGGTCAAGACGGCCGCGTTCGCCCTCAGGGACGGCTTCAGCTACGGGTTCTCCGCGGTCGGCGCGAAGAAGGCCGAGGCGCTGCTGGAGAACGACGGCTACACGCCCGGTACCGGCGCGCCGCTGACCCTCGAGGAACTCCCCGGCGCCCCCGCGGCTGACTACACGCGCTACGCCGATCTCGACCTGCCCAGCGGCAACACCTACGACCTGGTCCTGACCGGTGCCTCCGCCCGGGGCGACGCAGGCGACACGGTGAAGGCGGAGATCGGCTTCCGCAACGACGGTCCGGCCTGGATCAGCGCTCTGCGCAGCGGCGGGGAGCCGATCATCTTCTCCGTCGCCGTGCCCGAGGGCGCGAAGGTGACCAAGAGCCCCAAGGGCTGCAACTTCACCACCATCGACGAGGGCGTCAAGGGTTACCTGTGCTGGGTCGACACCCCGCTGGTGGAGGACGCGAAGCTGAGCTTCCCGTTCGAGCTGCGCATCGACAAGGTCGTGAAGAACGCCAAGGGCAAGGTCGCCCTGCCCAGGTGGAACGACCCGGCCGAGCCCGAGCACTCCAACAACACCGCGTGGATCGTCCTGAACGCCACCGGCGACGGCGACGGCTCGCAGGGCTCCGCCGGCGGCCCGTCGGCCACCCCGGAGCCCACCGCCTCCGGCGACGACACGTCGGGCTCCGCCGGCACGTCCGGCAGCGGCGGCTCCTCGTCCTCCGGCGGTGACTCCGGCGGCGGCCTCGCCTTCACCGGCGCCGGCGGCGCGCTGCTCCTCGGCGGCTCCGCGCTCCTGGCCCTCGGGCTGGGCGCCGTGATCATCGTCGTCGTACGGCGCAGGAGCGCCGCCTGACGCCGCACCGCCACCACGCGACGGCCGCCACGCCCCTCGGGGCGCGGCGGCCGTCGTCGTACGGGGTGACGGGGAGGGCCAGGTTCGAGAGGCCTACCGCCTGCCGAGCGCCACGGGCCCGCCGGTGAAGGCGTCCAGCAGGATCCGCCCGCCGAGCGGCCGGTCCAGGCGGACCGTCACCGGATCGACGAGCAGTTGCGCGGTGCACGGGCCGTCGTCCGCGCCGCGGACCATGCCGCGGAGCACCACGCTGTCGCGGGTCTCCAGCACGTCCACGGCCGGACCGTCGTCACAGGCGCCGTGCCCCGCCAGGACGGTGACGCTCCGGCCGTCCCCGCCGACCCTCCGCAGGCCCTCCAACGGCATCCCGGGATCGGTGGCCTGGGAGAGGGCGGCGATCGGCGCGCGCGGCAGCCGCGCGGGGCTGATCGCGGCACGCACCAGCGGGGTGTCGTAGCCGTCGAGCGTGAAGTGCCAGGCGGGGACGCGGGCCTCGCCACGGCTGGTGAGCAGGGTCATCTCGCCGAAGGCGGCCTTGGTGACGGTCAGCGGGTCCGCGCGGCCCTCCGGCCCCTCGTCCAGCCCGTCGTAGGCCTCCCGTGCCGACATCGGCGTGACGGGCGTCGACGTCCCGTCCGCCCAGCGGATGCGGCCCTCCCGCTCGGTGCGGGGCAGCGCCCCACGGTGCTCAAAGTTCCGCGTCAGATAGGCCTGCTTGTCCGCGTCCGTGCGGAAGGCGTTGTCCGGGAGCCGGACCACGTCCTCCAGCGGGTAGAAGCCCTCCCGCCACGATCGTACGGCTCCCGAGCCCTCCCAGGCCTCGGCGACCACCCGCATGGGGGAGGTCGCCGCACCGTCGTCGTCCGTCGCGGACACCGTCCGCGCTCCGCATCCGGCGGATCCCAAGAGCAGACAGACGGCACCCAGCAGCACGAGCGGTCTCATGACGCCTCCCCAAGGCAGTGGGCCCCCTCGGACCCCGCCGATGTGACGTACCGCCCCGGCAGCGGGTTCCGCCCCGAGTCACCCGCCGGCCGCGACGGCCGGCGCGGGCGGGTTCCTCCGGTTGCCCACCCAGGTGAACAGCGCCGCGGCGGGCGGGAATCCCAGCACGATGCCGACGTGCAGACCGAGGTCCGTGGCGGAGGGCGCCAGCAGCCGGGCCACTGTGAAGCCGAGCGTTCCCGTCACCGCCAGGACGCAGGTGCCGGCCGCGGCGGCCAACCCCCAGCGGCGAGGACGCTCGCGGCCGGAGCCCACGACACCGCCGCCAGCGATCAGGGCGGTCCCGACCGACAGCAGGCTCACGTCGGGCAGCAGGCCGAACGGCCAGAGCAGCAGGGCGAGGGCGCCCATCGGCACCAGCGCCATCACCACCAGCCACGCGGTGAGCGCGGCGGCCTGACCGGGCCGGCGCCGGCCGGGACCGGAAGCGTCGTGACGATCGCTCTTCATGCTGGGAGCGTAGCCGGGCTCCCGCCCGGTCAGGGACCCACGGAACGGGCCGCGAAATGCCGTGCCTGCTTCGCGGAACACGCCGGGCCGGCCGGGTAGCGTCGCCGTCACCAGCGGCCCCGAGGGGCCGTCCCTCCTGCGACCTGGAGCACCGGTATGCCCGCGTACGGATTCTTCGTGGAGTTCGAGGCCCGGCCGGGCCGGGAGGACGACGTCGTCCGCTTCCTCGTCGACGCCAAGGCGCTGGTCGACGCCGAACCGGGGACGTTGGCGTGGTTCGCCTTCCGCCCGGGACCGTCCTCCTTCCGCATCTTCGACGCCTTCGAGACCGAGGAGGACCGCGAGACGCACCTGCGGGGCAAGGTGCGGCGGCGCATCGAGGCGCTCGGTGACGAACTGTTCGCCGTACCGCCCGTCATCACCCCGGTCGACGTCCTGGCGGCGAAGCTGCCCGGCTGACGGGGCGCAGGGTACGGCAGCCATCGGGCTCAAGGGGCACCACCCCCCGCCGCGGACGGCCCTACCGGTCGGCGCAGACTGTGAACGGAATGTTCACGCCGTACGACACCGCTGGTCAGGGGAACTCCACCACCGCGGGCCTCTACTGAGTCCGCAAACCCCTGCTCAGCCCTGGAAGAAGAGAAAAGATGTCCATGTACCAGCGCATCATGGTTGCCGTCGACTCGAGCCCCTCCCGCCAGTCCGCCCTGCGCACGGCCGGGGACATGGCCCGGCTGACCGGCGCCGCGGTGCACGTCGTGCACGTGCTCGCCTCGACGGTCGCGTTCGACACCGTCGTGACCCTGGAAGAGGACTCCGACGCCGGCGCCGTCGTCGACGAGGCCGTCGCCACGCTCCACGACATGGGTGTGGCGGAGGCCGACGGTGAGCTCCTCCGCGACGTGACCACGCAGGAGGTCGCCGGCGCGATCTCCGCGGCCGCGGAGCAGTTCAAGGCGGACCTCCTGGTCGTCAGCCCCCACCACCGCGGCTCGGTCGCGGCCTTCTTCAACCCCCGTGTCAGCGACGCCATCGCCCACACCAGCCGCATCGCGGTGCTGCTCGTCCCCGAGGAGCGGGCCGAGGGCGACGACTCCGCCGCCTGACCGGGCCGGGCCGGATCGGATCGGATCGGATCGGCCCGTCCGGCTCCGGCGAGCCGGGCGGGCCGCGCCGGTGCGCCGCGGTCACGGCGTGGGCACGTGTTCCGGGAGCAGCCCGGCGTGCTTGACGGCGTGCCAGAACTCCGCCGGCACCGGGTGGTCGAAGAACGCCACGCTCTGGGCGACCTCTTCCGCGGAACGCGCACCGACGACCACGCTCGCGACCGCCGGGTGCCCCAGCGGGAAGCGCACGGCCGCCGCGAGCAGCGGCACGCCGAAGGTCCGGCACACCTCCCGCCACGCCGCCACCCGGCCGGCCAGTGCGGCGGGCACGGTGGCGTACCCGTGGGGCGCACCGGGCCGCGGGTCCGCGAGCAGCCCCGACTGGTAGACACCGGCGGCCATGACGGCGATGCCGCGCTCGGCGCACAGCGGCAGCAGTTCGTCCAGGCCCGACTGGTCGAGGAGGTTGTACCGCCCGGCCAGCAGCACGCAGTCCGGTCCCGGATCGGCCGCCCGGCGCAGGAACTCGACGGCGACGGGGGCGTGGTTGACCCCGATGGACACCGCTCGCACGGCGCCGGCCTCCCGCAGTTCGGCCAGCGCGCGGTAGGCGTCGCCCACGGCGGCGGTGAAGTCCTCGTCGGGATCATGCACGTGGAGCACGTCGACGCGGTCGAGCCCGAGCCGGGCCAGGCTCTCCTTGACGCTGCGCAGCACCCCCGCGTACGAGTAGTCCAGCCGCGGCCCCACGCCCGGCGGGGGATCCGCCCAGATCGGCTGGGTGTCGGGGCCTCCCGGTTCGATCAGCCGCCCCACCTTGGTGCACAGCACGAACGCGTCGCGCGGCCGGGCCGCGAGCGCAGCGCCGGTGCGGGTCTCGGAGCGCCCGTAGCCGTAGACGGGGGCGGTGTCGTAGAGCCGGATGCCGAGGCCCCAGGCCCGGTCCAGGACGGCCGCGGCCTGCGCGGCCGGTACGGGTGAGAAGAGTCCGCCGAGCGAGGCGAGGCCCAGCCCGAGCCTGCTGACCCGCAGCGGTGTGCGTCCGAGCGCCACGAGATCGCCGGCCCGCATGTCGCCCCCTCCTGCCGAACGGTGTCGTCCCTACGGCAGCCAGGGGACCACGCCCCCGTCCGGCGCACCAGTCCCGCCGCGGCGCGGGCCCGGGTCAGCGGCGCCCGGGCCGTCGTGCGCCGCGGATGAGCTGCTGTGCGGCGAGGTGGCCCGAGCCGCCGCCGAGGCCGGGGCCGGGGTGGGTGGAGGCGCCGATGTGCCACAGCCCGGGGACGGGTGTGGCGTGCCGGGGCGCGCCGGGCAGCGGTCGCCACAGGAGGCTCTGGTCGAGTTCGGCCGAGCCTCCGTAGGGGTCGCCGGCCACCGCGTTGGGGTTGTGCCCGGACAGGTCGGCCGGGGTGACGGCGTCCCAGGCGAGCACCTTGCCGGGCAGGTCCGGGGCGTGGCGGGCCACCCGGGCCAGGACCCGGTCGACGTAGCCCTCGGTCAGTGCCTTCGTCCAGCCGCCGCCGACGTCGAGTTCGCCGGCCGCGTCGCCGACGGGCGCGAAGGGCAGTTCCTGGAGCTGGATCCACAGGGACGCGGCGCCTTCCGGCACGCGGGACGGGTCGAGGACGTGCTGCTGGCCGACGACCACCGTGGGCCGGCGCGGCAGCAGGCCCGCCTCGGCCTCCGCGCAGGCGATCCCGGTGCTCGCCGATCCGTCGCTCAGGTGGAACAGCGGGATGCCGGCGAGCCGGTCGTCGTTCCAGCCGGGCGGGGCGGAGAGGGCGACGTGGAGCTGCATCGCGGCGCGGCCGTAGCGGTAGCGCCGGGCCTGGTCGCGGACCGCGGCGGGCACCGGGGCGTCCTGCGGCAGCAGTTCCCCGTACAGCGCGGTCGGGGTCACCGAGGCGAGGACGGCACGGCGGGCGTGGATGTGCTCACCGCCGCCGGCCACCCCGGTGACCCTGCCGTCGGTGAGGAGCAGCCGCTCCACCGGGTATCCGGTGCGGACGTCCACGTGGAGTTCCCCGAGGAGCGTCTCGAAGGCCCGGACGAAGTTGCCGGCGCCGCCCGCCACGACGGGCACTCCGTAGCCGTGGAGCGAGGCCGCGAGCACGGGCAGCAGCAGGCCGCCCCCTGCGTGGTCAGGGGACAGCCCCGCGTGCAGCAGCCAGGGCACCCACAGCAGGTCCGCCTCGTCACCCCGGAACGCGCCGCGGCAGTAGGAGCGTCCGCTGGTGACGGCCGACCGGAGCCAGGCCTCGGTGCCGGTGAACCGTTCGCGGCGCACCAGTTTCGCGATGTGCCGCAGCGTCCGCGGGGAGCGGGGCTCGCCGCTCAGCATGCCGCCGATGGCGTCGGCGTTGTCGAGGAAGCGCCCCAGCATGGCCAGGTAGGCGGCCCTGTCCTCGGCCCGGCCGAACGCCTCCGCCGTGGTGGCCGCGTCGCGGTGCACGAGGAGCACGCGGCCGTCGTCGGTGACGGTCCCGGTGACGAAGCCGTCGCCGTTGCGGTACTCCAGGCCGTGGCGGTGCAGGTCCTCGCCGAGGACGGCGTAGGCCCCTCCGGACACGAACAGCGGGTGCCAGGAGGAGTAGGTGTCGTGCAGGTAGCCGGGCAGGGTCCGTTCCTCGGTGGCGATGAAGCCGCCCAGCCGGTCGCCCTGTTCCAGGAGGGCCACCGACCAGCCGTCCTTGGCCAGTTCGGTGGCGGCGACCAGGCCGTTCACACCGGAACCGACGACGACGGCGTCGACCGTGCGTGCCATCAGTGCTCCTCGGGTTCGTCGCTCCGGGAGGCCGCTCCACGGGAACCGGAACCGGCCGGGGCGACGTCCACTGCACCCACGCTCCAGCGTGCGCGCCGTCCGGGTCAGCCGCACGTCGAGCGGACCGCGCCGCGCCGCCGGGGGCTCACAGCCAGCCGCGCCGGGCCGCCGCCAGTCCGGTCTGGAAGCGGGTGGCCGCGTCGAGCTCGGTCATCAGCCGGTGGATGCGGCGCTGGGTGGTGCGGGTGCTCCAGCCCTGGGTGCGGGCTATCGCCGCGTCCGTGAGCCCCGATGCCAGCAGCGTGAGCAGGGTCCGGGTCTCGGCGTCCGGCTGCTGCGGCCGCTCCTGCGGGTCGGGCTCGGGAGCCCCGGCCGGCCGCCCCGCGGCGGGCTCGAGGGGGACGGCCCGTTCCCATTGCGCCTCGAACAGCGCCTGCAGGGCCACCAGCATGGGAGAGCGGTGGATCAGGTACGCGGCGGACTGGCCGCCGGGCGCGAGGCTGAACGGGATGATCGCCGCCTTGTTGTCGCTGATGACCAGCTTCAGCGGCAACTCAGGCCGGACCCGTGCCTGTTCTCCGGCCCGGATGCTCGGCACGATGTCGGCGCGGAGCCTCCCGGGCCAGGCCACCGCCTCGCGGTCGTAGATCACCCGGTGGGCCACGCCGTTGCGTTGGCGTTCCAGCTGGGCCCCGAGGTTGCTGCCCGGCCGGTCGACGTACGGGGGCCGGTCGAAGGCGCACACCTCGCGGCGGGCCCCGGTCGTGAGCCGGTGGACCGCGTCGCTGATGTCCTCACGGTCGGTGAGGAGTTCGGCGGCCATGTCCGGGTGGCTGATCCGGGTCGCCTCGCGGTGCGTCTCGTTGAGCCGCTGCACCAGCGCCCGGGCCTCGCCCAGCTGCCGCTCCCGGTCCTGGATCAGCGCGCCGACCGCGACGTCGGGGGCGGCGGCCGAGAAGCGCGGCGGCCGCCCGGCGCTGCGCACCGCGAGTCCGTCCCTGACCAGGGCGGACAGCAGCCGCCCCGTGGCGGGGGCGGCCATGCCGCACTCCGCGGCGACCTCCGCGGCCGTACACCGCGGCATGCCCACCAGAGCGGTGTAGACGCGCTCCGTGTCGTCCGTCAGCCCAAGTACGTCGAACCCCATGCCTCTCCGACACCTCCGTGGCACCTAACGGCCACCTGGCGGAAGGAGGCCATCCTCCCGATCTTGCGGCCCGTACGCAGTGCTTGACATCTTCCAGCAACGGGCGCGACGCCCCGCGCCGAGGTGGGCGAGGGCGCGCCCACCGAGTTCCCGCAGCCCCTCGCCCCGCTGAAAAGGTGTTCCATGTCGCGTGCCCATCCGCCCGGCAGACGGCTCGGTGCCGTCGCCGTCGCGTTCCTGGCCCTCACCGCCGCGGTCGCGGCGCTCCCGGCCCCCGCCGCCTCCGCCGCCGGCTCGTCGTCGCCGGTCCCGGCCGGCTCCGTACCGCCCCTCACCGCCCGTACACCGCTGGGCGGCACGTCACCCGCGCAGGCACCGCCCGCGCAGCGCGAGGGCGTGGTGCCCGGGCAGGTGCTGGTGACCCTCGCGCCGGGGACCACGGTGACCGGCCGGAAGCTGCCGGGCAGCCGGTTCGCCGCGCGGGCCGCGGGGACCAGCGACGCCGCCGTGAACAGGAGACTGAGCGCGGCCGGTGCCACGTCGATCCAGCCGCTCCTCCCCGCGCTGTCGGCGTCGGCCGCCGACGCGCTGACCTCGGCTGCCGGTGAGCGCCTGGGCGGTGACGCGGCCGATCTGTCGCGCACCTACGTGGTGCGGACCGCCGACCGCGACTCCGCCGCCGTCGCGCGTGAACTCCGCACCACGCCGGGCGTGGTGCACGCCGAGCCGAACCGGTACGTGAACACCATGAACACCGGGGGCCGGACCCTGTCCCCGGCCGCCCTGACGACGGCGGCGGACCTGCCGTCCGGGACGGCGCGCGGGACCACCGGGGACCCGGCCGGCTCCGGCGCGATACCCGGGAACTTCGCCCTGGCCACCTCGGCGCAGGCGTTCCTCAACGCCGGCGGCGTCGACGCCGTCGGCGCCTTCGACGTCCTCCAGGGCCGCTACGGGCAGCAGCCGGGCGCCGGGCGGACCGTCACCAACGTCTCCATCGGCGACCTGACCGACCAGGCGATGGCCGACTCCGGGGACGCCTACGTCCGGGGCAACGGCCCGACGACGGTGCTGAAGGACGGTCAGCGCTACCTCGACCTGCCCTCGATGCCGCTGATCCCCGCCTACGTCGCCGCGCCGGACGGGACCCTGAGCGGTTCCGCGTCCACCAAGGAGCAGGACCCCACCCTCGGAGAGGTCCTCCTCGACTTCAGCGTGATGGCTCCGCTGGCCCACGACCGGCAGCGCCCGGTCCGGACCGGCAGCGGCTACACCGACCTGCTCGGGGTGGCGCCGGGCGCCGGCTACCGCCTGGTCGTCCCCCAGCAGCCGACCATGGACCAGATCGCGACCGCGCTGCTCGCGGCCGCCCACCAGTCCCCCAAGCCGGACGTGATCACCGCCAGCCTCGGTTTCGGCACCGACGCCCAGGGCTTCCCGGGCCGCTACCTGGAGGACGACCCCTACGTACGGTCGGTGATCGCCTCGATCGTGCAGAAGGACGGCATCGTGGTGGTCGTCTCCTCCAACGACGGCACGAGGCTCTACACCCCCGCCGCCGTCGGCCCCGACGGCGGCAGCACTCCCACGGACCGGGCGGGCAACGACCGGGACGCCACCCGCATCGACGACGTGGCGTACTCCACCGCTCCGTCGCGGGTGCCCGACAGCGGCGCGATCGCCGCGGGCGGCACCACCCTCGACGACACCCTGGCCACCCGCACCGGGGACGCCACCACCGCGGAGACCCGCATCAGCGGCTTCGGCACCTTCTCCTCCGGCTTCGGCACCCGTGTCGACCTGGCCGCCCCGAGCGACAACATCGTCGCCTTCATCCACCCCCAGGGCGGTGACGCGCAGTCCGTCACCCCCGTCCTGAACGGCGGTACGTCCGCGTCCGCGCCCGAGATCGCGGCGGCCGCCGCCGTGGTGCTGCAGGCCGCGGGGCTGGCGGGGCACGACCTGACGCCGGCGCAGGTCCGGGACGTGCTGCGGCGGACCGGCCGTGCGGTCCCGACCCCGGCGCAGATCGACCGCACGCTCGACGTGGGGCGGCAGATCGACGTCACCGCGGCCGTGGAGGAGGCCCTCGGGCACCGCGGCGGCCGTACGACGGCGGTGCGGCTGTCGGTCGCGCACCGGGTCACCACCGGCGGGCTGGGCGGCCAGTTCGTGGAGTCGACCGACCAGGACCGGATCGACCTCGGCGACATGGCCTCCGGCGGCAACGGGATGGGCCTGGTGGGCCCGGTCACCTTCGCCGGGGACGTCACCGGTCTGCCGGAGGGTGCCGCCACGCGGTACACCCTCACCGTGGGTTCCCGGACCTGGCGCTCCACCGGCCCGGCGATCCGGGTCACGCCCACCCAGCTCCTGGACGCCGCGGGCCTGCCCGTGGTCTCCGCCTCGGACCGCGAGATCACCGTCACCTACCGGGTGCTCACGGGCGACCGGACCCGGGCCACCGTACGGCGCACCCTCACCGTCGGCCCCAGCGACGGCCGTTACGTGGAGAGCGCGGCGCCGAAGGCCCCCGCCGTGGTGCGGGCCGGTCACCCGGTCACCGTCTCGTACGACCTGACCGGGGTGGCGGGGACCGCAGACCCGCAGCTCGTCGTGTCCACCGCCGGCCACTGGAACCCGGTCCTGGCGCCCGTCTTCAGCGCCGCGTGGCACCAGCCGCTGACGGGCACCACCGGCACCGTCACCGTCCCCGCCGACGCGTTCGACGCCGGCGGTGGTCTGTACGGCATCGGCATCGCCCAGTCCGGGTTCGGCGGCAACCCCGCCCTCGTCACCTACGGCGAGTTCGCCCCGGTCCGCGTCGACGGCGCGAGCGCGGCCGAGCGCCCGCAGGCACCGCTGGTGTCCGGGGCCGACGGCCGGCCGGGGCACGTCGCGCAGGTCACCCGCGCCCACCCCGGTTTCACCCTGCGGTACGACGTGCGCGACGTCCCCGGGGCGCGGTACGCGGAGGTGGAGTTCTCCGCCCCCGCCCCGACGCTCCACGACTCCCTCAACACGTTCACCAACGCCAACGGCACCAGGCTGGACGACGACGGCGTCGACGCGCCGTCCACCGCCCACCGCGTCCTGACCGCCGCCAAGGGCACCGCCGGTCTCGACGCGCTACGGCTGGGCCTGTCCACCTCCGCCGTGTACGGCGTGCGCGTCCTGGCCCTCGACTCCAGGCACCGGGTGATCGGTCAGGCCTCCCCCGTCTCCACCCTGGAGGTCGACGACGGCCCCGCGCCGGACGGCGCCACGGTGCTCTCCTTCGCCGCGGCCGGCGACGACTCGGTCGCCGCCCTGCGCACGCTCGCCGGCGCCACCGAGGTCCGGCACTACTCCACCAGGACCGGCGTCTACGGCGCGGTCATCGCCTCGGACCCCGGCGACGGATCGGACTACGAGGTCCTCGGCGTGGCACCCGCCGCGCACCGCACGCTGCTGGTGCACCAGGCGGCGACGGGCGGCGACGTGCAGGTGGAGACCTGGGACACCGCCACCGGCACCCTGGTGGGCCGCACGGCGCTGGCGGCGGCCGACTACCGGTTCGTCGTCGGCCGGGTCGACGCGGCCCGGGCCGGCGGCGCGCTGCTGCTCCGCGCGGTCGGCGACGGCGGCGATCTCGTGCTGCCCGTCGACCTCCGGGACGGCACCAGCGGGGACCCGATCCCGGCCGACCTCCCCGGTGTGCCCAAGGGGACGTACAGCCTGCTGGACATCGACGGGTCGACCGGCGACGTCTACCTGGCGAAGGGCGCGCCCCTGGGGCTGTGCCTGGGCGGCGTGCGGATCCCCCGCGTGGATCCGCGGACGCGGACCGTGACTCCGGTGGGGACCATGTCGGGTTGCAGCAACGGCTTCGCGTCCGACGGGGCCGGGACCCTGTACAACCTGTCGGCCACCGCGATCAGCACCAAGATCGTGCCCACGAGCGTCCTGGGGTCGCTCGACGTGGCCACCGCAGAGCCCGGTGATTCGCCCGCGGTGCGCCGCGGTCCGTCCGCGGCCATGGCGGTGGACGGCCGGAACCGGGTCGCGGTGGCAGCGTTCACGGCGCCGGAGGGCACGAGCTACGCGGGCTCGGGCACCGCGTTCGTGGCGGACAACAACGCCACCGGGCAGGTGCTCGTCGTCGACCTCGCGACCGGTGGCGTACTGCGGACGCTCGGCGGGTTCCAGTTCGGGGGGCACGGCGGCGAGTTGGTCCACGGAGGCCTGATGAACTCCGTCCAACTGGATCCGCAGACCCGCACCGGCTGGACGTACGGCCCGTACGACGGGCAGATCCACCAGTTCTCCTACTGAGCGGGGCGGGGAGCGGGCAGGGGCGGGGGGCGGCCGGCGCCCCCACCCCCCCCAGCCCCTGCGGGCGCGCCGGGCGTAAAGCCGGCGCCGGCGGGGGTGCCCCCCA
>NZ_JBHWGA010000026.1:0-65799 GCF_042733315.1 Streptomyces sp. NPDC059718
GGGCGACAGGGTCGCCCTGATGAGGATCACCGGCTGACCGGCAGGTGCCGGCTCACGCGAACGCCCGGTGGGGAACCGTCACATGACGGTTCCCCACCGGGCGTTCCCCTGCAGCGGGACCGGCCGCGGCGGCCCGAGCCGCCGCGCAAGGCGGCTCAGGCGGAGTGCGTGATGCGGTCCAGCAGCTCGTTCAGCAGGATGCGTTCACCCGGCGTGAGGATCTCCCCGATCTCGGGGAGCACGGCCTTGAAGGCGACGGTACGGGTGATCGACCGGCGCTCCTCCTCGGCGGCCTCCTCGGGCTCCGCGGTGGTGATGGCGGCGAGTATGGCCTCCCGCGTCCGGGGCGACAGCTCCGGGTCGCGGGCCTCGGGCACCGTGGCGATCAGCGTCAGGACGACCCCGCAGCCGGCCGAGTGGATCATCAGCATGGCGCGTTCCACGTCGACGCTCAGCCGGCCCGCCTCGGCGACCCGGGTCACCAGGCCGCGGAGGACGTTGAAGGACTCCGTCACGGCAGCCGGCTCGGCCCCGGGCCTGGGCTGACCGAACATCAGCTGGTATATCTCCGGGTTGGCCACACCGAACTCGATGTGCATGTCCCAGCCCCAGCGCAGGTCCTCGACCGGGTCGGTGGCCCGCACCCGGTCGGTCTTGCGGTGCAGGTAGTCGGCGAAGCCCTCCGCCGCGACGGCGTCGAGCAGGCCCTGCATGTCGCCGAACTGCCGGTAGATGGTCGGCGGCTGAACGGCCGCAGCCTTGCTGACCGACCGGGTCGAGACCGCGTCGCGGCCGCCCTCGGCGAGCAGGGCAGCGGCGGCGGACATGATCCGCTCTCGGGTGGTCGCCCTTTCATCCATGAATCGATGATAACAGAAATATGTTACCAAGGGAAACTTCTCGGCCGAAAGACCGTGAAGGGGCGGCCGGGTGCCGGCCGCCCCTCCCCGTCCCGCGTGCCGGGAGGGTCACTTGGCGGGGCCGGAATCCTCCCCGTGCAGTGCCTCGCGCAGCGCCGTGGTGGCCTCGGCCACCGCCTTCTTGTTGGACTCGGTGCCGCGGAGGGCGTTGAGCATCATGAAGTCGTGCGTGATCTCGGGGTAGTGCGTGAGCTGCACGGGCACACCGGCCTTCCGCAGCTTCTCCGCGTACGCGGTGCCCTCGTCGTGGAGCACGTCGGAGTCCGTGATCATCAGCGCCGGCGGCAGGCCGCGCAGCTCGTCGACCGTGGCGCGCAGCGGGGCGGCCAGCGGGTTCTGCCGGTCCTTGAGGCGGGGGGCGTACGCGTCCCAGAACCACTTCATCGCGGGCTTGGTGAGCCAGCAGTTCTCCGCGAAGCGGTTGTACGAGGCGGTGTCGAAGTTCGCGTCCGTGACCGGGTACAGCATCACCTGGCGGCGGAAGTCGGGCCCGCCGCGCTGCTTGGCCATCATCGTCACGGCGGCCGTCATGTCACCGCCCACGGAGTCGCCGGCGACGGCCAGTCGCGAGGGGTCCACACCGATCTGGCCGCCGTGGTCGGCGACCCACTTGGCCACGGTGTAAGCCTGCTCGATCGGCACGGGGAACTGGGCCTCGGGCGAGGGGGTGTAGTCGACGAAGACCACCGCCGCCTGCGCGCCGTTGGCGAGCTCGCGCACCAGGCGCTCGTGGGTCTTGAAGTTGCCCAGCACCCACCCGCCGCCGTGGATGTAGACGATCCCGGGCAGGTCCCCCTTGGCGCCCTCGGGCCGTACGACGTGCACGGACACCGGGCCGGTCGGTCCGCCGGGCACGGTCCGCTCGCTGATCTGCGCCGGGAGCATGTCCACCGGGCCCGCCTGCAGCTTGTTCAGCACGTCCCGGGCAGCCGTGTAGGAGAGCGTGTACAGCGGCGGGCCGTCCGCCGCCGCCAGCTGGTCGAGGAAGTCCTGGTCCTGCGGGTCCAGCCGCACCGGCGGGTTGCCGCACGGCACCTTCGGCGCGGGCGTGTCGGCGGGCACCGCGTGGTCGACGCGCAGGGCGTTCGTCGCCCTCTCACCGCAGGCTGTGAGGCTCGCGGCCGCCGCGAGGAGGACTGCGACGGCGTAGCGTGCCTTGCGTCGCGTTATGGACCGGACGTGCGGACAGGTCATTGCGGTCTCCGAACCGTGGTCGGTCGATGGCCCCCACGTGAGCAGCCTGCGGAGGCGGTACGGTCCGGACAAGCGGGGATGGGCCGGGGGAGTGGCCCGCGGGCGTCGGCGCCACGCGGCCCTCCCGGGCCCGGAGGGTCAGACCACGACGAGGTCCCAGGCGGTCATCGCGTCGGCGAGCCGCAGGTGGGGGGCTGCTTCGGCGAGCCGGCCCTGACGCTCCAGCGTGCGGCCGAGGAGGAGGTGCGCGTGCGCGTCCTGCGGCTCGGCACGCAGGAGGTCGCGCAGCTCCGCCTCGGCCCGCGACAGCTGCGCGGAGAAGTAGTACGACCGGGCCAGCAGCATGCGCACCGCCATGTTGCGGGGCGCCACGTCCACGATGGACGCGAGCGTCCGGGCCGCGGCGGCGTAGCGCTGCCGGTTGAAGAAGAGCACGGCGCGCTTGAACGTCTCCGTGGTCGGACTGCTCATGTCGGTGCCCACTGCTACATCACCTCGGTCGAACGACGATCTCCTGGCTATGCCTTCCAACCGGGGCAAGTGTCTGATTTGTTCCACTCCGCCCCCTTGATCTGCCGGAATCTTTGCGTACCCGACCGGTCACCGTACGTGTCGTCCGGAGTCGGAGGCGGCCCGGCCGGGTTGCGCGCCTCACCCTCCTGGAGGAACGTGACTTCGAGGCCGCATGGCCGCGCATCCGAGGATCTCCCGCCGTCCTCCGCCCCCTCCGCTCCCGTTCTCCGCCGCACAGCGGCCCCACTCGGGACGCCGGCAATCGTGCCCCCCGCATCCCGCGCCCCCCAGCGGCAACTCCGGACCGCATCCTCGCCCACGACCGCCACCACCCCCGGCAGCGGCCAGGAAGGCAGACCGACATGCCACTCCTCCGCACCCTCGTCCTGACCGCCGTGTCCGCCGCCCTCGCGACCGTGGTCGCGGCCGCCCCCGCCACGGCCGCCGCCGGCGCCCCGACGTCCCGGGCCGTCCCTGGGGGCGCCGCCCCGACCTACGCCACGGTGCTCGTCACCTGCTTCGGCCGGGGACTGGTCATGCCCCCGGACTTCCTCCTGGCCTGCGGGGACGGGAACGACCGGCTGGGCGGCCTGTACTGGTCGCACTGGGGCAGCGACTCGGCCGTGGGCACCGGTTACGAGGAGGCCAACGACTGCGACCCGTACTGTGCGGCGGGCCACTTCCACACCTTCCCGGTCAAGGTCAGGCTCTCCGAGAGCAAGCCCTGGCCCAAGGACCCGCACCTGCGGCACTTCACCAAGCTCACGATCACCTACCCCGACACCGAACCCTCCTGGCCGCACGACCCGGTCCGCGAACTGTGGGACTGAGCGGGCGCGCGACGACGCAGGACATGCCGACGGCCCCCGCATCGCGCGGGGGCCGTCGGTCATCCTCGATGATCTTCAGCGGATGTGGTCCTCAGCGGTAGAAGCCTCCGTAGAAGCCGGTCCCGTAGAAGCCGGGGTAGAAGCCGTAGTAGCCGCCGTAGCCGCCATAACCCCCGTAGCCGCCCCAGCCGCCGTAACCGCCGTAACCGTAGCCGTTCCCCCAGCCCCAGCCGCCGTGGCCGCCGTGGCCGCCGTGTCCGCCGCCCCAGCCGCCGCCGTGGTCGACGACGGACTGCGCGGTGGTGGGTGCTGTCTGTGGCGTCGCCGCGCTGGCCGCGGTGGCTCCGGCGAAGGCGAGCAGGGGCGCCACCACGGCGGCGGCGGCGATCCTGCGGATGGTAAGCGTGCGCATGACTCCCCCTTCGGGGATCTGGACTTCGGGTCGCGGTCCGCGTGGAGCGGACCGCCGTCGCGCCGGATCGTGCCGCGTTGATCCCGGCGCAGATGGGGGTGCGGGCGTCTGGTGCGGACGCACCTCACGGACGTGGAACGCCGGAACATACATCTGTAGTTGAAGACGTCCCTATATGAACGGTAGGCGCGTTTTATGCCGCCCGTCAAAGGGATCCGACAAAAAGTGCATATTGGTATCTTTTGCTCTGCTGTGACGCCCTTTCAACCGTGCGTACCGCACAGGTTCCGTTGCGTCAGCGGCCGCCCAACGGGTCGTCGGAGCAGGTTGGTTGAGGCAGCGGAGCGACCCCTGCCGCCACGAGTCCCCCGTGACCACAGGGGCCGATATGACAAACGTGGCAGAAGGGGCAAGTGATGCCAGTGGGGTGTAGGGGAAATTCACGCCGAAATGCGGAAGAGGTGAATCCGCTTCGCTGTCAAGCGCTTCCGCCCCTCCGTCGACACCGCTCCGTCCCCATGTGGTCACTCCGGGCATCCGTCGCATGTCGCGCAGCTGTTGCGCGTCGGTAACGCTTCAAAAATCGCTGGTCGGCGATTTGTTAACACCATTGACATATCCGCGATCGCTGCATACGGTCCTGCGTCGAAGCGCTTCGACGCGTCGCATCGAAACCATTCGATGGACGCCTCACTCGTTCGGCCCAGGTGGAGGTCACTTCAATGTTGAAGGTGCGCAGACCGCTGGCTCTCGCAGCAGCTGCCCTTGCGGGCGCCATGCTCATCACTTCGTGCGGAAGCTCGGACGGGGGTGCGGAGGGCGACGGCAAGACGCTGAAGCTCTGGCACTACGAAGCCCCGAACAGTGCCATGGGCATCGCCTGGAACCAGGCGATAGAGGAGTTCAAGAAGACCCACCCGGGCGTCAAGGTCGAGTTCGAGGCCAAGGGCTTCGAGCAGATCCAGAAGACCGCCTCGATGGTGCTCAACTCCAGCAACGCCCCTGACCTCATGGAGTACAACAAGGGCAACGCCACGGCCGGCCTGCTGGCCAAGCAGGGCCTGCTGACCGACCTCACCCCGCAGGTCACCAAGTACGGCTGGGACAAGTTGCTCAGCCCCAGCGTCACCACCACCAGCCGCTACGACGCCAAGGGCGTCATGGGCTCCGGTAACTGGTACGGCATCCCGAACTTCGGTGAGTACACGATGGTGTACTACAACAAGGACCTCTTCGCGAAGAACGGCGTGAAGGTCCCGACGACGTTCAACGAGTTCGAGCAGGCGCTCGCCGCCTTCAAGGCCAAGGGCATCACCCCGCTCGCCAACGGCGGCGCCGAGTACCCGGCCCACCAGTACCTGTACCAGCTGGCCCTGACCAAGGCCGACCGCAGCTGGGTCGACTCCTTCGAGCTCTACAAGGGCAAGGCCGACTTCCACGACGCCGCCTGGACGTACGCCGCCAACACCCTGTCGGACTGGGTGAAGAAGGGCTACATCGCCAAGACGAGCAGCGGCGCCAAGGCGGAGGACGCCGGCGTCTCCTTCATCGGCGGCAAGTCCCCGATCTTCTTCTCGGGCAGCTGGTGGTACGGCCGCTTCCGTGACGAGAACAAGTTCCAGTGGGGCTCGTTCCTCTTCCCTGAGTCCAAGATGACCCTCGGCTCGGGCGGCAACCTGTGGGTCGTCCCGAAGAACGCCAAGAACAAGCAGCTGGCCTACGACTTCATCGACATCACGATGAAGAAGGGGATCCAGAACACCCTCGGCAACAACGGCGGCGTGCCCGTCGCGGCCGAGCCCTCGGCGATCACCGACCCCAGCTCCAAGGAGCTGATCGAGAACTTCAACAAGGTCTCGGACCAGGACGGTCTCGCCTTCTACCCGGACTGGCCGGTCCCCGGCTTCTACGACGTGCTGGTCTCGGCCACGCAGAAGCTGATCACCGGCAGCGGCACCCCGGACCAGGTCCTGGACGAGCTGCAGAAGGCCTATGACGCGGGTGCGCCCACGTCATGAGTGCCCGACCCCTCCGGCTGCGCAATCCCTACGCGCTGTACTTGATCCCGGGTGTCATCGCCTTCCTGGCGGTCGTGATCGTGCCGTTCGCGATGAACATCTACTTCAGCTTCACGCACTGGCAGGGCGTCGGCTCGCCCACCTGGGCGGGGCTGGAGAACTACCGGGAGCTGATGAAGGACTCGCGGTTCTGGGAGTCCTTCCGGCACAGCGTCGCCATGGTCCTGGCGATGGCGGTGATCCCCACCGCCGTCGGCCTGGTGGTGGCCGCGGCGCTGTTCGACTTCATCGGCAAGCACTTCGGTTCGAAGCTGGCCAGCGTGCTGCGTGCCTGCTTCTACCTCCCGCAGGTCCTGCCCATCACCGTGGCGGGCATCGTCTGGAGCTGGATCCTGGCCCCCGAGAACGGCTCGCTCAACGAGCTGCTGAAGGCGGTCGGCCTGGGCTCGCTCCAGCAGGACTGGCTGGGTGACCCGAAGTTCGCGCTCTACAGCGTGATGGCCGTCATGGTCTGGGTGCAGCTGGGGTTCCCCGTCGTGATCTTCATGGCGGGACTCCAGCGGGTCGATCCCTCGCTCTACGAGGCGGCCGAGCTGGACGGGACGAACTGGTGGCAGCGTTTCTGGCACGTGACGCTGCCCCAGATCCGCCCCGAGATCTACGTGGTGATGCTGTGGTGCACCATCGCGGCCCTCAAGGTCTTCGGCGCGGTCTACGTCCTCACCAAGGGCGGACCCGCCGACTCGACCATCGTCCCGTCCTACTTCTCCTTCTCGACCTTCTTCGAGAAGACCGACGTGGGCTACGGCTCGGCGATCGCGACGGTCCTCACCCTGATCATCCTGGCGCTGACCACGGTCGGCCTGCGCTTCCAGACCCGATCGGAGGACGCACAGTGAAGGCGCTCAAGCGCTACCCCGTGCTGGTGGCCATGATCCTCGGCGCGATCTTCATGGTGCTGCCGCTCCTGATCGTGCTCATCAACGCGCTGAAGTCGCCCGCCGACTACTCCGCGCACGGCCCGCTCTCGCTGCCCCACGGCCTCCACCTGGACGGCCTGACGGACTTCTGGACCCGGGTCAACTTCGGGCACACGCTGCTCAACTCGATCGTGATCTCGGGTTCGGTGGCCGTGTTCGGCGTCATCCTCTCGGTGCTGAACGCCTACGCGATCGGCATCGGGAGGATCAAGGGCAAGGCGTACTTCCTCGCCTTCTTCGTGCTGGCCAACGTGCTGCCGCAGGAGGCCCTGGTCTACCCGCTGTACTACCTGTCCAAGCAGGTGGGTCTGTACGACACCAGGCTGAGCCTGATCATCGTCTTCAGCGTCGTGCAGGCGGCGTTCGGCACCTACCTCCTCTCCTCCGTGCTCGGGGCCTTCCCGAAGGAGATCATCGAGGCGGCCAGGATCGACGGCGCAAACAGCTGGCAGATCCTGTGGCGGATGGTGGTCCCGGTCAGCCGGCCCACCCTGGGCGTCCTGCTGGTGTTCTTCTTCATCTGGACCTGGAACGAGTTCCTGCTGCCCCTGGTCATGCTGCCGTCGAACGACAACCAGACCGTCTCGGTCGCGCTCGGCGTGCTCCAGGGCCAGCGTCTGATGGACGCGACGATGACCAACGCGGCCGGCCTGCTCGGCGCGCTGCCCGCGATCGTCTTCTTCCTGCTCTTCCAGCGGACCCTCACCCGCGGCATCGCCGTCGGCGCCGTGAAGTGATCCGCGCCCGGACCACCGTGTCCGCGGCCCTCCACCTGGGCGGATGACCTCCCCGCGTCCCGCCCGCGGCTCTGCCACCCCGCTTCGCGGCAGGAGGCAGAGCCGGCTCCACCTGCTCCCACACGTACCGAGAACGCCGGTGGCCGCCCACCGGGAAAGGCATCGACCATGAAGTTCACCAACGGGTACTGGCTGCTGCGCGAAGGCGTCACGGCGGCGTATCCGGCCGAGGTCCTCGATGCCGTCCCGGGCCCCGGAACGCTGCGGGTCCACGCGCCCACCCAGCACATCCGGCACCGCGGCGACCTGCTCAAGGGCCCGCTCGTCACGGTCGACTGCACCGCGCCCATGCCCGGTGTCATCGGTGTGCGCATCACCCACTTCGAGGGCGACGTCGAGACCGGGCCCCAGTTCGAGCTGCACCACGAGCCGCACGAGCCCGTCGTGGCGGTCGACGAGGAGCAGGCCGTCCTGACCTCCGGCGATCTGAGCGTCCGCTTCCGCCTCGACGGCGAGTGGCGGATGGAGTTCCAGGCCGACGGACGCACCCTCACCAGCAGCGACGTCAAGGCCATGGCGCTGATGGAGACCGCCGAGGGCGAACACCACGTCCGCGAGCAGCTCCGGCTGGCCGTCGGCACCTCCGTCTACGGGCTCGGCGAGCGCTTCGGCCCGCTGGTCAAGAACGGCCAGACCGTCGACATCTGGAACGCCGACGGCGGTACCAGCAGCGAGCAGTCCTACAAGAACATCCCGTTCTACCTGACCGACGCCGGCTACGGCGTCTTCGTCGACGACCCCGGCAAGGTCTCCTTCGAGGTCGCCTCCGAGCAGGTCTCGCGCGTCCAGTTCAGCGCCGAGCGGCAGCAGCTGCAGTACTACGTCATCCACGGCCCCACGCCGAAGGAGATCCTGCGCAAGTACACCGCGCTCACCGGTCGCCCGGCCCTGCCGCCCGCCTGGTCCTTCGGGCTGTGGCTGACCACCTCGTTCACCACCTCCTACGACGAGCAGACCGTCACCGGATTCGTCGAGGGCATGGCCGAGCGCGACCTGCCGCTGTCGGCCTTCCACTTCGACTGCTTCTGGATGCGCGAGTTCAACTGGTGCGACTTCGAGTGGGACCCGCGCGTCTTCCCCGACCCCGAGGGGATGCTGCGCCGGCTGAAGGAGCGCGACCTCCACATCTGCGTGTGGATCAACCCCTACATCGCCCAGCGCTCACCGCTGTTCGCCGAGGGCAAGGCGGCCGGCTACCTCCTCAAGCGCCCTGACGGCGGCGTGTGGCAGTGGGACCTGTGGCAGCCCGGCATGGCCCTGGTCGACTTCACCAACCCCGACGCCTGCGCCTGGTACGCGTCCAAGCTCGAGGCCCTCCTCGACATGGGCGTCGACTGCTTCAAGACCGACTTCGGCGAGCGCGTGCCCACCGACGTCGCCTGGTTCGACGGCTCCGACCCGGAGCGCATGCACAACTACTACACGCAGCTGTACAACAAGACCGTCTTCGACGTGCTGCGCAAGCACCGCGGCGAGGGCGAGGCCGTGCTCTTCGCACGCTCGGCCACGGCCGGCGGCCAGCAGTTCCCCGTGCACTGGGGCGGCGACTGCGAGTCCACGTACGAGTCGATGGCCGAGTCGCTGCGCGGCGGCCTGTCGCTCGGCCTGTCCGGCTTCGGCTACTGGAGCCACGACATCGGCGGCTTCGAGGGGCTGCCCGACGCCGGCCTGTTCAAGCGCTGGACCGCCTTCGGCATGCTCTCCTCGCACAGCCGGCTGCACGGTTCCTCGTCCTACCGCGTGCCGTGGCTGTTCGACGAGGAGGCGGTGGACGTCCTCCGCCACTTCACCAAGCTCAAGCTGAGCCTCATGCCCTACCTCTACGGTGCCGCGCACCAGGCGCACACCGAGGGCGTCCCGATGATGCGGGCCATGGTGCTGGAGTTCCCGGACGACCCGGGCTGCGCCTCGCTGGAGCGCCAGTACATGCTCGGCGGGGACCTGCTCGTCGCGCCGGTGTTCTCCGAGGACGGCGAGGTGGCGTACTACGTGCCCGAGGGCACCTGGACCCACTTCACGACCGGCGAGAAGGTCACCGGACCGCGCTGGGTGCGCGAGACCCACGACTACCTGAGCGTCCCGCTGCTGGCCCGGCCCGGCTCCGCGATCCCGGTGGGCGCGGTCACCGACCGCCCCGACTACGCGTGGGCGGACGACGTGACCGTCCGGGTCTTCGAGCCCGCCGACGGCTCCCGCACCACCGTGCGGATCCCCGGCGAGGACGGCACGGCCGCGGCCGAGATCACCGTCGTGCGCGAGGGCTCCACGCTGCGGGCCGAGACCTCCGACGCGTCCCTCCCGTGGGGCGTCGAGGTGGCCGGCGGACCCTCCGCGCGTGCGGCGGCCGGTACCGCCGTCCTCACGCTGGAGCTCGCCGGCTCCTGAGGGCGGTCCGCTTCAGCACGCACGTACGGGAAGGGAGTTGCATGGTCAAGATCACTGACGTCGCGCGGCACGCCAACGTGTCGCCGAGCACCGTCAGCTACGCCCTCAGCGGCAAGCGGCCGATCTCCCCGGAGACCCGGCGGCGCATCGAGGACAGCATCCGTGAACTGGGCTACCGGCCGCACGCCGGAGCCCGGTCCCTGGCCAGCAGCAGGTCACGGGTGCTCGGTCTCGTGCTGCCCCTCCGGAAGGGCATCCACGTGCCCGTGGTCATGCAATTCGCCACGTCCGTGCTGACCGCGGCCCGGGAGCACGACCACGATGTCCTCCTCCTCACGCAGAGCGAGGGGGAGGAGGGCATCATCCGGGTCGCCCAGAGCGCCATGGCGGACGCCTTCATCATCATGGACGTCGAGATGGACGACCGCCGGCTGCCGTTGCTGCGCACCATGGACCGGCCGTCCGTGCTGATCGGTTTCCCCTCCGACCCGGCCGGGCTGACCTGCGTCGACCTGGACTTCGCGGGTGCCGGCGAGGCGTGCGTCGAGCACCTCGCCTCGCTCGGCCACCGGACCGTGGCCCTGGTCGGCTCACCCCCCGAGGTCTACGTCCGCGGCACCGGCTTCGCCCGCCGGGTCGCCGCGGGGTTCACGGCCGCCGCCGACCGGCTCGGCCTGCGCTCGTCCGTCCACCCCTGCCCGGAGACCCCGGCCGCCGCGCGAGCCATGGCCGAGCAACTGCTGCGCGAACAGCCGGGGCTGTCCGGGATCGTCGTCCACAACGAGCCGATCACCCAGCCCCTGATCTCCGCCTTCCAGGCCATGGGCCTGCGGGTACCGGAGGACCTGTCGGTCGCCGCGATCTGCCCCGACGAGACCGCCGAGCAGGCATCGGTGCCCATCACCTCCGTGTCGATCCCCTCCGCCGAGATCGGCACCCGCGCGGTGGACCTCCTGTTGGCCAAGCTCGCCGGCCGTGACGACGTGCCGGAGACCACCGTGCTCTCCGCGCTCCTGACCCCCCGGGCCACGACCGCCCCGCCGGCGGCCGCGGCCTCGTGACCGGCCCCGTCGCCGTCACTCCGTGCGCAGGCCGTCCGGTCGCATCATGCGGACCAGGGCAGGGAGGCTGAGCGCGGTCACCAGCAGGACGACGGCCGCGCTGACGCCGGTCATGGCGCCCACGTCGGGCCAGTCGACGGTGACGGGCGCACCGACCATGCGGAGCAGCACCGCGCCCAGGGTCAGGCCCACCGCGCACGCGAGGGCGAGGCCGAGGCCGACGGGGAGGGCGGTCTGCCACAGCACCGACAGGCTGAGCGTGCTGCGGCGGGTGCCGAAGGCGACCAGGGTGGACAGCAGCTTCTTCCGCTCGCGCAACTGCTCCAGCTGGGAGACGAGCAGGCTCGCCCCGATCAGCAGCAGGACGCAGCAGGCGCCGACGAACAACCCGGTGCGGATCGAGGAGAAGCGCGCGGACTCGGTCCGGGTGACGTACTCGCGCGCGTCGGCGAGCGGGTCGATCGCGGCCACCGTGTTGCGGACGACCTCGGGCGCGTCCGGGACGGAGCGGTCGATCGAGACGTAGACCCTGCCCGTGACCGTCCCGGCGGCGGACGGGGGGAGCGCCCCGGGGGTGACGAGGACGCCGCCGCGCTCGTAGCCGCCGGGGTCGGCGCGGGTGTGGGCCTCCTTCAGGCCGGACGGCAGGTGCCAGGCGAGTCCGCGTCCCGGCGCGCCGGCGTATCCCGGGTCCACGTAGACGACGTGTCCGGGCCTGGCCGTGCGGATGGTGTCGTCGTCGTACTCCCGGTCCCGGACGACGAAGACGTCGCCGTCGCGGCACGCGGGGACCCGCGCCACCACGCGCAGCGCGTCGCAGGTGCCCACGGTCAGTTCGACGTACCGCTGCGGGTCCTCGGCGCGTTCGCCGAGCATCCCCACCGACAGCGGGGTCGCTTCGCGCACGGCGTCGCCCGCGGTGAGCCGCCGGGCGGCGTCCGTGGGCGAGTCGGCGGCCGGGAGGTAGACCTCCATCTGGGCCCGGGAGAGGTCGTTGCCGGTACTGCGGGTGTACGAGCCGTCGACGCCCGCGAAGAGCATCTGGAGCGCGATCGCCCCGGCGACGGCGACGGCGATGCCGTTGACCGTGCGGGCCGCGGTGCCGCTGTTCAGCTGGAGCCTGCGGACCGCGAGCTGCCAGGAGGGAGCGCCGGTGCCGAGCCGGCCTACGGCGGCCTCGACGATCCACGGCAGCAGTGCAGTGACGCCCATCAGCAGCAGGACCGTGCCGCCGACGACCAGCGCCTCGTTGAAGTTCCCTTGGTCGCGGCCCTGTCCGACCATCGGGTACAGGAGGGCGAGCCCGCCGAGCGGCAGCAGCAGCCGCCACCACAGCCGGCGGCGCGGCGGCTTGCTCGCGCGGACGACCCCGAGCGGCTCGATGACCACGTCGCGCAGCGCGAGCAGCGTCACGGCCACCGAGGCGGCCGGGACGGCGACGGCGACCAGGGCGGTGAGCGCGGGCGCGGGCGTGAGGTCGCCCGGGAAGACGCTGACGCGGTAGAAGCTCACCTGGCCCGCCAGGACGCGACCGGCCGCGAACAGCACGGCGCCGACGGCGAGTCCGCACGCGGCGCCGGCGAGGGCCTCGCCCGCGGCCACGCGTCGCGTGGTCCCGGCGTCCGCGCCGAGCAGGCGCAACGCGGCGAGCCGGCGGTCGCGGCGGTCCCCGCCGAAGCGGACGGCGGCCGCGATGAACACGCCGACCGGCATCAGCAGCGCCACGAAGACGATGAGGACGAGCAGCACGAGGACCGGGTCCGTCGGGCTGCCCCGGTCCACCGAGCCGAAGGCGTGGATGCGTTCGACGCGGACGGTCTGCCCGGCCCCGGCGCCGGCGGCGAGCCCGGAGGTCCCCGCGTAGTAGGCGAGGTCGTCCGGTCCCACCAGCCCGTCCTGCCCGATGGTGCCCGCGACGCGGTACGGCAGCCGCTCGCTCAGCAGCCGGCCCTCCGCCGAGGCGAGCAGCCGCCGCAGGGCGGGGGAGACCACCATCGTCCCGCGCCCGGGCAGCCGGCCGACGCCGGGCGGCAGCGGTGGACGCCGGCCCTCGGGCTGCAGCAGGCGGCCCCGTACCTCCTGGTCGCGGTAGGTGGTGTCCACCGTGGCGATCAGCAGGGTGTCGTCGGCCCGGTGCTTGACGACCGAGGTGTACGTCATGTCGTTGCGGGCGCGTTCGCGGTCGTGACGCTGCGTCAGGGCGTTCGGCAGGGCGGCGGTGAGCAGCAGCAGGGCCACTCCCAGGCCGACCCCGACGGCGGTCAGGAGGGTGCGCACCCAGCCCTCGCGGCCACCGGTGACGGCGAACCGGACACCCATCGCCAGGTCCTGGATCCGGCTCCCGCGGGTGGTGCCGGGGGTGTCGCCCGAGCTCATGCCACGCGCGCCGTGTCGCGGGCCTTTCCGTCACGCACGACGACCTCGCGGTCGGAGTACGCGGCGACCCTCGCCTCGTGGGTGACCAGGACGACCGCGGCGTCGGTCTCGCGGGCGGCGGCGCTGAGCAACTGCATCACGCGTTCGCCGTTGAGGGAGTCCAGCGCTCCGGTGGGTTCGTCGGCGAACAGCACGCGGGGGCCGGTGACCAGGGCACGGGCGACGGCCACCCGCTGCCCCTGCCCTCCGGAGATCGCCCCGGGCCGCTGGCCCGCGACGTCCTCGACCTCCAGCCTGCGCAGCCACTCCAGGGCGGTGCGCGTCGCCTCCTTGCGGGAGGTGCCGCCCAGCCGGAGCGGCAGCGCCACGTTCTCCGCGCAGGTGAGTTCGGGGACGAGCTGCCCGAACTGGAAGACGAAGCCGAACTCGCTGCGCCGAAGGGCGCTGCGCCGGGCGTCGTTCATCGCGGACAGCTCACGACCGCGGTAGGTGATGGTGCCGGCGTCCGGGACGACGATCCCGGCGAGGCAGTGCAGCAGGGTGGACTTGCCGGAGCCGGAGGGGCCCATCACGGCGACGACCTCGCCGGGGCGTATGGAGAAGTCCGCCCCGTCGAGGGCCGGCGTCCGGCCGTAGCTCTTGTGCAGGCCGTCGGCGGTGAGCAGGGGCTCCGCGGGCGTCACGCGCTCACCTCCCGGGCGAGCCCGTCGAGCCGCGCCGCGGTCAGCTCCAGCCAGCGCAGGTCGGCTTCGAGGTGGAACAGGGCGTGGTCGCAGATCAACTGGTCGGCCAGGTCCCCGGTGCGCTTGCGTTCGGTCAGGTCGCGCATCAGCCGCAGGTGCTCGGCACGCTGCACGTCCAGGATGTCGGCCGCGTCGCGCCGGGTGAGCAGCGCGAGGACGACCTTGGTGTAGAGCGTGGACTGCAGGTACGGCTCGGGCTTCTCCGGGGTCGCGAGCCACCGTGCGACGTCGGTGACGCCGGCCTCCGTGATGGCGTACCGCTTCCGCTCGGGGCCTTCGCCGGGCTCTATGGCCTCGACCTCGACCAGGCCGTGCTTCAGCAGCCTCGACATCGTGGAGTAGACCTGCCCGTAGTGCAGCGGCCGGTCGTGGCCGAATCGCTCGTCGAAGGCGCGCTTGAGGTCGTAGCCGTGGCGCGGCCCGGATTCGAGGAGGCCCAGGAGGGTGTGACCGATGGACATGCGCGTCAATATACACATGAGGTATACACGTCATGTAGACGCGATGGCGTGATCGTGTGCAGCCGGGGGCACCCCGCTATGAATTGCGTGTATACCCCCTGTGTAGAGTCGTGGCCATGCGAACTACCCGGCTCCGAAGCCTCCTGCCCGTCCGACGTGACGCCGCCTCCGCCCGGACCGCCCGCGGATGGGCGGTGCTTCCCGCGGCCGCCCTGGCCCTCGCGCTCGCGCTCACCGGTTGCACCCGCGTGGAGACCACCTCCCCGGGCACCGTGCGGCAGGAGGCCGGCAAGACCGGCACGGGCACCTTCGGCAGCGTCGACTGCCGCAAGGCCAAGTGCATCGCGCTCACCTTCGACGCGGGGCCGAGCAAGCACACGGCGCAACTGCTGGACGTCCTCAAGGAGAAGCAGGTGCCCGCCACCTTCTTCCTCCTCGGCAGGAAGCACATCGACCGCTACCCGGACATGGTCAAGCGCATGGTCGCCGAGGGGCACGAGGTCGCCAGCCACACCTGGACGCACAAGATCCTCACGCAGATCGAGCCCGAGGAGATCCGCGAGGAGCTGAGCCGTCCCAACGACGCGATCGAGCGGATAACGGGCCGGCGGCCCACCCTCATGCGCCCGCCGCAGGGACGCACCAACGACACCGTCCAGGGCATCGCCCGTGAGATGGGCCTCTCCGAGGTGCTGTGGAGCGTCACCGCCAAGGACTACGAGACCAACGACCCCGACCTGATCACCAAGCGCGTCCTGGACCAGGCCGACCGCGACGGCATCATCCTGCTCCACGACGTCGTCCCCGGCCCGGCCGCCAAGGGCTACCGCGGCACCCTGCCGGCCGTGCCCGGCATCATCGACGCGCTCAAGAAGCGGGGCTTCACCTTCGTGACCGTTCCGCAGCTGCTCGCCCCCGGCACCCCGCAGCCCGGGGCCGTCTACCGCCCCTGACCGGATCCGAGGGGGACGCGGCCGGATGGAGGTGGCCCCGCCGACGGCTTCGACGGCACCGTGGATGACCGGAGCAGGGAGCGCGTGGCGGGAGCGAGACATGACGGACACCCACCCTCACAACGGTGACGAGGACGGTGTGGTCTGGCTGGTCGGGCTGCGTCATCGCGGCGGTTCGGGGGCGCTGGTCCGCCACTACTACGTGGTGGCCGGGACGATCGCCGGGATCGACGCGCTGCGCCACGCCCGCTGGTGCGCGGCCCAGCCCACGGAGCGCCTGCTGCGCGGCGACGCGGCGGTCGACGGCACGTGGGCCGAGGTGCGCCGGCTGATGCAGGACACCCTCGGCCGGTTCCGTCTGGCGGGCCGGGCGGCCTGAGCGCGCACGGTGCTCCCGCCCGTCACTCCCCGGGCACCGGGCCCACCAGCAGCAGGGCGATGTCGTCGCGGCCCCCGGAGGTCCGCCGGGCCTCCCGCAGGAGATCGTCGGCCAGGTCGTCCAGCGAACGGACGGGCGCGGCGGCCAGCCGGCCGGCGAGTTCCCCGAGCGCCGTCTCCAGATCGGTGCCGGGACGTTCGATCAGGCCGTCGGTGAACAGGGTGAGCACGCATCCCGGCGGCATGGACACCTCCGCGGCCCGGTAGTCCGCGGCCACGTCGACCCCGAGCAGGAGCCCGGGCGGTACGTCGAGGATCTCCGTGCGACCGGACCGGTGGCGCAGCAGCGCCGGCAGATGGCCGGCGCTCGCCAGCAGCGCGCGGTGCCCGGGCACGTCCAGCTGTGCGTAGAGGCAACTGGTGAACAGGTCGGTGTCGAGGTCGTTGAACAGGCGGTTGATCCGGGTCAGCACGTCGTCCGGGGCCGCGCCCGTGCTCGCGTGGGTGTGCACCGCCGTGCGGATCTGGCCCATCAGCGCCGCCGCGTTGACGCTGTGCCCCTGGACGTCGCCGATGACCGCGGCCGCCGCCCCGGAGCCGTCGAGGCGGATCAGGTCGTAGAAGTCGCCGCCGATGTCCATGCCGTTGGTCGCCGGGAGGTAGCGGGCGGCGACGCGCAGGCCGGGCACGTGCGGCAGGGAGTGCGGCAGCAGCGCGGTCTGGAGGGTGCGGGCGACCTGGCTCTTGGTGTCGAACAGCCGGGCACGTTCCAATGCCTGGGCGATCATGCCGGCCAGCGAGGTCAGGGCGGCGCGCTCGTCGGGCGGGAAGGCGCGGGGGAGGGCGAAGGCCAGGACGCAGCAGCCGATCGTGCGGCCCGAGGCGTTCAGCGGGAGGAACGCCCAGGCGCCCATCCGCGTGTAGGGGGTGACGAGGGGGAAGGCCTGCCGTATCGCGTCGACGTCGCTGAAGAAGAGCGGCGCACCCGTGGCGACGGCGCGGGAGCCCGCGGTGTCGACCGTCAGCGACAGACCGCGGAAGAAGTCCTTGTGGGTCCGGGGGAAGCCACGGGAGGCGACGTCCTGGAACCGCCCCTCGTCCGCGATCAGCAACGACAGGCCGTCGGCCCCGAGGACGGGCATGATCTGCTCGGTGACGGCGGTCGCCACGTCCTGGACGCCGACCGCCTCGGTGAGGGACGAGGCGATGTACAGCAGGTGGTACAGCGCGCCGGCGCGGGTCGGCGCGGTCCCGGAGGGTGTGGCGGGCGGGAGCCGGTCGCCCGCCGGGGCCGGGGCGGTCCGCAGTCGGATGCTGATCCCGGTGGTGTCGGGGTAGAGCCGGAAGGACAGCCAGTCGTCCGGGGGGCGCAGCGCGGTGAAGTCCGTGGGGAGCCGGCTGAACAGCGCGGCCAGGTACGGGTCTTCGTAGGCCGGGTCGATCAGCCAGGGCAGGGACTCCCACAGGCGGGTGTGCATCAGCTCGGCCTTGCCGCGGCCGAGCAGCTCGGCGGCTGTGGCGTTGAGGAAGGTCACCCGCCCCTCCAGGTCCAGCGCGAGCACCCCGTCGTCCAGGCGCTCCGTCAGTTCCGCCGCGGCCTGGGCCTCGGCGGGCGGCAGGGGCGGCGGAGGGTCCGGCGCGAGCACCCGGGGCACGGCGCCCGGCCGCAGCGGCCGCCCCCGGGCGGCGGCCCGGGTGAGCAGCGCGCTCATCCGGTCGGCGGCGTGGGTCACGGCGGCCCGTTCCTCCTGGGCGAGCCGGTCGGGACGGGTGTCGGGCCACAGCAGTTGCAGCACGCCCGACACCGTGGTGCCCGTGTGCAACGGCACGACGTACATCGCCAGCCGGTAGGGCAGCGCGAAGGCGGTGCGCGGGAACCGGCGGGCGAGCTCGTCGTGGCCGTGCACCCAGACCGGACGCCCATCGCGCGCGACCGTGGAGACGGGTGCGGGCGTCGCGAGCGCCAGCCGCGACCACGGCCGCACCACTCCGGCCGACAGGCCCGTCACCACCGCCAGGCGTAGCGCCTGGGCGTGCGGCACCAGCAGGAAGACACCTGCAGCGTGGGACGCGGTGATTCTCGCCACCTCCGCCAGAGCCTGGTCGAGTGCGGCCTCTTCCTCCGGCGCGGCGCCGGGCGCTGCGCTCCCGCTCATCACCCACCGGCCCCGCGCGGTGCCCAACGGGCCGTTCGCCGCCGGGGAACGCCGTTTCGGCGGGGCCGGGGCGCTCCCATATGTGGACGATAGTCCCCGCCGACAGGTGGGGGCATCTCGGCCGGGGCCGCCCCGGGCCCGGTCCGGGGGTTCCGGGTCGCGATCCCGGATTTCCCACGGGAGCGGGAAGGGCTCGCCGGGCGTCTGGTTTAAAGTTGAAACCACGCGCCCGCCGCGCCCCTCTGCGGCGCCGGACCCCCGAGGAGAAGCACCGCATGCAGTCGGCCGTACTCGACGCACCCGTGACCGTCACGCCCCCGGACGACTCGCCGGGGCCCGCGCACGCCGCAGCCGGGGACGGCGGAGGCGCCCGGCGCGCCACCCACATCGCAATGATGTCGGTCTCCCTCGGCACGGCGGGTCTGGGCGGGCTCTGGCAGTCGGCATCGGCCACGGTGGCCGCGCCCATCGGGGTCAGCGACGCCCTGTTCGTGGTCAGCGGACTGCTGTGGGTGGTGCTGCTGGCGCAGTACGTGCGGCACGGCGGAGCACGTCGGCGCAACGTCCTGGAGGACCTCCACCACCCCGGTCAGGGCTTCGCGCTCGCGTACGTCCCGATCATCGGCATGCTGGCCACCGGCCACTTCGCCCGCTTCGGGGTCGACGGCGCCCGCTGGTTCTACGCGCTGTTCGCCCTCGCCTCCGCCGTCCTCGCCGCCCGGCTGCTCGCCCACTGGGTGACCGGCGGCCTCGGCTCGGCCCCGCTGCACCCCGGCTACCTGCTGCCGGTGGTCTCCGGCCCCTTCATCGCCAGCACCACCGCCACCGCGGTCGCGCTCCCCGACGCGGCCTCGGCCGCCTTCGCGGTGGGCGTCCTGTACTGGCTCGCCTTCGGCACCGTGGTCCTCGGCCGCCTCGTCGCGGACGGCCTGCCCGCACCCGCGCGCCCCACACTGACCGTCCTCACGATCCCGCCGGCCGTCGGCGGCCTCGCCTGGACCGCCGCGCACGGCGGACGGGTCGACGCCGTGGGGTACGGCTTCGCCGGGCTGGTGCTCTTCACCGTCCTGATCGTCCTGTTCCTCGTGCCGCACGTCCGCCAGAAGGGGTTCCACACCGGCTACTGGGTCTTCTCCTTCCCCGCGGCGGCCACCGGCAACTTCCTCGTCCGCTGGCTGCACGGCGCCGCCGTCCCCGGTTGGCAGGGCCTGACCTGGCTGGTGATCGTCCTGGTCGGCGGGGCGTTCCTCGTCCTGTACGCGGCGACCGTCCGGTACGCCGTCCGCGCCGTGGGCCGGCACCGGGCGGTCGCGGGAGCGTAGCGACGGCGGGCTCGCCACGAGGTCAGGTGAAGGGGACCTCGCTGTCGAGGAAGCGGGCGACGTGGGCGCAGAACAGCCGGGGGTACTGGAAGAGCGCCCCGTGGCCCGCGTCCGGGTAGATGACGAGCTGCGCGTGGGGGATGTGCTGCGCGAGGATCCACGAATTGACGGTCGGGACCATGATGTCGTTGCTGCCGTTGACGACGAGCGTCGGCTGGGTGATGTGCCGCAGCTCCGCGAACCGCTCGCCCCGTCCGGTGTTCCAGTCGGCGCGCAGCGCCTGCTGTGCGCGGACGCTGTCCGGGCCGGATTCGGCGTCGGCGTCCACGGTCCGCTCGTGGCGGCGCAGCCAGAACTCCCGGCCGGCCCGGCGTCCGCCGGGGGAGTCGTCGAAGAAGAGGTACAGGTAGTCCTCCTCGGTCAGGACCTCGTGGGCGGCCACCTCCGCGACCCGTCCGCCGACGCCCGCCATCTCGCCGGCGCGCGGCTTCGTCCCGACCAGGACCAGGCGGCGCACCCGTTCGGGATGGGCCAGGGCGAGGGCCTGGCTGACGTACCCGCCCACCGAGAAGCCCAGCAGGTCGACCTCGGGAACGCCGAGCGCCCGCAGGAACGCGACGGCGTTCTCGGCGAAACCCTCCGCCGATTCCGGCGTCCGGCCGCCCGAGTTCCCCACCCCGGCGTTGTCGAAGAGGATCACCGGCCGGTTCTCGGCGAGGCCGTCCGTGACGAGCGGATCCCAGTGGTCCATGCCCGCGCGGAAATGCGGGAGCATCAGGAGCGGCGTCCCGGAATCCGCCCCGAAACGGCGATGGGCGTAACGGTCGCCGTCCACCTCGATGTACCGGGTCGGTGCCGTGGTGTGCACGTAAGAAGGCATGATGCCGTCCTGCGATGGGTGAGCCCCGCCGTCGACGGCGTGCGTGCCGCCTTTGCCAATATTGTCCGGCAATGTTCGGTCCGGCTCAAAAGACGCCGGTGACGGCAGGGCCTCACCGGGCCCACCGGACGGTGGCCGGCACCTCTGAGTTCCTGATGCGGCTGCGCATGCTCCTCGCGCTCCTCGCGGCGGAACTGCTCACGGAGGTACCCGGTCAGCGGCGATGCCGCAGGCGGCGGACCCACGTGCGCGGCCCGCGCGCGGAGCGTACGGCCGGGCGGGCCGGGACCGTCGCGCGGGCCGGGCGCCAGGGCTCGTCCGGCGCCTCGAAGGGCAGCCTGCGTCCGGCCTGGGTGCGGATCTCCTGGTGCGCCTCGTAGGACGTGACGCGGAACGCCTCCTCATAGGAGGCCAGAGCGGCGGCGACCGCATGGCCGGCGACACCACGGCGCCGGATCACCCGCGCCAGCCAGGCGAACGCGCCCATGACCCCGGCCAGTACGACCGCGAGGACCAGACAGCCCATGAGGTCGGTCACGGACCACACCCTACGGGGGACGTCCCGTCGGGCGCGTCGGTGTCCACGGGCCGCTTTATCGGCCGATAAAGTCCGTCGTTACGGCTTGGAACGGGTCCGGGGCCGGACGGAGCGGCGGAGGGAGGGGCCGGGGATGCTGGCGGTGGACGTACGGCGCGCACTGCGCTACGGGCGCACCGTCGAGGAGAGCGCGGCCCGTGCCTGGCGCTTCTCGGCCCGGACGGTCGCCCGGCACGGGGACTTCCTGCTGGCGTTCGTCGACGGCGGGGTCTGCGTCGGCGCGTTCGAGATCCGCGGCAGCCGGGCCGACGACGCCGGCGGCGGGAAGTACATGTTCGACCTGGCACCCGCGCGGCGCTTCCGGTGGGCGCTGGGCCGCCGGCTTCCGCTGCCCCCGGGGCGCAACCCGGCCCGTATCCTCACGGGGCAGCACCTGCGCGAGTTCCTCGACACGGAACCCCGTTGTGCCCCCGGAACCGGCCAGGACCGAGCAGCGAAGGAGCCCACCGCCGCATGGCCAGCACGTCCGATCCCGTCGACGCCCTCCTGAAGCCGGGGCCGCGGCGGACCCGCCTGCCCGAGCCCGCCGAACGCTCCAGGCTGCGCACCGAGTACGGCCTGACCCAGGCTGAGGTCGCCGAGGCGCTCGACGTGACCCGGACGACCGTGGCCGGCTGGGAGGCCGGCCGCAGCGAGCCGCAGGGTGCCACCCGCGCCGCGTACGCCAAGCTCCTGGACGGCATCGCCGCCCAACTCGGCGCCACTGAAACCGAGCCCGCCGCCGATTCGGTTCCGGCCCCCGCCTCCGCCCCCGCCGTCCCGGCCCCCGGACCCGCACCCGCTGCCGCGCCTGCCGCCGTCACCGCGCCCGCTGCCCGTCCCGCGCGGCCGGCGCCCGCCCCCGCGCGGAAGGCGCCCGCCCCCGCGCGGAAGGAAGCGGAGCCCGTGCCCGCCGCGGCGGATCCGCGTTTCGCCCACGGCCCGCTCGCCGTGCTGGACAGCGACGGCACCGCCTACTGCGCCGACGGCCTCGTGCTGCCCTGCCCGGCGACCGATGTCCCCTCGCTCGTCGCGTGGACGCTCACCGAAGCGGGGCTCGGCGCGCCGCGCCTGCACCGCAACGGCAAGGACGCGGACCCGTTGATCGTCCTCACCGCCGCGGCCGCCGAACGCCTCGGCCTGCCGGCCGTCCTGGAGGACCGCAGGGCCCTGCGCCTGCCCCCCGACCACAAGGTCGTCCGGCAGATCACCCGCGCCAAGTGGCAGCTCACCCGCCGCGGGTTCGGCCCCTGGGCCCGCGTGTACCGCCCGGCGCAGGACGGCAGGCGTCAGTGCGTACAACTCGCCGTCCTGCCGTGGCGCGCCCTCGACAGCCGCTCCTGGGGCGACGCCGAGCACCTGCCGCCCCCCGAGCTCGCCCAACTGCTCGCGGACTACGCGCAACGCGTCATCACCCCGCGCGGCTCCACCGCCGTGAGCGGCCTGGAGCTGATGACCGCCCTGCGCCCGCCGACCCGCGCCGTCAAGGACCCGGCGACCGGCGACTGGGTCCCGGCTCCGAACCCCGGTGCCCTCGCGCAGCCCGTGGACCCGGCACCTCCCGAGGCCCCCGACGAACACCCCGTCGTGGCCGCGCTGTTCGCGCGCGGGCACCGCCGTACCCCGGAAGAGGTCCTCGACGAGGAGGCCTTCGAGTGGACACGGGAGCCGCAACTGCTCACCGACGACGAGTGCGCACGGAAGTACGCCGTCGGGATCGACGTCAACATGGCGTTCGCCGCCGCCGCGAACCGCCTGAACGTGGGCCTCGGCGCCGCCGTCCACGTCCACGCCCCGGAGTTCGACAAGGCGCTGCCCGGGTCCTGGCTCGTCGACCTCTCGCACATCGACGTCGACCCGCGCCTGCCGAACCCGTTCACCCCCGACGGCACCCGCCCCGAGGGCCCCGCCTGGTACGCCACCCCCACCGTGGCGTACGCGGTCGAACTCGGCCACGACGTGCGCCCGACCGAGGCCTACGTCCGCCCCGAGCACGGCGCGTACCTCGACGCCTGGTACGGCCGCCTGCGCGACGCCTACCTGACCACGATGGCCGAACTCGGCGTCGTCTCCGGCATGCCGGAGGCCGAATTCCTCGCCGCGATGGAACACCACAAGGAGGCCGACCCGGCCCGCGCCGACCTCCTCTCGGCCGTCAAGGCCACCGTCAAGGGCGGCATCGGCAAGCTCCGCGAACGCCCCCAGGGCGCCGGCTACCGTCCGGGGGAGCGCTGGCCCGCCCTCGACCGGCCCACGTGGCGCCCCGACATCCGCGCCGCCGTCATCGCCACGGCGCGCGTCAACATGCACCGCAAGATGGTCAGGTTCGCGGCGGTGGGCCTCTTCCCGGTGGCCGTGCTCTCCGACTGCGCCGTGTACCTGTCCGACGGCCCCGGCCCGCTGGACTTCCTGCCGCGCACGCCCGAGGGCAAGCCGCTGCCCGGCGGTTTCCGGCTCGGGGTCTCGCCCGGGATGGTCAAGCACGAGGGCACCCAATCCCTCATGTGGGCCGTGGAGTTGCTCGAGGACGGCCACAACCCCGCCCGCCACATCAAGGGCGGCGACGCCGCACTCGACGGAGAGTAGGAGAGCCCGGTGGGCATGCTCGGCGACGGCCTCGACAAGGCCACGGCGAAGACCCTCACACGGCCCGTGCCCAAGTCGGCGCAGGCCCAGATGCGGTTCCTGGTGAAGCAGGAGAAGGGCACCAGGGCCGTCGCCGCCCTGCTCGGCGTCTCGCAGCGCACCGTCGAGCGCTACCTCACAGGCGAGATCAAACGTCCCCGCAAGGACCTGGCCGGCCGTCTCGAGGAGGAGGTCCGCAGACGGTGGCAGCCCCGCGTCCGTGAACGCGCCCGCCGTCACGCGGCCACCACCGGCGGCATCGTGATCGAGACCCGCGCCCGCTTCGGCTTCACGGCCGCCCCGGGCTCCACCGACGACGCCCGCGTCCGCCTCGTCACCCAGGCCCTGCCCCCCGACTACGCCGCCCGTCTCTTCACCGCCCGTTCCGCGGGCGCCGGCGAGGACCAACTGCGCGCCATCGCGGCGGAGGGCCTCCAGGAGATCTACTTCAAGGACCGCGGCCGCCGCGCGCAGGGACTGCAGGTCGACTTCACCGACATCGACTACGTCGAGTTCGAGTTCTGAGTGTCGATGGCCGGGTCCGTGCGCGCTGCACCTCAGCCCTTGAGGGCCTGCGCGATCTGCTGGGCGGCCTGGGCGGGCGTGAGGTGCGTGGTGTCGACGACCTCGGCCTCGCCGTGCAACCAGGTGCGGGCCGCCTCGGCGTAGGGCTCGAGGTACTGGAGACGGAACGGGGAGTCGGGGCCGAGAACCGTGTCGCCCGCGATGCGCGCGCGGAGGGTGTCCTGGTCGGCATGGAGGACGAAGTGCCGGACCGGGATGGCATGCTGGGCAAGGCCCGAGCTGATCTCGCGCCAGTACCGCTCGACCAGGACGGTCATGGGCATCACCAGAGTGCCGCCGGTGTAGTCGAGTACGTGGCGGGCGGTCTCGACGACGAGCGGTCGCCACGGCGGCCAGTGCTGGAAGTTGTCCGTCGCGGGCAGTCCGGGCGTGATGTCCATGAGCGTCTCGCCGACCTTCTCGGCGTCGAACACATGTGAATCCGGGATCAGTGGCTGCAAGAGCGCACTGGTCGTCGTCTTGCCCGCGCCGTGGGTGCCGTTGAGCCATACGATCATGGGTCCCGATGCTAGCGCTGCGCGGGCGGCGGCAACGCTGAGGGTCCGGCGCTGCCGGCCCGCCCGATACAGGCCAGACCGTCGGGCCGGCGAAGGAAGCCCTCGGTCGCAGGACGATCAGCGCACCAGACGCGCCATCGCCGCCGACGGCAGGGACGGATTGGCGGCCGCCGCCTCCACCACCTGCCCGTCCTCGTCCGCGAGCAGTTCGGCGATCACCGAGGGCGGCAGGGCCGGGTGGGCCGCGGCCAGGGGCCTTGCCCGTACGTCGTCGAGGCAGGGGATCGCGCAGGCCCGGCCGGCCGGGCGGTGCCGGGGGGCGTTGTGCGGCGCGGGCGGGACCGGAACGGCGAGCGGGGCAAGGCCGCCGGGGGAGGCGATGGGTCACGTCGGCATGGAGAAGCGTCGGCACACGTGCACGCGACTGAACTCCGCGCGCACGCGGGCCTCGTCCTCGAGCTTCGCGTGCAGGAAGGCGGCCATGAGCCGCAGGCCGGGGCGCGGGGTGAGGATCGCGCGGTCCGGTTCGCCGGGAGCGGTGTACTGGTGGGCGTACACGTGCAGGTAGTGGTCGCTCTCCGCGAAGCCCACGGCGCGGTACCAGGCGAGGGTGTCCGGGTCGTCGCGGGTCCAGGCGTCGAGGGTCGTCGCGCCCCGCTCGCGGACCTCGGCGCGTGTGCGGTGCAGGAGGGCCCGGCCGAGACCGCGGTGCTGGTGGTCGGGGTGGACCGCGACGGTGTCGATGGTCGCCAGGGCGGTGTCGACGACGGTGTCCATGATGCCGACGACCGTCCCCGACACGTCGACGGCGACGAGTTCCAGGCCGGGGGCCGGGATCGGCGGCTTGGCGCGGTCGACGTCGTCGTAGTAGGCGGTGCCCAGGAACGAGAGCACCCTGCAGCGCAGCCAGGAGGCCTCGTCCGCCGGGGTGTACTCACGCAGCGTGTAGGTCACGGAGGTGATGTTGTCCGGGCGGAAAGACACCGTGCAACGGGATTTCCGCCTCTGGCGTGCGCCGTCCCCGCCGTACGGCGGTACGACGGGGACGGGGCTGCCGCGACCGTCAGGCGCGGTGGTACTGGACCGGGGTGGTGACCTTCCCGCCCAGCGCGGTGGCCGCGTGGCGCGCCCAGTACGGGTCGCGCAGCAGCTCGCGGCCGAGGAGGACGGCGTCCGCACCCCCGGAGGCGACGATGGCCTGCGCCTGGTCGGGTTCGGTGATCATGCCGACGGCCGCCACGGGCATACCGGTCTCGTTGCGGACGCGCTCGGCGAACGGCACCTGGTACCCGGGAGCCGCGACGATCCTGGCGTTGGGGGCGTTGCCTCCCGTGGAGACGTCCATCAGGTCCACGCCCCGGGCCTGCAGCTCCTTGGCGAGGCGGACGGTGTCGTCGGCGGTCCAGCCCTCGCGGTCGTCGTCGGCGTTCTCGCTCAGCCAGTCGGTCGCGGAGATGCGGAAGAAGACCGGCAGGTCGGCAGGCCAGACGGCGCGGACGGCGTCGACGACCTCCAGGGCGAAGCGGGTGCGGCCCTCGAAGTCCCCGCCGTAGCCGTCGGTGCGGCGGTTGCTGTGCGGGGAAAGGAACTGGTTGATGAGGTATCCGTGGGCCCCGTGGATCTCGGCGACCTGGAACCCGGCGTCCAGGGCGCGCCGGGCGGCCGCGGCGAAGTCCGCCACGATCCGGCCGATCTGCTCGGTGTCGAGCTCCTCCGGTGTGGTGGAGCCGGTGTCGAACGGGACGGCGCTGGGGCCGGCGGGTGTCCAGCCGTGCTGGGTGTCGGGGGTGATGGGGGCGCCGCGGTCGACCCAGGTGCGTTCGGTGGAGGCCTTGCGGCCGGCGTGGGCGAGCTGGATGCCGGGCACGGTGCCCTGGGACTTCAGGAAGGCGGTGATCCGTCGGAAGGCCTCGACCTGGGTGTCGTTCCAGATGCCGAGGTCGTACGGGCTGATCCGGCCCTCGGGGCTGACCGCGGTGGCCTCGGTGATGATCAGTCCGGTGCCGCCGGTGGCCCGGGCCGCCAGGTGCGTGAAGTGCCATTCGTTCGGCACGCCCGCCTGGTCTCCGTCCGGCGCGGCGCTGTACTGGCACATCGCGGCCATCCAGATCCGGTTCGGAATGGTCAGCGACCGGAGGGTGAAAGGCTCGAACAAGGTGGTGGTCACGAAGCTGTCTCCTCTGGGGGCTGTCGGGGCCGGGTCGCGCGGCGACGCGTCGGTGCATCGTTCATGCGGCTGCGCCCTACAGGCTCCCTCAATAATTGCACGCGCTGATTAATTCCCGCATCCCGCGCACAGCACTCGGTCGCCCACAGGTGGATGGCGCGGATATCAAGCGTTTGCATTAGTGCGCGTATGCAAGTATTGTCGACCCTCGTAAGGCGCCCGGCGTGGTGCACGCCCCGTCCGAGCGCACCTCCGGCCGATGCCGGCTCCCGGCACCACGGAGGCGATCCCCTCACCTCCCGGCCCCGCGGCGGGTACCTCGCCCCCGCGCACGGCCGTCGAAAGGCACCACCATGTCGCTCAAGGAACTCATCCCCGGCCGCCTCGGCTTCGGTACCGCCCCCCTCGGCAACATGTTCCGCGCCATCCCCGAAGAAGAGGTGAGCGCGACCCTGGAGGCCGCCTGGGACCAGGGCGTCCGCTTCTACGACACGGCGCCCTTCTACGGCGCGGGCCTCGCGGAGCTGCGGCTCGGCGAGCTGCTCTCGCGGCGGCCCCGCGACGAGTACGTGCTGGCCACCAAGGTCGGGCGCGTCATCCTGGACGAGCCCGAGCCGGGCGCCCGCGACCTCGGCGAGAAGGGCGGCCTGTTCGAGCACGGCCGTCCGAACGCGATGCTCCACGAATGGACCGCGGACGCCACCGAGCGGTCGATCGAGGGAAGCCTGAAGCGCCTCGGCGTCGACCGCCTGGACATCGTCTGGGTGCACGACATCGCCCAGGACTTCCACGGCGACCTGTGGCTGAGCAAGTTCGAGGAGGCCCGCACCGGTGCCTTCCGCGTGCTGTCCCGGCTCCGCGACGAGGGCGTCATCAAGGCTTGGGGCCTCGGCGTGAACCGGGTCGAGCCCATCGAGCTGACGCTCGACCTGGACGAGCCGCAGCCCGACGGCTTCCTGCTCGCCGGCCGCTACACCCTGCTGGACCACGCGCGCCCGCTGGAGCGGCTGCTGCCCAAGGCGCAGGAACAGGGCGTCGGCATGGTCGTCGGCGGCCCGTACAGCTCAGGGGTCCTCGCAGGGGGCACCCACTTCGAGTACCAGGACGCGCCCCCGGAGGTCGTCGAGCGCGTACGGCGCATCAAGGAGATCACGGCCCGCCACGGGGTGAGCGTCAAGGCGGCGGCCCTGCAGTTCTCCCTCGCGCACCCGGTGGCCGTCGCGGCCGTCCCCGGCTCGACCAAGCCGGGCCGCATCGCCGAGGACATCGCCGCGCTCAACGAGGACGTCCCGGCCGCCTTCTGGTCCGATCTGCGCGCCTCCGGCCTCGTCAGCCCCGCCGCGCCGCTCCCGAACGGCGCCTGAACGCCCTCGCCCCCCACAAGCCAAGGAGGAAGACCATGGCGTCCACCTCGGTCAGCCGAGTCGTGCCCGCGTCGCCCGAACGCGTCTGGAACCTGATCGGCGGCTTCCATGCGCTGCCCGACTGGCTCCCGTTCATCCCCGAGAGCACCCCACTGGAGGGCGGGCGGGTGCGCAGGCTCCGCAACCCCGACGGCGAGGTGATCGTCGAGCGCATGGTGGCCTTCAACGAGGCCGAGCGCCACTACGCGTACGCGATCCTTCAGGCGCCCTTCCCCGTGACCGGGTACGTCTCCGACCTGCGGGTCCACGCCGTACCCGGCCAGCCGGAGGTCGCGGAGGTCGTGTGGAGCGGCCGGTTCGTCCCCGACGGTGCCGGCGAGGCGGAGGTGGTCGAGCTGTTCACCGGCATCTACCGCGACGGCCTCGAAGCGCTCCACGGCACGCTCGCGGGCTGAACCCGCGCCGACGCTCCCCCGCCACGCCCGGTGGCGGGGGAGCGTCGTGGTGACGGCGGGCGCCTCAGCCGGTGGGGCCGATGGTGACCCGGACGCTCTTCATCAGCGGCTGGTCGCTCTGGGTGCTGTAGTCGTTCGCGGCGATGAGCACGTTCATCTCCGGCATGTAGCCGGCCGCGCAGTCGCGGGGCATGTCGTAGGGCAGCGCGCGGTAGCCGGTGAGCGTGCGCCGGCTGCCGTCCTTGGCCGTCGCCGTGATGTCGACGAGGGTGCCGGGCTCGATGTCCCGGGCCCGCATGTCGGCCGGGTTCATCAGGACGAGGGTGCGCAGGTTCTTCACGCCGCGGTAGCGGTCGTCGTCCGAGTAGATGGTGGTGTTCCACTGGTCGTGGGAGCGCATCGTCTGCAGTACGAGCATCCCGTCGCGGGGCACCACGTCCGGCAGCGGCGCGCTGGAGAACTCGGCACGCCCGGAGGGCGTGAAGAAGACCAGTTCGCGCGCGGGCTGGCGGATCCGGAAGCCCAGGGGGAGCCGGACACGACGGTTGAAGTCCTCGAACCCGTCCAGGACCTTGGCCATGGTGTCGCGGATCCGGTCGTAGTCCTCGACGTAGTGCTCCCACGGCGTGGAACTGCCGGGGAGGGCGGCGCGCGCCATCCCGGCGATGATGGCCGGTTCGGACAGCAGGCGGGACGACGCGGGCCGCTTCATGCCGACGGACAGGTGGACCATGCTCATGGAGTCCTCGACGGACGTGGCCTGGAGCCCGCGCCGCTGCTCGTCCTTCTCGGTGCGGCCCAGGCACGGCAGGATCAGGGCCTGCCTGCCGTGGACGAGATGGCTCCGGTTGAGCTTGGTGCTCACGTGCGCGGTCAGGGCGCACTCGGCCAGGCCCTGGGCCGTGTACGGGGTGTCGGGCGCGGCGAGCACGAAGTTGCCGCCCATCCCGACGAACACCTTGATCCTGCCCTCGTGCATGGCGGCGACGGTGCCCACCGTGTCCAGGCCGTGCTCCCGGGGCGGGTCGATGCCGCAGACCGCGGCGAGCCGGTCCAGGAAGGCCTCGGCCGGCCGGTGGTCGATGCCGCACGTGCGGTTGCCCTGGACGTTGCTGTGCCCGCGCACGGGGGAGGGGCCGGCGCCCTCGCGCCCCAGGTTGCCGCGGAGCAGCAGGACGTTGACGATCTCGCGGACGGTGTCCACGCCGTGCTCGTGCTGGCTGACGCCGAGGCACCAGCTGATCAGGGTGCGGTCCGAACGCGAGTAGACGGCCGCGGCCTTGAGGATGTCGGCGCGGGTCAGCCCGGACTGGCGCTCCAGTTCCTCCCAGGGCGTGGCCTCGCACAGGGCGCGGTACTCCTCGAAGCCGGACGTGTAGCGCTCGATGAACTCCCGGTCCAGTGCCTTGGGGTCGCCGACCGACTGCTCCAGCACGGCCTTGGCCATGCCCCGCAGGAGCGCCATGTCGCCGCCGGCGCGGACCTGCAGGTTGAGCGTGCTGGTCCGGGTCGACTTGAACAGGGCCATGTCCGTCATCTCGTGCGGCACGATCGTCCGGGTCGCCGCCGCCTCGATCAGCGGGTTGACGTGCACGATCTGGGCACCACGCCGGTAGGCGTCGGCGAGCGCGGTCAGCATCCGCGGCGCGTTGGAGGCCGCGTTGACGCCCATGATGAACAGCGCCTCGGCGGACTCCCAGTCCTTCAGGTCGGCGGTTCCCTTGCCGGTGCCCAGGGACGCCTGCAACGCCCGGCCCGACGCCTCGTGGCACATGTTGGAACAGTCCGGCAGGTTGTTCGTGCCGAATTCCCGGGCCATCAGCTGGTAGAGGAAGGTGGCCTCGTTGCCGAGCCTGCCGGAGGTGTAGAAGGCGGCCTCGTGGGGGCTGTCCAGGGCGCGGAGTTCGCGGCCGACGAGATCGAAGGCGGCCTGCCAGGAGATGGGCACGTAGTGGTCGGTGCCGGGGTCGTACACCATGGGTTCCGTGAGCCGGCCCTGGTCCTCGAGCGCGAAGTCGGTCCAGGTCGACAGCTCCGCGACGGTGTGGGCGGCGAAGAAGTCCCGTGTCACGCGCTTGGGCGTCATCTCCCAGGTGACGTGCTTGATGCCGTTCTCGCAGATGTCGAGCTTGAGTCCCTTGGTGTCGTCGGGCCACGCGCACCCGGGACAGTCGAAGCCGCCGTTCTCGTGGTTCATCTTGAAGATCGCCCGGGGGCCGTCGACCAGTGCGTGTTCCCGCAGCAGTACCCGGGTGACGCTCTTGGCGGCGCCCCACCCCGCGGCGGGGTGGTGGTAGCCGTGCTGGGAGGGCCGCTTGTCGTCGGCGGGACCCTCACCGCCGGTGGGCGGTACCTCGGGCCGGCCGTCGCCGGGTGCCATCGGCTCGTTCACGCCCTGGACGCTCATACCGATCACCTTCGGGGCAAATGTGGCATTTAATGATGATCTTTATCCTATGGGGGCATGTGGGGCGCTGTCCTCCCCGGAGGCGCACCAGGAGGGCGGGTCTGCCGGCGGCCGGCCACGTCAGGGGACGATGGCGTCGACGTAGCCCCCGTCGACCCGCAGGGCGCCGCCGGTGGTGGCCGAGGCCAGGTCGGAGCTGAGGTACACCACCATGTTGGCGATCTCCTCCGGCTCGATGAGGCGCTGCAGCAGGGACTGCGGGCGGTGCTCGCGCATGAAGGCCCGCTGCGCCTGGTCCCAGGGGAGGCCGGGGTCCACGAGCTGGCGGACGAAGTCCTCCACGCCCGCCGTATGGGTGGGGCCGGCGATCACCGAGTTGACGGTGACACCGGTGCCCGCGGCCTTCTTGGCGAAGCCGCGGCCGAGGGCGAGCAGCGCGGTCTTGGACATGCCGTAGTGGATCATCTCGGCCGGCGTGACGACCGCCGAGTCGCTGGCGATGTACTGGACGCGGCCCCAGTTCCGCTCGAGCATCCCGGGGAGGTACATCCTCGTGAGGCGGGCCGCGGAGAGCACGTTCACCTCGAAGTAGCGGCGCCATTCGTCGTCGTCGATGTCGAGGGCGTCCATGGCGCCGTAGACGCCCAGGTTGTTGACGAGGACGTCCACGTCCGGCATCCGCTCGTACGCACGGGCGGCGCCCTCCTGGGAGGCGACGTCGGCACCGACGGCGAGGAAGTCGCCTTCCGGGACCTGGCCGCGCAGTCGTGCGACGGCCTCGTCCACCCTTCCCGGGTCGCGGCCGTTGACCCCGACCCGGGCGCCGGCCCGTGCGAGGCCGGCCGCGATGGCCGCTCCGATGCCCTGCGTCGACCCCGTCACCAAGGCGGTCCGTCCGGTGAGATCGATGCGCATGTACCGCTCCTTCGGCTGTCCCGGTCTCCGGTGGGCGACCGCGGTGCGATCGTCCGCCTCCCACCCTCGCCGGGCGGGACCGATGCGCCTGGTGGGCGCGCCGTACGGGGGTGGCGGTGCCACCACCGGACGCTTTGCGCGGTGCGTGCGGGGGACGTGACGGCGTGCCCCCGCCCGCGCGCACCCGGCGGTGTATTAGCTGGGCGCAAAGATCGGCGTCAGCGAGGAGAGGACATGGCGACGGCAACGGCGCAGGGGCCGGTGGAGGAGTTCCGCCGGCTCAGTGACGGCGACGCGGAGCTGCGGGCGCACGGGGCGTACTTCAGCTGCGCCTATCTGCTGGACATGGAAAGGCACGCCTTCCTGGTGCGCATGCACCGCGGCCGGGTGGAGGACCTCGTCGTCGATCCCGAGCCGCTCACGGCCTACGACTTCGCCATCAGGGCCAGTGCCGCGACCTGGCGGGAGTTCTGCTCGCCGGTGCCGAAGCCGATGTACCACGGCATCTGGGCGGCGAGCTTCCAACGGGACATGCGGCTGGAGGGCGACCTGCTGGTCCTCATGCAGAACCTGCGCTGCCTCACCCGTCAGCTGGAACTGCTCCGCCTCACCGGCCCGCTGGGCTGAACCACCGTTCCGCCCCGCACCGCCGAAAGGACCCCTCGATGAGCACCGCCTCCCGTATCTCCCCGGTGACCGGACACTACGTCACGATCGACGTGGAGGACGTCCAGTACAAGGTCTTCTACCTGGAGAACGGCCAGGGGCAGCCGCTGGTGTGCCAGCACACGGCGGGCTGCCACAACCACCAGTGGCGCGGCCTCCTGGAGGACGAGGAGATCACCGCGAACCACCGCGTCATCGCCTACGACCTCGCCCGCCACGGCAAGTCCGACCCGCCGCTGAACAAGGAGTGGTGGAAGGAGGAGTACAAGCTCACCGCCGACCACTACGTCGCCTTCATCACCGCGTTCTGCGACGCACTCGGCCTGGAGGACCCGATCTTCATGGGCTCCTCCTTCGGAGGGAACGTGGCCCTGCAGCTGGCGCTGCGGCACCCGGACCGCTTCAAGGCGGTCATCCCCGTGGAGGGCGCGGACTACTCTCCCGGTTTCTACCTCGACTGGTGGCAGCATCCCCACGCCAACGCGGCGCAGGTCTGCGCCAGCGGGGTGTGGGACCTCATGGCCCCGCAGTCGCCCGACGCGGACCGCTGGGCGACCTGGTTCTACTACAGCCAGGGCTCGGAGGCGTTCAAGGGCGACCTGTACTTCTACTCCGTCGACCACGACCTCCGGGGCAGGCTGGGGGAGATCGACGGGGAGCGCTGCCCGGTCGTCATGCTCACCGGCGAGTACGACTACCTGACCACGCCCCAGGACGGGGCCCGTACCGCGGAGCAGATCCGCGGGGCCGAGTTCATCGAGATGAAGGAGATCGGGCACTTCCCGATGAGCGAGAACTATCCGCGCTTCGCCGGGTACCTCAAGCAGGCGCTGCGGCGGATCGAGGAGCGCACCGCTTCCTGAGGCACGCGCCGCACGGTGCCGCCCGCCGGGCCGCGGGGTGCCCCCGCGGCCCGTGGCCGGGCGATCAGTTGAAGGCGTCGGGGTCCGGGCCGATGCGGGTGCCGTTGTCGAGCGCGGTGATCGCCGCGACGTCGGCGTCGGAGAGCGCGAAGTCGAAGACGTCGAGGTTCTCGCGGATCCGCTCGGGGGTCACCGACTTGGGGATGACCACGTTGCCGAGCTGCAGGTGCCAGCGCAGGATCACCTGGGCCGGGGTCCTGCCCAGGCGGCCGGCGATTCCGGTGATGACCGGGTCCTTCAGGACGGCGCCCTGGGCGAGCGGGCTCCATGCCTCCGTGGCGATGCCGTGCCGGGCGTGGAAGGCGCGCAGCTCGGCCTGCTGCAGCTGGGGGTGCAGCTCCACCTGGTTGACGGCGGGCACGACGTCGCTGTTGTCGATGAGCCGCTGCAGGTGCGCGGGCTGGAAGTTCGAGACGCCGATGGCGCGGGCCCGGCCCTCGGCGTGGATCTTCTCGAAGGCGCGCCAGGTGTCCAGGTAGGTGTCGCGGGCCGGGGCCGGCCAGTGGATCAGGTAGAGGTCCACATGGTCGAGGCCGAGCTTGGCGAGGGAGGCGTCGAAGGCGGCGAGGGTGCTGTCGTAGCCCTGGTCGCCGTTCCACAGCTTGGTGGTGACGAACAGTTCGTCACGGGCGATGCCCGAGGCGGCGAGGGCCTGGCCGACGCCGGCCTCGTTGCCGTAGATCGCCGCGGTGTCGATGCTGCGGTAGCCGCTCTCCAGGGCCGAGGTGACGGCGGCGGCGGTGTCGGCGTCGGGCACCTGGAAGACGCCGAAGCCGAGCTGCGGCATGGTGACGCCGTTGTTCAGCGTGATGTCCGGGGTGGGGGTGGTCATGGTGCAGATCCTTTCGCGTCGCGGCCGGCGGTGGATGCCGGTGCGAGTGCGGATGGGTGAACGTCCCGGGAGGGGGCGGGGGACGCGCCCTTCCCGTGCTCCATGACCAGGTTAGTTGCGCACGCGGTTAATTGCAAACGCTTAATAAGTTCGTGCGCGGAATGGCCGGGTCAGGAAGCCGGGACTTTCGCGCCCTGCAGGTCCTCCACCGCCTTGACCAGGGGCGCGAGCTCCGGGACGAGCGCCGCGTCGTCCATCGCCGCGCGCAGTGCAGCGTTGTTCGTCGGCCGGGCCTCCTCCAGCAGCTTCAGGCCGGCCTCCGTCACGTCCGTGTAGATGCCGCGCCGGTCGGTGGGGCAGAGGTAGCGGGCCAGCAGGCCGCGGTCCTCCAGCCGGGTGACCAGGCGGGTCGTCGCCGACTGGCTCAGCACGACGGCGTCGGCGACCTGGCGCATCTGCAGGTGGCCGCCCTCCCCGTCGTGCTGACGGCTGAGGACGTCGAGCAGGGAGTACTCGCGCACGCTCAGGTCGTGGTGAATCTGGAGCTGCTTCTCGATCCGCCCCTCGATCCGTCCGTGCAGGAGCGACAGGGCGTGCCACCCCTGGGCGAGGGCGGTCAGGGCCGGATCGGTGGCGGTCATCGAGGTCCCCTTTGTGCGGCGGCTGCGGGTGAAGGCTGTTCGTCGTCACTGGCCATGGTAAGCCGCCGCCCGAAGATGTCCAGCGTTTGACGTTATAGCGCGTCTGCAATTATTGTTTTCGCTTGTTAGGTGCCACTGCAACATCTGGAAGGTCTCCGCCATGCCTCTCGCGCTCCTGGCCCTCGCCATCGGGGCTTTCGGGATCGGAACCACCGAATTCGTGATCATGGGCCTGCTGCCCGAGGTCGCCTCCGACTTCGGGGTCTCCGTCCCCACCGCCGGCCTGCTCGTGACCGGCTACGGACTCGGCGTCATGATCGGCGCGCCGATCATGACGGTGCTCGGCACCAAGGTGTCCCGCAAGAACATGCTCATGCTGCTCATGGGCCTGTTCGTGCTCGGCAACCTGGTCTCCGCCCTGGCACCCTCCTTCGGCGTGATGATGGCCGGGCGCATCCTCGCCTCCTTCACGCACGGCGCCTTCTTCGGCATCGGCTCGGTCGTCGCCGCCGACCTGGTGGCCCCGGAGAAGAAGGCGCGGGCGATCTCGATGATGTTCGCCGGCCTCACCGTGGCCAACGTGATCGGCGTGCCGCTGGGCACCTTCATCGGTCAGAACGCCGGCTGGCGCGTGACCTTCTTCGTCGTCGCGGGCCTCGGCGTCGTCGGCCTGGCCGGCGTCCTCAAGCTGGTGCCCGACATGCCGAAGCCGCAGGGCGTGCGACTGCGCCACGAACTGGGCGCCTTCCGCAACGTCCAGGTCCTGCTGGCCATGGCGATGACCGTGCTCGGCTTCGGCGGCGTCTTCGCGGCCATCACCTACATCGCGCCCATGATGACCGAGGTCACCGGGTTCGCCGACTCCTCCATCACCTGGCTGCTGGTCCTGTTCGGCGCGGGCATGGTCGTCGGCAACCTGGTCGGCGGCAAGTACGCCGACCGCGCCCTGATGCCGATGCTGTACACGGCGCTGGGCTCGCTGGCCGCCGTGCTGGCGCTGTTCACCCTCACCGCTCACAACGAGGTCACCGCCGGCGTGACGATCCTCCTCATCGGCGCCCTGGGCTTCGCGACGGTGCCGCCGCTGCAGAAGCGGGTCCTGGACCAGGCGACCGGGGCCCCCACCCTGGCCTCGGCCGTCAACATCGGCGCCTTCAACCTCGGCAACGCGCTGTCCGCCTGGCTCGGCGGGGTCGTCATCGCCGCGGGCTTCGGCTACACCTCGCCGAACCTCGTCGGGGCGGTCCTCACCGCCTCCGCCCTCGTGCTCGCGGTCGTCTCCGCGGCACTGGAGAAGGGCCGCGGCGGCCGGAACAGCCGGGTCGTCACCGGGGCCGCGCCCGCCGAGCAGCCGGCCCTCACCTCCCGGCACTGACCGCGGGGGCCGGGACCACAGGCACCGCCGGTCCCGGCCCCGACACCGCACCCGACGAAGGCCCGCACCATGACCAGCACCGCCCTCACCCGGCTCACCGGCCCGCACCTGCGGCTCACCCTCGGACTCGAACTGCCCCTGGACAACGACTGGGGAGCCGGCCGCCGCGCCGCCGACCAGCAGGCCGGCCGCCCCTTCGGGGTGCCGGACCTGAGCGGGCACGCCGACCTCGCCCGGCTCGCCGACCGCCTCGGCTTCAGCGCCCTGTGGCTGCGCGACGTACCCGTGTACGACCCGCTCGCCTTCGGCGACGCCGGATCCGTCTTCGACGTCTTCGCGTACCTCGGGCACCTCGCCGCGCTGACCGAACACGTCGTGCTCGGCACCGCCGCCGTCGTCCTGCCGCTGCGCAGCCCGCTGCACGTGGCCAAGGCCGCCGCCACCGTCGACGTGCTCTCCGGGGGACGTCTCGTCCTGGGCCTGGCCAGCGGGGACCGCCCGGTGGAGTACCCGCTCTTCGGTGCCGACTTCGACGGCCGCGGACAGGCCTTCCGCGACGGCGTGCGGACCCTGCGCGCCGCCTGGGCGAGCCCAGCTCCCGGGCTCGGGCTGACCCTGCCCGGCACCGGGCTCCGGCCCGAGCGGCGGATCGACGTCCTGCCGAAGCCCGTGGGCGGGGACATCCCGATCGCGGTGGCGGGCAGCGCCCGTCAGACCCCCGAGTGGATCGCCGGGCACGCCGACGCGGGCCTGAACTACCCCCGGCCCCTGGACGCCCTGGGCGACGACGTCCAGCGGTGGCGGGAGCTCACCGGCGGGCGGTCCAAGCCCTACTTCACGCCCATGCTGCTCGACCTGGTCGCGGACCCCGCGGCCCGGCCGGAGCCGATCCGCCTCGGCCTGCGTACCGGTCGCACCGCCCTCGTCGACCACCTGGGCGCGATGGCGGACCTGGGCGTCGCCCACGTCTCCCTCAACCTCCGTCCGGGGGACCGCCCGGTCGCGGAGGTGCTGCACGAACTCGCCGAGGAGGTCCTGCCCCACTTCCCCGGGCGCTGACCCGGCGCCGGGCCCCTTCGGGGGACCGGCGCCGGCGCACCCGCCGCGCACGCGGGGAGGTCAGCGGCGCCGGGGACTGCGGCTCGGCGGCTGCTCCGGCGCCTGACGCGTGCGCAGGGTCGGCGCCTTGCGCGTCTGCGGGCGGTCGACGGTGAGCGTGAACCCGTCGTCGTAGTGGTAGAGCTCCAGCGGCTCCCCGTCCAGCAGGGTGTACGTCGCCGCCGCGCCGGTGATCTCCACCCGCAGCCGCCGCCCCCGCACCTGCAGGGTGAAGGCGAGCCGCCGCAGCTTCTCCGGCAGCCGGGGTGCGAAGGCGGCGCAGCCGTCCCGGTACCGCATTCCGCCGAAGCCGCCGACCAGCGCGGCCCAGGTGCCGGCGAGGGAGGCGATGTGCAGGCCGTCGCGGGTGTTGTTCTCCAGGTCGTGCAGGTCCATCAGCGCCGCCTCGCCCAGGTAGTCGTAGGCGAGGCGCAGATGACCGACCTCGGCGGCCATGATCGCCTGCGTCGAAGCCGACAGGGACGAGTCCCGCACCGTCATCGGCTCGTAGTAGGCGAAGTTCCGGGCCTTCTGCTCGTCGTCGAAGGCCTCCGGTTGCTTGACCATCGCCAGTACCAGGTCCGCCTGCTTGACCACCTGCCTGCGGTACAGGTCGAAGTAGGGGAAGTGCAGCATCAGCGGGTACTGGTCGGGCCGGGTGGAGGAGAAGTCCCACATCTGGTGCCGGGTGAAGCCCGCCGACTGCTCGTGGACGCCGAGCGCGCTGTCGTAGGGCACGGTCATGGCAGCGGCCGCGTCCCGCCAGGCGGCCGTCTCCTCGTCGTCGACGCCGAGGGCCAAGCCCTCCTTGGTGTGGCGTTCGACGACGTCGGCGGCGGCGCGCAGGTTCGCCTGGGCCATCAGGTTGGTGTAGACGTTGTCGTCCGCGATGGCGCTGTACTCGTCGGGCCCGGTGACCCCGTCGATGTGGAAGTTCCCGTGGGGGTCGTGGTGACCGAGGGAGTGCCACATGCGCGCGGTCTCCACCAGGAGCTCCACACCCGTTTCGCGCTCGAAGTCCTCGTCGCCGGTGAGGGAGACGTAGCGGACGACGGCGTCGGCGATGTCCGCGTTGATGTGGAACGCGGCCGTTCCCGCCGGCCAGTAGCCCGAGCCCTCCGAGCCGTCGATCGTGCGCCACGGGAAGGCGGCGCCCTCGAGGCCGAGCTGGTGGGCGCGCTCCCGGGCGGCGGGCAGGGTGGCACGGCGCCAGCGCAGCGCCTCCGCGACGGACTCCGGCGAGGTCAGGGTGAGCAGCGGGAGGACGAAGGTCTCCGTGTCCCAGAAGGAGTGCCCGTCGTAGCCCGAGCCCGTCAGGCCCTTCGACGGGATCGCCCGCTGCTCGGCGCGCGCACCCGCCTGAAGGACGTGGAACATGGCGAAACGGACCGCCTGCTGGATCTCGGCGTCGCCGTCGATCTCCACGTCCGCCCGCGCCCAGAACGCGTCGAGGTAGTCGCGCTGCTCGTCGCACAGCCCCTGCCAGCCGGTGCTGCGGGCGCCCGCGAGCGCCGCCTCCACCTGGTCGCGCACGGCGGGCAGCGAACGGACCTGGGACCAGCCGTAGGAGACCATCTTCTCCAGGCGCAGCTTCTCCCCGGCCGCCAGGGAGGAGGTGACGGTGAGCCGGCTGGTGTCGTCGTTGCTCTCGCTGAAGCTCCGGGTGGACGGCGGTCCCTCCACGGCGTGGTCGGCCGCCACCGCGACCCGGAGCCCTGTGACCGAGGTCGAGTGCACCAGGCGCAGGCGGTTGTCCAGGGCCAGGTTCTCCTCCGGCTGCAAGGGGGAGTCCAGCACGGCGGAGACCCGGGGGTCGCCCGAGGTCCTGGGCAGCTGCTCGTTGGCCACCAGCTCGGACTGGACGACCAGGCGCACGTCGTCCACGGCCTCGACCTCGTACACCACCGCGGCGATGGACCGCTGGGTGAGCGAGATCAGGCGGGTCGAGGTCACCCGGATGGTGCAGCCGGCCGGGGAGGTCCACTCGCAGGTGCGGCGCAGATGCCCGGCGCGCAGGTCGAGGACGCGTTCGTGCGAGACGAGCCGCCCGTAGCGCACGTCGAACGGCTCGTCGTTGACGAGCAGCCGGATGATCTTGCCGTTGGTGACGTTGATGACGGTCTGGCCGGCCTCCGGGTAGCCGTAACCCGCCTCCGCGTAGGGCAGCGGGTGCCGTTCGTGGACACCGTTCAGATAGGAGCCGGGCAGCCCGTGCGGCTCGCCCTCGTCGAGGTTGCCGCGCCAGCCGACGTGGCCGTTGGAGAGGGCGAACACCGACTCGCTCTGGGCGAGCACGTCGAGGTCCAGCTCGGTCTCACGCAGGCACCACGGCTCGACGACGTAGGAGGAGTGGCTGATCACGCGTCCGCCTCCAGCAGCTCGGCGAGGTCCCGCACGACGATGTCGGCGCCGTGCGCGCGCAGGGCGTCGGCCTGGCCGACCCGGTCCACCCCCACGACGTACCCGAAGTGGCCGGAGCGGCCGGCGTCCATGCCGGCCAGCGCGTCCTCGAAGACCACCGCCGCCTTCGCCTCGACCCCGAACTCGCGCGCCGCCTCCAGGAAGGTGTCGGGGTGCGGTTTCCCGGGGAGCTTGCGCTCGGCGGCCACCACACCGTCGATGCGTACGTCGAAGAGGTCCTCGATGCCGACCGCGACCAGCACGTCGCGGCAGTTGGCGCTGGACGACACCACGGCCGTCCGCAGGCCGGCGGCCCGTACGGCCTTCACGTAGCGGACCGAGCCCGGATAGGCCTCGACGCCCTCGGTGCGGATCTTCTCCAGCAGGATCTCGTTCTTGCGGTTGCCCACCCCGTGCACCGTGTCGCGCTCGGGCGGGTCGTCCGCGGAGCCCTCGGGCAGTTCGATGCCGCGCGAGGCCAGGAAGGCGCGCACGCCGTCCGCGCGTGGGCGGCCGTCGACGTACTCGTCGTAGTCGGTCACCTTGTCGAAGGGGCGGAAGTCCGCACCCTCCCGGTGCCGCAGGAAGTCGTCGAACACCTCCTTCCAGGCGGCGGCGTGCACGACCGCGGTCTTGGTCAGCACTCCGTCGAGATCGAACAGGCAGGCCCGGATGTCCTCCGGGAGACCGGTCTTCGTCATGCAACGCGCTTCCCCGCAGAGGGCCGCGGACATGCCTTCCGCGGCCGCGGACCACCGGGACGCGGGAACAATCCGGGCCGGGGCACGGTTCCACAACATGCGGGTGCCGTGAGTGGGCCAGTGACCCCGGGCCTCATCCCTTCGCCCGTGGGGACGATCGTTCGGCTGAAGCCCCACGGAGCCCCTCGCCGGGGGCGACCGCCACCGCGGCCCCGCAACGCAGACCGGCGCCGGTCAGGTTCCCCCGTCCTGACCGGCGTCTTCGCGCTGCTGGGGGACAGGCCTGATCACGGGCTCCCGGTACGGCACCAGGGCCTCGCTGACGACGGCGAGCGCACGCCGCGGGGCGGGGCGGGCGGCCTGAAGGGCCGTCACGTAGGCCAGGGCGTCGGCGGGGGTGAGCGCCGGTATCCGTTCCCGCAGCTCGACCATGGCGAACACGCGGCCGCGGGCGGCCACCGACGTGCGTATCCCGTCGTCCAGGTCGTCCACCGCGGTCCGCACGGGCACTCCGCGGACACGGGACCGGTACTCGTCCTCCCATCCGCCCATGAGGTAGTCCACAGGGCCGATCGCGTGCATGCGGCCGTCGGCACGGTCCACCAGGTACGGTCCGTTGCCGGCCAGGAGATGCTTCGCGTCGCCGCTCCTGACGTACTCCGCGGACTGGTAGACGACGACCCACACCAGTTCGTGCTCCTCGGCCTCCACCACCGCCATGCGTCCCGGGAAGCACCGGTCCAGGTGCTCCTGGACCCTCCGGACCGCGTCCTCGCGCTCGATCATGCGGGGAGCATCCCGCAACCGGCGCAGACCGGGCCAGTCGTCCCTTGGTCCTAGGTCCCCGGCCGGCACGAGGCCCTGCTCTCCTCCGCGGCGGCCTTCAGCATGCGGAGTATGTCCTCGTGGCCCCTGCGGAGCCGTGCGCTGTCGTAGAACAGCGTGAGGAGCGGGCCGGAGAGCGACTCCTCGATCGTGACGACCGTCCGGCCGTCGTCCGTGGGTGCCATCCGCATCCGGTCGACCGCCTTCATCCAGCCCATCGCCAGCCCCGTCCACGACAGCTCCCGCTCGGGCGCCACCACGGCGAAGGAGGACGTGATGGGCGTCCCCCGCAGCTTCCAGCGGAAGGGTGCGTCCGGTTCCACGGCCCCGAGCTCGATCACGCGGGCGTCGGAGCGCCACGTGTCCCAGGCGTGCAGGTCGCTGACGAGCCGCCACACCGCGGCGACCGGTGCGTCAACGGTGACCGAACTGGTCGACCTGACCGGCGCGCGCTCGTCCAGCCGGCCCTTCTTCGCGTACTCCTCGTGCAGTTCCCCGAGCGGCGGGCCCGCGTAGAGCAGGATCCCCATCCCCGTCGAGAGCGGTGCTTATCAATGAGAGCAATGCTCTCTCATGAGCATGGGTGCGGTCAAGACCAGCCGTCGGCATGCGCCGGCGGGCCCGATGTTCCGCTGGTCGGGGAAGGGGCGGGTGCGCGTGCCCTACGGCGACGTCGTGGGGTCGGCGATCTCCAGGCGCGCGGGCGGCGGTTCCGGCAGGGGTCCGGAGTCGGTGGCGCGCAGCCCGTCGAAGGCCAGCGCCAGGTAGCGGCGCCACGCCTGCGGCTGGATGGGGAGCAGCGGTGCCGCCGTCTGGTGGATCCCGCCGAGCAGCAGGACGACGTCGGTCCCCGTGATGTCGCCGCGCACGGCGCCTTGCTCACGCGCCCGGGCCGTGAGCGCCTCGGCGGCGTCGCAGAGCAGGGCGATGCGGTCGCGGACCTCGGCGTGCTGCAGCGACGGGCGGCCGATCACCTCGCAGAACGCACGGTCGGTGGCGAGCGCCTCGACGCCGTCGGTCATGAACTCGCGCAACGCCGCCCCCGCGTCGTCGGCCTCCAGGAGGCGGCCGGCCGAGCCGATGAGCTGGTCGAGCAACTGGAACATGATCGCCGCGAGGAGGTCCTCCTTCGAGGCGAAATGCCGGAAGACCGTGCCCTTGGCCAGGCCCGCCCGCTGGGCGATCTCTCCGATCGGCACGTCGACCCCGCGCTCGGCGAACGCCGCCGTCGCCGCCTCGAGCAGCAGGCGTCGGTTGCGCACCATGTCCGCCCGCTGGCCCGGAGTGGCTGTCGTCCCGCTCATTCCCGCCTCCTCCCAGGTGTGGAGCCTATCACCAACGTGACCGGAGGGTCAGGTTAACTGTTACGCTCAACATGACCCGGCGGTCATCTTCTGTCCGGGTCGCGAACCACGAACACGAACTCCTGGGAGAACAACGTGAGCGGCACCCTGGAAGGCAAGATCGTCCTCGTCACCGGCGCGTCCTCGGGCATCGGCCGGGCCACGGCCATCGCCCTGTCGAAGGCCGGCGCCCTGGTCGCGGTCGGGGCCCGGCGGGCCGACCGGCTGAAGGACCTCGTGCAGGACGCCCCCGGCGAGATGCTCGCCCTCGATCTGGACGTCACCGACCACGCATCGGTGCGCGACGCGGTCGCGGCGGCCGTCGAGCGCTTCGGCGGCCTCGACATCCTGGTCAACAACGCGGGCGTCATGCTCAGCGGCCCGATCCTCGGCGCGGACACCACCGAGTGGACGCGCATGGTCGAGACCAACCTGCTCGGCTCGATGTACGCGGTCCACGCCGCCCTGCCCCACCTGCTGGAGCGCAAGGGGGCCGTGGTCCAGGTCTCCTCGACCTCGGGGCGTACGGCGACGGCCGCGAGCGGTGTGTACTCGGCCACCAAGTTCGGCGTCACCGCCTTCGCGGAGTCGCTCCGCCAGGAGGTCACCGAACAGGGCGTCCGGGTCGTCCTCGTCGAACCCGGCTTCGTCTCCACCGAGCTGACCAGCCACATCACCGACCCGGCGATCCAGGCCATGGCGAAGAGCATGGCCGAGTCCATGCGGACCCTGCAGCCCGAGGACATCGCCGCCGCCGTCCTGTACGCGGTCACCCAGCCCGACCACGTCGCGGTGAACGAGATCCTCATCCGGCCCACCGACCAGGCCCGCTGACGCGGCCGGCCGCCGCGGACCGGGGACCCTTTCCGCGGCGGCCCGCCCGGCTCACGGCGACTCCAGCGCCTCCAGCATGATGCGCTGCGTCTCGGCGAGGTACGCCTGGGCCGCCGTGCGGGCCGTGGTCGCGGCACCGTCGATGACGGCGGTGACGAGGGGTTCCAGGCGGGCGGCGGCCTCCGCCGGGTCTCGGAAGGGAGCGACGAGGCGGGCGCGCAGCGGCAGGTAGGCGGCGAAGAGGGTGTTGGTGAGGAGCACATAGACGCGGTTGCCGGTGGCCTGTGCGAGGGCGCGGTGCACCTCGGCGTCGGCCAGTTGGACGGCGTCGGGGTCGGCGGCGGCGCCGACGGCGTCCAGGAGGGTGCGCAGCCGGGCGCGTTGCGGGGGAGTGGCCTTGACGGCGGCGCGTTCGGCGATCAACGTGCCGACACCGGAACGGACTTCGAAGATGTCGGCCAGCCATCCGGGGTTGTGCCGTACGAGCATGGGCAGCAGGTCCGCACCGCCGAGGCGCAGGTAGTCGCGGACCCGGGTGCCGACGCCGTGGCGGGTCTCCAGGAGACCGGCCTGGGTGAGCCGGCCGAAGGCGTGCTTCACCGTGGTGCGGGTGACGCCGTAGCCCTCGGCGAGGCGGTGTTCCGGGGGCAGCAGGGTGCCGGCGGGGTGGGTGCCGCCCAGGATGTCCTCCTGCAGGCGGCGTTCCAGCACGTCGACGATGGTCTCGCGGGGCAGTGGCTCCACCGTGGTCGTCCTCTCGAAGCGGTCCGGTCCAAGCCCACCGAGCAACGGGGCACCGCGTCAACATACTCAGGCAGTGGATGAGCCACTCATTCAATGAGTCTGTGTGCAACCTCTTGCCCTGACGTCGCGTCAGCGGCATCCTGCGTGGTGCCCAGGCCCCGTACGCCCCGTCCCCACGACCGCCGGAGTCTGCCCATGCCCCGCTTCCGCCGTTCCTCACGCCTGCTGACCCTGGCCGCGGCCGCCCTGTTCGCGGCGACCGTCACCGCCCCCGCCTCGGCCAACGCTCCCGACCCGTACTCCGAGCCGCCGTTCGCCGCCGCCTGCGACTGGCACACGTACGGGGAGGGCGAGACCCCCGACCCGTGGCTCTGGCTGTCCGACCCGGTGTGCGTGGAGTACTCCAAGCGCGACATCACCCTCGACAACGGCGGCGCCGTCCGCTTCCTGCTCGCCGAACCCGCCCGCTTCGCGCTCGCCCTCCCCGTGTGCCGCTACTACCAGCGCGACCACTGGAGCGTGCAGTCCACCACCGGCGCGGTCCCGTACGTCTCCTGGGACGGCCGCTACTGGTTCGACAAGCGCAACCGGCGTGCGGCGATGCTCCTGACGAACTTCCGGCTCAACGGGGTCACCGTGGGCATCGGCGACCTGGTGGCCGCGCTGCGTCCGCAACTGCCCGAGGTCGCGGACGTCCTGGACGCGTACGGGGACGAGGCCGGCGAGAGCGGGCTCTCCGTCACGCTGCCCTTCAGCCTCCTGTGCGCGGGGTGGTAGCCGATGGAGCCGCTCCCCGGCATCGACCGGCGCGCCGTGCTGCGCGGTCTGGCCGCCGCCGTCGCCGCCCTGCCCGCACTGGGCACGATGGCGGCTCCCGCCGCGGCCGCTCCCGCCGCGGCCGCCGCGCTCGGCTCCTGGCCGGTCTCCACCCTGGAGGCCTTCGCCGACACCCTCGTGCCGGGGGAACGACGTTCCCCCTCCGACCGCGCCATCGCCGGCGCCGCCTCCGGCCCGGGCGCCGTACAGGCCGGCGTCATCACCCTGCTCACCTCGCCCGACCTCCCGCTGAACCCGCTCCTGCCGGGCATCGCGGCGCTGCTGGACGCCCGCGCCACCGCCTACGCGATCAGCCGGCTCATCCTGCTCCCGCTCGACCGCCCGCCTTTCGTCGGCCTCTCCTTCGACCACCGCACCGCCCTGGTCACCGGGCTCTTCCGGGCCGACGACCTGGACCGCCCGATCTGGCAGCTGCTCGCCTTCCTCGTCGGCCTGGCCTTCGACACCGCCGCCCACCGCCACACCGCGCAGGCCCTCGCAGAAGGCCACCCCGGTCTGGTCTGGACCGGCTTCCCGCCGCCCGACGCCGACGGCCTGTGGCGCTACCCGTCCCACTCCTACGGCACGGCCCTCGCTGAGCCGCACCCCGCCACGACCCCCTCCGGGAGCCCCGCATGAGCCCCCAGACCACCGATGTCCTCGTCATCGGCAGCGGCTTCGGCGGCGCGATACCCGCCTACCACCTCGCCGCCGCGGGAGCCCGGGTCACCGTCCTCGAACGCGGACCGCGCCTGGCCACCGAGGACTTCACCCACGACCTCGACCTGGGCGCGTACCCCCGCATCGTCGACGTGATCAAGGGCGACGGCATCTCGGTCGTCGCGGGCAACTGCGTGGGCGGCGGCAGCGTCGTCTACTTCGCCGCGTCGCTGCGCGCGCCGTCCTTCGTCTTCGACCGGCGCGACGCGTCCGGACGGCGGCTGTGGCCCGCCTCCCTCAGCCGCGCCGCCCTCGACCCCTGGTACGAGCAGGTCGAGCAGGCCCTGCCCGTGACGAAGCTCGACTGGCCCGACGTCTCGTACGCGGGCGGCGTGCTGGCCGCCGCCTGCGACCGCGCCGGGCACACCTGCAACCCGGTGCCCGTCGCCGTCGACCGGGCCCGCTGCACCGACTGCAACTGGATGCTCTCGGGCTGCCGCTTCGGCGCCAAGCGCTCCATGCTGCTCAACTACCTGCCGGCCGCGGAGGCCCACGGCGCCGAGATCCGCCCCCTGCACGAGGTGCAGCTGATCCGCCCGTCCACGGTGCCCGGATACCGCTACGCCGTCGACTACACCACCGTCGACCCGGCGGACTACACCTGCCCCACCGGCGCGGGCACCCTCCACACCAAGGTCCTGGTACTGGCCGCGGGCGCGGTCGGCACACCGGTCCTGCTGCAGCGCTCGGCGCTCGCCCTGGGGGGAGTCCCGCCGGCCGTCGGCGGCTACTTCTCCGGCAACGGCGACCGGGTCAGCGTCGCGGAGCTGGACGAGGGCAAGGTCCGCTCCCTGCTCGGGCTGGCGCGCAGCGCGACGGTGGCGTACGAGGCGCTGCACATCGGGATGCCGATCACCGCGGCGTCCTTCGACCGCCTCGACGCCCGGGCGCCGGAGTTCTCCCGCTTCACCCTCCAGCAGATCTACTTCCCGACCGTCACCAACTCCCTCGCGCAGACCGCCGGGGGGCGCTGGTCGGGCGTCGCCAAGAAGCAGATGCGGGCCCGCTGGCGCTCCTGGCTCACCGTGCTCGCCATGACCGAGGACGAGGCCGAGGGCAGCTTCGGCGTGCCGCCCCTCACCGGCAGCTTCACCCGTCTGGCCAACGGGCTGGGCCTCGGCACCATGCGGTTCGCACCGACGGCCGGCACGCGGCGCGGCTGGTCCGAGGCCGACACCCACGCGCGGGCGGTGCTGGAACGGGACGGCCTCGCCACCGTCCGCCCGTGGAGCGAGGACGTGGCGGGCACGGTGACCGCCCACCCCCTCGCCTCCTGCCGGCTCGGCGACTCCGCCGCGATCTCCGCGCTGACCGAGCTCAACGAGCTGCGCACCCACCCCGGCCTCTTCGTGACGGACGGTGCGGCCGTCCCCACCTCCCTCACCGTCAACCCCTCCCTGACCATCGCGGCCCTCGCGGAACGTGCCTGCCCCGCCATCGCCGCCCGCTGCGCCCAGTACGGCGTCGCCGTGCGCTACGCACCGAGCGATCCGCTGACCGGCGCGACCCGCGGGGGCGACATCGCGGCGGCGGCGCGTGCCGTCGCGGCCCGCGCGGGGGCTTGAGTCTCCCCCGAGGGGAGACGGAAGAGTGGGGGTGTGAACGGCGACGCGCGCTACTCGATCGGCGACCTGGCCCGGCGCACCGGGCTGACGGTCAAGACCATCCGCTTCTACTCCGACCGGGGGATCGTGACGCCGGCCGGCCGCAGTCCGGCGGGCTACCGCCGCTACGGCGACGAGGCCCTGGCCCGGCTGGAACTCGTGCGGACCCTGCGCGAGCTGGGACTCGACCTGGCCACGATCCGGCGGGTCGTGGACCGGGAGCTGTCCCTGCCCCAGGTCGCGGCGGCCCACGCCGCGGCCCTGGAGGCGCAGATCCGCACGTTGCGGCTGCGGCGCGCGGTGCTGACGGCCGTGGCCCGGCGCGGGTCCACCCCGGAGGAGACGGAGCTCATGCACGAACTGGCCAGGCTGTCCGCGGCGGAACGCGGACGGCTCATCGACGACTTCCTCGACGCCGTCCTCGGCGGACCCGGTGACCTCGCGGACGCCCCCGCGCTCGCGGGCCTGCGCCGCTCCCTCACCCCGGCGCTGCCCGAGGACCCCGAGCCGGACCAGGTCCAGGCGTGGGTGGAGCTCGCCGAACTGTCGGGGGACCCCGGCTTCCGGGCCACGATGCGCCGGATGGTCGGGGAGCACGCGGCCGACCGTGCCCGAGCCGGGACCACGCTGCCGCGCCGCGACGTCGTCGCGTCGGTCGGCGAGCGGGTCGGCCCCATCGTGGCCGCGGGCGTCGACCCCGCCTCCGACCGGGCGCGTACGGTCGTCGCGGCCGTCGCCGCGGAGTACGCGGACCTCCTCGGCGCCGCGGACGGCACCGAGCTCCGGCGACGACTGCTGACACGTCTGCGGACCGCGTCCGACCCGCGCCGGGAGCGGTACGCCCGGCTGCTCGCGGTGGTCAACGGCTGGCCCGTCCTGGAGAGCCGCGCGCCCGCCCTCGACTGGGCCGTCCGGGCCCTGGAGGCCGCCGCCGTGTGACCGGGCGGCTCGCCGGGCCCGCCACTCCGGTGCGCCGGGCCCACGTCCCGTCAGGTAGCGGGGGTGGATCACCGGCAGTAACTTGGGCGGCGGGTTCGCCCCACACCCCCGGCCGTGCCGCGAAGCCGCCGGGGACGGGGCTCGGCCTTTCGGAGGGCGCGATGAGGGTAAGCCGATGACTGCCCCCTCCGGGCTGTCACGTTTCCGGCCGGCCGTGGTCATCGTCCTGCTCCTGGCGGTGGGGGCGGGGCTGTTCGCCGGTTCGTACAGCTTCGCCATGGCGCATCCGACACCGCATCACGTCCCGATCGGCGTCGTGGACGACTCCCCCCAGCTGCAGAAGTTCGTGGCGGGCATGGACTCGGGCCTGAGCACCGAACTGGTGCAGCGCCGCTTCGCCACGCGGGCGGCCGCCGTCGACGCCGTCGACCGGCAGCATGTGTTCGCCGTGGCGCAGACCAAGGCCGGGGGCGGCGCCGTCTCGTTCGACCTGGTGCCGGCCGCGGGGGCCTCGGTGGCGCGTGTGCTGGCGGCGGCCGCCCCGGTGGCGGCCGCGCAGGCCGGGGTGCGGCTGAGCCTCGGCGACCTCAGACCGCTGCAGCCCGGCGACCCGCAGGGGCTCGCGATCTTCTACATCACGCTCGCCGCGGTCATCGTGGGCTTCCTCGGCGCGGTGCAGCTGACCGTGCACGCGTCGGAGCTCAGACCGCTGGAGCGTTTCCTGACGATCGTCGTGTACTCCGCGCTCGGAAGCCTGTCCATCGTCGCGGTGGTGGACTGGGGGCTGCACGTGCTGCGGCTGCCCTTCCTCCAGTCCTGGGCGATCCTGACCCTTACGATGGTGACCTCGGGGCTGGTGTTCACGGCGTTCTACATGCTGTTCGGCAAGTGGGCCATCCTGCCGACGTGGTTGCTCATGGTGCTGCTCGGCAACCCGTCCTCGGGCGGGGCGGTCTCCTGGCTGCTGCTGCCCGAGCCGCTGGGGGCCGTCGGCCGCTGGCTGCCGCCCGGGGCCTCGGTCAACGCCCAGCACAACGCGATCTACTTCGCCGAGAACCAGTACGCCTTCCCGTACCTGGTGCTCTTCGGCTGGGCGGTGGCGGCCGCCGCGGTGGCGTGGACCTGGCGGCGGCGCCGGTACCCGCAGATGTGAACCGCCCGGCCGTGCCGGACGGCGCCGCACCCGTACGGCGGCCGCGCCGTCCGGCAGCGGCGCGCACGGGGCGGCCGGTCTGCGGCGGACGGCCGCTCAGCGGCGGTGCCGCTGCGCGGTCACGATGTCCCGCGTCGCACGCTCGGCGGATCCGCTGAGCCGCTGGACGCGGGCCGCGAACACCGGGAACTGCCCGGCGACGGCGCTGAGCAGGCGCAGCTCGGGCGGGGCCACGTTCACCTCGCCGAGGTTGCGTTCGACGGCCCGGACGACCCCCGCCGTGACCTGCCGGGGCGTCACGGTACGTGCCCCGGCGGGCGCCTTGGCACCCGTGTCGGCGAACATGCCCGCGTCCCGGACGAATCCGGGCTGGACCAGGGACACCCCGACACCGGTGCCGTGCAGGTCCTCGCGGAAGCCGTGGGCGAAGCCGCGGAGTCCGAACTTGGTCGCGCTGTACAGGGAGGTGGACCGCGAGGCGGCCTTGCCGGACAGCGAGCCGATGAGGACGATGTGCCCCCGCCCGGCCTCGACCATGGCCGGCGCCAGCAGCCGCGCCAGCAGGACCGGTGCCCGCAGGTTCACCATCAGGGCGCGGTCGAGCTGGTCGGGGGAGTAGTCCAGCAGCTCGCCGCTGCTCGGCAGGGCGGCGTTGGCCACGAGGACGTCGACGCCGGCGCACTCGGCGGCCAGCCGCTCCACGTCGGCGCGGTCCGCGAGGTCGGCGGGGACGGCCCTCGCGTCCAGGCTCTTGGCCAGGGGTTCGAGGACGTCGGCGCGGCGCCCGCTGAGGGTCAACCGCGCGCCCCTGGCGGCGAGTTCGCGTGCCATGTCCTGGCCGAGCCCACCCGTGGCACCGGTGAGCAGAACAGTTGCACCGGCGATGCGCATCCGTCTAACCTCCCGTCTCGTTCGTTCGAACGAACAATAGGGAGAGGGGGCGGCCGTGTCCACTGCCCGTACCGAGGGCCTGGCGGCGCAGGCCCGGGCGCTGCGCGAAGGCGAGGTCACCGCGGCGGAGCTGGTGCGCGTGACGCTCGACCGCATCGACGCCACCCAGCCGACCGTCAACGCCTTCCGCCGCGTTCGCGCCGAGGCCGCCCTGGCGGAGGCCGAGGAGGCCGACCGGCGGCTGGAGCGGGGCGAGCGGCTGCCGCTGCTGGGCGTCCCCGTCGCGATCAAGGACGACACGGACCTGGCGGGCGAACCGACCGCGTTCGGCTGCGCCGGGGCCTTCCCGGCCAAGTCCGAGGACGGCGAGGCGGTACGGCGGCTGCGCGCGGCCGGCGCGATCGTCGTCGGCAAGACCAACACCTGTGAGCTGGGGCAGTGGCCGTTCACCGAGGGCCCCGCCTTCGGCGCCACCCGCAACCCGTGGGACCTCGGGCACACGCCCGGGGGTTCCTCCGGCGGCGCCGCGGCGGCGGTGGCCGCCGGGGTGGTGGCCGCGGCGCTGGGCTCGGACGGGGCGGGTTCGGTCCGCATCCCCGCGGCGTGGACGCGTCTGGTGGGCATCAAGCCGCAGCGTGGCCGGGTCTCCACCTGGCCCGACGCCGAGTCCTTCCACGGACTGACCGTCAACGGCCCGCTCGCCCGTACCGTGGGGGACGCGGCGCTGCTGCTGGACGCCGCCGCCGGACAGCACCCGGGCGACCTCCACCGGCCCCCGGGCATCGCCGCCGTCGAGGCGGCCGGGCGGGAACCGGGCCGGCTGCGGATCGCGGTGTCCTGGCGGCCCCCGTTCGTCGCCGCCCGCGCCCCGCTCCACCCGTCCGTGCGCCGGGCGCTCGGGGACCTGGCCGACGCCCTCGCCCGGCTGGGCCACGACGTGGAGGAGGCCGAGCCGCGCTACGGCCTGATCGGACTGAGCTTCCTGCCCCGCGCGTTCGCCGGCATCAGCCAGTGGAGCGACCGCGTCCCGGACCGTACGCTCCTCGACCCCCGCACCCTGACCGCCTCCCGGCACGGGCGCCTGCTCGCCGGGACCGCCCTGCGCCGCGCCCGCCGCGCGGAGGGCGGCCAGCACCGCAGGATCGGGGAGATCTTCTCCCGCTTCGACGTGCTCCTCACCCCCGCCACCGCCACCCCGCCCCCGGCCGTCGGCGCCATGACGGAGCTGTCCGGGCGGCGGACCGACCAGGCGGTGATCGCGGCCTGTCCGTACGCCTGGCCGTGGAACGTGCTCGGCTGGCCCGGCATCAGCGTCCCGGCGGGCTTCGGCGACGGCCTGCCGGTGGGCGCCCAGCTCCTCGGGCCGGCCCACAGCGAGCCCCTGCTGATCTCGCTCGCCGCTCAGCTGGAGAGCGATCAGCGCTGGTACGAGCAGCGCGCCCCCGCCGCGGTGACAGAATGACGGGCATGCCCAACCCCGCCGGCACCCGCCAGAACATCATCAGCGCCGTCCTGCGGATCATCGGTCAGGACGGTGTCGCCGCGGTCACCAACCGGCGCATCGCCCAGGAGGCCGGGGTGTCCCTCGGCTCGGTGACCTACCACTTCGCCACGCAGCACGACCTGCTGCGGGAGAGCCTGCTGCACTTCGTGGAGGAGGAGACCGGCCGCTTCACCGAACTGGCCGCCCGGGGGCAGGAGGAGGGCATCGACCTCAAGGGCGCCGCCGCGCTGGTGGGGCAGGTCGCCGAGGGGACGGGCTTCGACAGCACCCACCTCGCGCCCTTCGAGCTGTACGTCCAGGCCGGCCGCGACCCTGCGCTGCGGGAGGCCGCGGCCGACTGCTTCGCCGCCTACGACCGGCTCGCCGCGTCCGTGCTGACCGCCCTCGGCGTGCCGGACGCCGAGGAGGCCGCTTCGACGGTCGTGGCCCTGGTGTTCGGGATGCAGCTGCGCCGCCTGGCCACCGGCAGCTCGGCCGAGAGCCTGGTCGACGCGCTGCTCCTGCTGGCACGGGGCGCCTCGGGCGCCCGCTGACCCGGGCCCGCCGGACTACGCGCGCGCCTGCGCGGCCGCCTCGGCGGCGAGCTTCGTGACCTCGTCGGCGGCCCGCTTGGCGCGTCCGGAGACCTTCCAGGCGACCATGCGCAGCGCCACGGCCGGCGACGGGGGGAAGACGCCGAGCTGGCCCAGCATCGTGACGTCGTCGCGCAGCGCCTCGTGCCGGACGACCTTGCCGTCGCGGAGGTCGAGCAGGTGCACCTGCTCGAAGTCGACCTCGCGCCCCGTGGGAGGGATCGCCTGGTCGAGGACGCCGTCCCGGAAGCGCACGAACGGACCGGTGTGCCGTCCCTGCATGCGCAGCCGGATCCAGACCTGATCGTCGTTGCGGGCGATGCCCAGCACCGGGAAACGCAGGTCGCTGAAGGCCGAGCGGAGCCACGCGCCCGAGGCCAGCGTCCCCGCCGGGCCGGGTGTCGAACAGGCCGCGGGCGAGACGGCCGCCTCGCGGTTGTGGTTGTCGGCGCCCACGACCTCGGCGGCCAGCGCCGCGTCGCCCGTCTCCAGGATCCGGAAGAGCCCTTCGGCCAGGTCCTTGGCGTCCATCGCCATCGTTCCCACCTTTCGCCCGCCCGTCCTGCGGGCCGGTCTCACGGGATGCGCGAGCCGCGCAACCGATATTGAGGTTATAGAGGACCGATTGGATAGGTCAAAGCGGCACCGATAGTAGGATGACGTCATGGTCACCAAGCGCGCCTACGTCTCCCCGCTCCGTGAACAGGCCGCGGCGCGGACGCGTGCGGTGATCCTCGAACAGGCGGAGCAGCTCTTCGCCGAACGCGGCTACGGGCGGGTGACCGTCGCGGACATCGCGGCGGCGGCCGGGGTCGCGTCGAAGACGGTCTTCGCGAGCGTCGGCAGCAAATCGGACATCCTGGACCGGATCGTCGACAAGGCCGTCGTGGGGTCCGGCTACGAGGGGGCCGTCGCGCGCATCCTGGCCGTACGGACGCCCGAGGGCGTCCTCCGGGCGCTCGCCGGGGGCACCCGGGTGGGCAACGAGAGCCAGTTCAAGGCGCACGAGGCGATTCAGAAGGCGCTGCCCGTGCACGAGAACGGCGAGGCGTTGTGGGAAAGGGCGACGGCGGACTACCGGGAGGCGCTGCGCGCGGTCGCCCGGCATTTCCTGGAGGTGACCGCACCCGCCGCGCGCTACTCGGCACAGGAGACCGCCGACCTGCTCTGGTTCTGGTTCGGCCCGACCGGCTGGCGCACGCTCGTGGTGGAGAACGGCTGGTCGTGGGACCGGGCCGAGGAGGTCCTGTACCGCACGGCGATGGCCGCCCTCGTCTGAAACCGCGGCTCCCCGATCGTGGAGGAATGCGGGGGGAATGGCGTGATGACGCGTCACAAACCCGGTCCGGGTGTCACTCGTTAAGACGATCCGTGGATTGACGGGCGTTCACCGGGGAATGCGTTCTGGCGAAAGGGAGTGATTCTTCATGGATTTGAAGATTCGCAGGCTCGTTTTCGGTGCGGGAATGCTGGGAATCGTGCTGGGCACCGTGGTCGGGGTGCTCTCGGCGGGTACGGTCCACAGCGTCGTCGTCGGCGCGTTGCTGTGTGCCACGGCCGGTGTCGTCGCGGTCCTCTACTGGGGCGAGCACGGAGGCGCCCGGCGCCGCCGGGCCCGGTGGGCCCAGCGGCCGGAGCAGATCCCGCACCCGCGGCGGTTCGGGCGGCTCGACGGCCCCGACGCCTTCCGCTACTGACCCGACGGCGCGCGGCGCCCGGGCTGGAACCGGGACGCGGGAGCGCCGGTTTCCCGGGCGGCCCCATACAACGCCCCAAGCGGGGAAGGCGGGCATCCGACGCCGCAGTGGAGGTGCCCATGTCGCCCGTGTCCCACCGTGTCCACGACCGCCGCCATCCGTCCGACGCCCTCGCCCGCCGCCGGCGAACGTCCCTGCCGCACGCGGAGGATCTGCGATGATCGCCGCATTGGTGCTCGGGCTGCCGGTGTTCCTGCTCGGGCTGATGCTCGTCCTGTCCGCAGTGGAGGACCGGATCGTGAGTCCTCCCCCCACCCGGCCGTCGGCAGGTCCCAACGCGCCCGGCACGCAAGCGCCGTAGGGCGACCGCCCGCCACACCCCCCGGCGGTCCGGCGGCGGAGGAGGCACGTTGCCCGAAGCCGACGCAACCACCGATGCCGGCGCAGCCACCGATGCCGGGCCCGGCGGCCTCATCGTCTTCCTCAACGGGACGTCCAGTTCGGGGAAGTCGAGCATCGCGAGGGAACTGCTGCTCACCCTGGACGGGACCTACTTCCACCTGCCGGTGGACGCGTTCCACGCCATGCGGTCCCGTCGCGAGGTGAGCACGGAGGAGTTGCCGGGCGTACTGCGGCGCACCTGGCGGGGATTCCACCGCGCGGTCGCCGGCATGGCCGCCGGAGGCAACAACGTGGTGGTCGACCACGTCCTCAGCGAGCCCTGGCGCCTGCGGGACTGCCTCGGGCTGTTCCCCCCGAGGGACGTCGTCCTGGTGGGGGTGCACTGCTCGCCCGGGGAACTCCGGCGGCGCGAGCGCGAGCGCGGGGACCGCCCCGAAGGCCTGGCGGCCCGTCAGTCCGGACTCGTCCACGCCCACGGCCTCTACGACGTCGAGTGCGACACGACCGAGGCCTCCGCGGCGGAGTGTGCCCGCCGCATCCGTGACTTCCTGCCCCGCAGGCCGTTCCCGACCGCGTTCGAGCGACTGGCGGCCGTCACCCGGTGAGTTCCTGGGTGCCGAGCACGGTGAGCAGCGCCAGGCGGTCGGCGTCCTCGGTGCCGGGTTCGGCGGTGTAGACCATGATGCGCAGGTCGCTGCCCGTCACGGTGAGCACGTCGCAGTCGAGGGTCAGCGGGCCCACGCGCGGGTGGTCGAGCGTCTTGCGGGCCGCCTCGTGGCGGCCGACCGCGCCGGCGTCCCACAGCCCGGCGAACCGCTCGCTGTGCGCGCGCAGGTCGGCGACGAGCGTGCGGACCCGCTGGTCGGCCGGGTAGCGGTCGGCGGCCGCGCGGAGGTCGGCGACGAGCGCCGATTCGAAGGCGGGCAGGTACTCCGGGGTGCGCCGGACCCGTCCGCCCCCGTCGACGAAGTGCTGCCACACCCCGTTGCGCTGGTTCCCTCGCCAACCGGACGGATCGCCCATGAGCGCGGCGTACGGGGGATTGGCCACCAGCAGCGTCCAGGACGCGTCGTAGACGGCGACCGGGGTGCCGGTCAGCCGGTCGAGCAGACGCTGGACGCTGGGGGTGATGTACGCGGGGACGGTGTCCGGCCCCGGGGGCGCCAGACCGGCCAGCTGGAACAGGTGCCCGCGCTCGTCCGGGGACAGCCGCAGCGCCCTGGCCAGGGCTTCCACGACCTGCGCCGACGGGTGGGAGGCCCGGCCCTGTTCGAGCCGGGTGACGTAGTCGACGGAGATCCCCGCCAGCTGGGCCAGTTCCTCCCGGCGCAGTCCCGGGGCACGCCGGTGCCCGCCGACCGGCAGCCCGGCGGCTTCGGGGGCCACCCGTTCCCGCCACCGCCGCACCGCTCTGCCGAACTCCGTCGCCGCCATGCCCCCAGTGTGCTGCGCGGGCCGCGTGGCTGCCTGGTACCCGGAGTGCCAGGAAGTACGGCGGCGACGGTGGCGCGGGCCGGCCCCGGGCGACGGCCGACATTTGACTCAGTCCAAACTGAGATTTACGTTGGGAGGCACGAGGGGACGGAGTCCGGGTCCGCTGGGACGTGCGTCATCCCGGGAGCCGTCCTCTCGCACCGGCGGTGCGGCCGGCGCCGACAGTTGGCCCCGGCGCCCGGACGCGCCGCCGGACTCAGGCGGTGACCATGCGCGACAGACGGTGCAGGCTGTCGTCCAAGGCCTGGTCCACGACGTCCTCCGGCGGCGCGATGCTCTCGTCGAAGAACGACAGGTGGATGGTCACCTCGCTGGTCCGCTCGTCGGTGCGGTCCACCTGCAGCCAGCCCGCGTAGCGGTCGTCCTCGCTGGTGCCCCACTCCAGCCGTTTGTGCGCGCGGTCGGCCCGGAAGAGCGCGGCCGCGTCCCGTCCGGTGTCGTCGTCGTGCACGGTGACGGCGGGCGGTTCGGCGGCGCGGACGTGCAGCTCGTCGGGGAGCCAGGACTCGATGCGGCCGAGGTCCTCCGCCCGGTCGAAGACGCGGTCGGCGGAGGCCGTCATGTTCATGGAGCGCTCGAACTCACTCACGGCGATCCCACCTCCTCAGGGGGAGACTTCAAGTGTCCCTTCGCCCCGTGGAGGCAGCCACCGCGCGCCCTTCCGCCCTTCCGGAGCGGCGGGCCGCCCGGCAGCGCCCACAATGGACTCCACCGGCGTCCGGAACGCCGGTCACCGCCGCCGTCAGACCCTGGAGCGCAGCCGATGCCCGGCAAGATCACGCTGTCCGCCTGGCCCACCCCTGTCGAGCCCATGCCGCGCCTGGCCGCCGCCCTCGGCCTGGGCGCGGACGACCTGTGGATCAAGCGGGACGACCTCACCGGGCTGGGCGGCGGCGGCAACAAGGTCCGCAAGCTGGAGTGGACGGTCGGCGAGGCGCTCGACGCGGGCGCGGACACCCTGGTGACGGTCGGCGCGGCGCAGAGCAACCACGCCCGCCTCACCGCCGCGGCCGGCGCGCGCCTCGGGCTCGACGTCGTCCTCGTCTTCCCCGGCAAGGAACCCGAAGCCGGGTCCGGCACCGGCAACCTCGTCCTCGACGGCCTCTTCGGCGCCAGGGTCGTCTGGGCCGGCGACGTCGAGCCCGCCGACCTCGCGGGCGTCGCCGAGGAGGTGTGCGGGCAACTGCGCCGCGAGGGCGCGCTGCCCCACCTCATCCCCTTCGGCGGTTCCAGCCCGACCGGTGCCCGCGGCTACGTCGAGGCCGGCGAGGAGCTCCACGCCCAACTGCCCGACGTCGCCCACGTGGTGGTGGCCCTCGGCTCCGGCGGCACCATGGCCGGTCTCGTCGCCGCACTGGGTGAGGAACGGGTCCTGGGCGTCCACTGCGGCGCCGTGACCGGACCCGCCGCCATCGTGGCGGACCTGGTGGGGGCGGTCGCCCATCGTGCCGTCGCCGCGGACTCGCTGCGCATCCGCACCGACCAGGTCGGCGCCGGCTACGCGACGCTCCACGAACCGGTGCTGGAGGCGATGCGTACGGCGGCGGCCACCGAGGGCATCGCGCTGGACCCCACCTACACCGGCCGCGCCATGGCCGGTCTGGCCGCGGCGGTGCGCGACGGCGACATCCGCCGTGGCCGGCGCACCGTCTTCCTGCACACCGGCGGTCTGCCGGGGCTGTTCGGGCATGCCGAGGCCGTACGCCGCTCGGTCGCCGCGCTGCGGCCGTACGAACGGGGCTGACGGGCCCGGACGTTCACGCCCCGTCGCGCAGGACGGCGTCGACGAAGCGGCCGCGCGGCTCCGGGTTGCGGGTGAACCACAGGGCGAGCCGGTGCTCCGCGTCCGGGTAGGTCAGCCGGGTGAAGCGCGCGCGGGAGCCCCCGAGCGCGGTGGCGACGGCCTCGGTGACGGCGGGCGGGATCACCGCGTCGGCGGCCGGGGTCGCCAGGACCGCCCGGCCGGAGAGGGCACGGAAGACGTCGAGGGCGGGCGAGTTCCGCCAGCTCTCCGGCGTCCGGATGATCTCGGTGAAGCCCGCCCCGAAGGGCACGGTCCAGGCGTCGGCCGCGTACACGGCAGGAGCGCACAGGCCGACGGACGCCACCCGTGCACCGTAGTGCCGCGCCAGGTCGGCGACGGTCTGCCCGCTCATGCTGAAGCCGATCACGGCCAGGCGGTGCCGGGCCGGGACACGCCCGTGGATGACGGCCCGGGCCTGGAGGAACCGCCGCCTCAGGCTGGAGTCCGCGAGCAGGCCGGTGCTCTCGCCGTGCCCCGAGAAGTCGAAGGCGAGCGCGTGGTGACCCCGGGCGGCGACGTCGCCGAGCAGGCCGGTGAGCCGCTGGCTGTCGCTGGTTCCCGCGCCGTGCAGGACGACGGCCGTCAGCGGCCCGGCCGCGCCCCGGTCGTCCGTGACCGGGCGCGCCGCCGTGCACCTGAGGGTCTCGCCGTCGCAGTCCACGGTGAACGACTCGATCGTGGCGGGGCTCCCGCCGATGCGTTCCGTGTCGGTCATGCCGTCGAGACCTCCTGGTGCGCCGGGGCGGTGCGCGCGGGCGGCCGCAGGATGCCGGCCGCCGCGGCCGCGACCGCACAGCATGCCACGGGCAGCAGGAAGGTGATGTTGAGCGGCATCAGATGGGTCAGCGGCCCGATGACCGCCGGGCCCGCGAGCATGCCGAGGTAGCCGAGCCCGGCGACGCGGGAGACGTTGGCGCCCGCGGCGGCGGGGTCGGCGTGGCCCGCCGCGCTGAACAACTGGGGCACGCAGCCGGACAGTCCGGCGCCGAACACGGCCCAGCCGGCCACCGCCAGGGGCACCCAGGGGGAGAGGGCCGCCGTGAGGAGCCCGGCCGCGGCCACCGAGGCGCCGCCCCGCAGGACTGCCAGGGGGCCGAGCCGCGTCGCCACGCGGTCCACGACGAACCGGCCGGCCGTCATGGCGGTGGAGAAGGCCCCGTAGGCGAGGGCGGCGGTGGCGGCGGGCGCGTCCAGCACGGTGCTCAGGTGGAGCGTGCTCCAGTCGTTGGCCACCCCTTCGCACATCATGATCATCAACGCGAGTACGGCGAGTGCCCAGATGCGCCGTGGCGTCCGCCGGCGGACCGGAGCCTTCGCATCCTCCGTACCGGGGGCGCGGGTTGCGGACCGCAGCAGGGCGGGTGCCGCCGCGACCGCGACGACGACGCCCAGCGCCGCGACGCCCCCGAGCGTCCACGCCGGGCTCCAGCCGCTGCTGAGCGTGCGCGCGCCCGCCAGCGCGGCCAGGACGCCGCCGATGGAGAAGGTGGCGTGGAAGGCCGACATGACGGGCCGTCCGTAGCCGTGCTCGACCTGGACGGCGTGGGCGTTCATGCTGACGTCCAGGCTGCCGTTGCCGATGCCGAGCAGCAGGAGGGCCGCCCCCAGGGTCCAGGCGTCGCCGGCCAGGCCCGGCAGGACGACGGTGCCGCTGCACAGCGCCGCGCTGACGGGCACGACCGTACGGGCACCGAGGCGGTCGGTGAGCGGGCCGACGATCTGCATGCCCGCGAAGGCCCCCGCGCCGAGCAGCAGCAGGAGCCAGCCGAGCGTGGCATGGCCGATGCCCGTGCGGTGCTCGATCTCCGGGATGTGCACGATCCACATCCCCAGCACGAAGCCGTTCAGCACGAAGTAGGCGAAGGTGGCCATCCGGGCGGCCCGAGGTGCGGTGTTCACACTTCGAACATAGCGAACATCTATTGCTTTCGAAATCTTGCGTTTTGAACATGACTGCTGTTCAATGCGGTCATGGCTGGTACCGACCGACTCAGGCAGATCACCGAGGCCGTGCAGGAGGCGGGGCGCGTCGGCGTCGCCGAACTGGCCGCCCTCACCGGCGCCTCGGAGATGACCGTCCGCCGCGACCTGGAGGTGCTGGCCGCCCAAGGGGTCCTGGAGCGCTACCGGGGCGGCGCGCGGAGCCTGCTGCTGCGAGGTGCGGAACCGCCCTTCGGGCTCCGGTCCCAGGAGGGGCAGGAGAGCAAGCGGCGCATCGCGGCCGAGGTCGCCGGGCTGATCGCCGACGGCGAGGCCGTCGTCCTGGACAGCGGTACGACCTGCCTGGAGGTGGCCCGGGCGCTCGAACAGCGCCGGCTGACGGTGATGCCCCTGTCCCTGCACTCGGTGAACGCCCTGACCGGTGCCCCGTCCCTGACCCTGCTCGTCCCGGGCGGCCGGCCACGGCCCGGCGAACTGGCGCTCACCGGCCCGCTGACCGAGGCGTCGCTGGCCGCGCTGCGCTTCGACACCGCGGTGATCGGCTGCTGCGGGCTCAACGCCGCCAACGGCCTCACGGCCTACGACCTGGACGACGCCGCCGTGAAGCGGGCCGCCATCGGCTCCGCCCGCCGCGTCATCGCGGTGACGGAGGGCGCCAAGCTCTCCCGCACCGCCCTCGCCTTCGTCGCCCCGGCCACCGCGTTGCACGCCGTCGTCACGGACGACTCCGCGCCGCAGGACGCGGTCGGCGCACTGACCGCGGCGGGTGTCACGGTCCGGCAGGTGTGACCACGCGTCCGCCGCCCGAGGTCTCCAGGGTGTGCGACCCGCGAGGAATGTGACGGCAGGTCAGACGTGGGCGAGGCGGTCGCGCAGCATCCAGGCGTGCTTCTCGACGGACTGCAGCGTGGTGTTGACCAGGTCCCCGGTGGCCGGGTCCTCGTCGCCCGTGGCGCTGAACGCCGCGCGCAGCACGCATCCGACGGTGTTGAGTCGGCCGAGGACGAGGGTCGCGGCGCGGGTGTCCTCGATGCGGCCCGGGGGGAACTCGGGGAGCGTCGTGGTCCGTGCCACGGTGTCGCTCCTGCCGTCCGGGGTGGCCCCGAGGGCGCGCATCCGCTCGGCGAACTCGTCCGCCGCCCCGCGGGCGGTCGCGGCGATCTCGTCGAGTTCCAGGTGCAGGCCGCGGAAGCCGCGGCCGACGACGTTCCAGTGCGCCTGCTTGGTCTGCGCGTGCAGCTCCAGCAGGTCGGCGAGGACGTCCTGGAGGGTGGCGGCCAGCGGTGCCGAGGCGGTGAACGGGGCGGCGTCGAAAGCGCGGCGCCGGTTGGCGGGGGAGGCGTGCAGGGTCGTGGTCACGATGAACTCCGTTCCCATGGGCGGGCGGTGTGCGGTGCGTGCCGCGAGGTCCGCGTCCGGCCGGCGAGGTGGGAGGGGTGTGATGGGGCCGGTGGCGGCCTTCGTCCTGTTGCGCTTCCCACACTACGCCTAGATTTGACCCGGTCAAATCTAGGCGCCGGTGGTGGCCTTCTGGCACTCGGCGCACAGGCCCCACCAGGTGATCTCGGCCTCGTCGATGACGAAGCCCTTGTCCTCCACGGGGTCCAGGCAGGGGGCCGCGCCGACCGTGCAGTCGACGTCCTCGACGCGCCCGCAGTTGCGGCACACCAGGTGGTGGTGGTTGTCGCCGACGCGCAGCTCGTAGCGCGCGGCGGAACCGGCGGGCTCGATGCAGCGGATCAACTGCACCCTGGTGAGGTCGTCGAGCACGTTGTAGAGGCCCTGCTTGGACAGTCCGCCCGCGCCCGGGGAGCCGACGCCGATCCTCGACTCGAGCTCGGATGCGGTGGAGTGGGGGTGGCCCTTCAGGGCGCTGAGGAGGGCGCGGCGCTGTGCCGTACTGCGCAGCCCCTTGCTCTTGAGCAGGTCGCCCACTGACTGCTCCATGGCGGCGTCACCCTCCTTCGCGCACGAGAATTGACAAAGTCAATTTTAGTGCACGTGCCGCCGTGGCCGTGCTCACTCGGCGGTCTCGGCCGTGTGGCAGGTGGCGCAGACGACGCGGCGCGCGGGCAGGCGGCTGGTCGCCCGGCCGAGCCCCCGGGGCTGGTGGACGGGCAGGCGGACGACGCGGGAGTGGTCCGCGCAGGTGAACAGGCCGCAACGGGTGCAGACGCCGATGCCTTCGCTGTCGTGGCGCGCTTCCTGGACGCAGTCGTAGCACTTCACGCGAGTTCGCTCCGTGGGGTGGGGGAGGGGCGCGGCTCTCGTCGCCCCACCCCTCGAACGTAAAGGCGAGAATTGACCGAGTCAAATCTTGGGCCGCACGCGTTCCGCCGTACGGGAGGACTCAGGCCTCGGAGCGGCGGTAGGTGCCGTACCACTGCGACTCGGCCAGGTCGCGGGCCACGGCCTCGTCCCGGGCCGGGTCGCCGATCGCCACCTGACGCGCGATGACCTGCTCACCGCCCCAGGCCAGCACCTGCGCCGCGGCCGTCGCGTCCACCCCCCGGTGGAGGCGGCCGGCCTCCTGCTCCTCCTCGATCAGCCGGGTCATGTGCCGGGTGAACCGGTCGATCTCCCGCACCCTCGCCTCGCGCATCTCGGCGTCGTAGGCCGCCACTTCGGCGATGGCGGCGAGCAGGGGTCCGCGCTCGCGGTAGTAGCGCAGCTGCTCCACGTAGATCGCCGCCAGGCCGTCGGGGCCGCCGTCCGGCCCGGTCGGACGCCAGTCGCCGCCGATCCGGAACAGCTCCTCCTTCATGTGGGCGGTCAGCCGGACGAGCAGGTCGGTCTTGTCCCGGAAGCACAGGTAGAAGGTCGACCGGGCCACGCCCGCCTCCGCGGCGATCCGCTGGACGCCGAGCTCGGTGAAGGTGGCGCCGGCCTGGAGGAGCCGCTCGGTGGCGGCGAGGACCGCCGCCTCGGAGTCCGCGCGGCGCCTGGTCTGGCGGGTCGGGCGGGTGATCGATGCCATGTGTGCTGCTCCCTGGTTGACCGGACGCCCATTCTCTCCGTCCCGTGGGTCACCGTACTGTCTCGGACATTGTGTCCGACAGAGTGTCGTGCATACTGTCCGATGTGCCCCGCGCACGGTGCACCGCTGTCCGGTCCGCGAGGCAGTGACACGCAAAGGCAAGGCAGACGACGACATGCGCTACACGCGACTTGGCAACACCGGCCTCCTGGTGTCCCGGCTCGGCCTGGGCACCATGTCCTTCGGCGGAGGCGACCACGACTTCTGGAAGGTGCTCGGGGGCCTCGGCGACACCGAGTCCGGCAAGATGCTGGACGCCGCGCTCGACGCCGGCGTGAACCTGATCGACACCGCGAACATCTACTCCGACGGCGAGTCGGAGGAGGTGCTCGGCCGGATACTCGGCGGGCGGCGCGACGACGTCGTCCTCGCCACGAAGGTCTACGGCCGGATGGGCGCAGGCCCCAACGACATGGGCCTGTCGCGTCTGCACGTCATGCGCCAGCTGGAGGACAGCCTGCGGCGGCTGGGCACGGACCGGATCGACCTCTACCAGATCCACAGCTTCGACCCGCTGACGCCGCTGGAGGAGACCCTCCGCACGCTCGACGACGCGGTCCGCCAGGGCAAGGTGCGCTACATCGGCGCCTCCAACCTCGCGGCGTGGCAGCTGATGAAGGCGCTGGGCGTCTCGGCCCTGCACGACCTGGAGCGCTTCGCCTCCCTCCAGGCCTACTACTCCCTCGTCGGCCGGGACATCGAGCGCGAGATCCTCCCCGCCGTGCGCGACCAGGGGCTCGGCCTGCTGGTCTACAGCCCCCTCGCGGGCGGTTTCCTGAGCGGCAAGTTCCGCCGGGGAGCGGAGCGCGACCGGTCGACGCGCTGGGGCAAGGGCTCGAACCCGCCGGTCGACGAGGCACGCGGGTACGACGTCGTCGACCGCCTCGACGAGATCGCCGGGCGGCACGGCGCGACGGTCGCGCAGGTGGCCCTCGCCTGGGTGATGCAGCAGCCCGGGGTCAGCAGCGTGCTGGTCGGCGCGAGCCGCATGGACCAGCTGCAGGGCAACCTCGCCGCGGCCGGGCTCACGCTCACCGAGGACGACCTCGCCGCGCTCGACGAGGTCAGCCGGCTCGCCCCGGAGTACATCGAGCGGGTGCAGTCCGGCCCGGGGGCCCAGCGGGACCCGAACGGCTGAGCCTGCCGCAACGGGAAGGGCGCGGCCCGGCCGTCACGAACGGCGGGCCGCGCCCCTTCGCCTACGGTCGTGGCTCACTGCCGCGGGCCGGGGCGGACCGGGTGCTTGCTCAGGATGGAGACCCGGTTGAAGGAGTTGATCGTGATCGCCACCCAGATCAGGGCCGAGAGCTCGTCGTCGCCGAACACCTCGCGCGCGGCCTGGTAGGCCGCTTCCTGGGCGGCGGCGTCGGTGGGGTCCGTGGTCACCTCGGCCACCGCGAGCGCGGCGCGCTCGCGCGCGGTGAACAGCTCGGTGTCGCGCCAGGCCGGCAGCACGGTCAGCCGCTGCGGGGTCTCGCCCGCGCCGAGGGCGGTCCTGGTGTGCCGGTCGAGGCAGAAGGCGCAGCCGTTCAGCTGCGACACGCGGATGTTCACCAGCTCCACCAGGTCGTGTTCGAGCCCGGCCTCGGTGGCCACGGCCCGCACGGTCTCGGCGGCCGCCAGCATCGCCTTGTAGGCCCGCGGGCTCTGCTTGTCGATGAAGATCCGCCTGCTCTGCCGAACCACCGTGGTGTCGCTCACCAGCACTCCTTCGCCGGGCCGTCTCCGGCCGCTGTGGGATGCACCGTCGTCCGCCGGGGGCATCGCCGTATCATCAGCTCCATGATTGTTGAAATTCGAAGCAGTCGTTGTGTGAGAAGCGCGACATGAGCGAGACCCAGCCCGAGGGCACCGTGGAGATCCTGTCCGCCCGTGACGTCCCGCTCGGCGGACCCCGCGCGATGACGGTGCGGCGCACCCTGCCGCAGCGGAACCGCTCGCTCATCGGCGCCTGGTGCTTCGCCGACCACTACGGGCCGGACGACGTCTCCGGCACCGGAGGCATGGACGTCGCGCCCCACCCGCACACCGGGCTGCAGACCGTGAGCTGGCTCTTCAGCGGCGAGATAGAGCACCGCGACAGCCTCGGGACGCACGCCTACGTACGGCCCGGCGAACTCAACCTCATGACCGGCGGGCACGGCATCAGCCACTCGGAGGTCTCCACCGAGCGCACCACGGTCCTGCACGGCGTCCAGCTGTGGGTCGTGCTCCCCGAGCGGCACCGTGACACCGCCCCCGCTTTCCAGCACTACGTCCCGGAGCCCGTGGCGCTCGGCGGGGGCGTGGTCCGGGTGTTCCTCGGGTCCCTGGCCGGCGACACCTCGCCGGTGCCGACCTTCACCCCGCTGCTCGGCGCCGAACTCGCCCTCGATCCCGGTGCGACCGTCACCCTGGCGATCGACCCGGCCTACGAGCACGGCCTGCTCGTCGACACCGGCGACGTGGAGATGGCCGGCACCCGGCTGAGCCCGGCCGAACTCGGCTACCTGGCCCCCGGAGACGGCACCCTGACCCTGACCAACCACGCCGGCGTCCCCGCCCGGGCCGTGCTGCTCGGGGGGCCTCCCCTCGGCGAGCGGATCATCATGTGGTGGAACTTCATCGGCCGCACGCAGGAGGACATCGAACAGGCCCGCTCCGACTGGATGACGGGTACCCGGTTCGGTGAGGTCAAGGGCTACGACGGCGACGCGCTGCCCGCGCCGGAACTGCCGCGGGTGCCCCTGAAGTCGCGGGGGAACACGCACTGACCGGGGCGGTCCGGCGGCGGCCACCCGGGTCCGCCCCCCCGACCCTCCGCGACGCGCCCAACCCGCACCAAGCACCAGCCACGACCGCGGCGAGCCCGCCCGCGCGGCAACCCCCCCAG
>NZ_JBHWGA010000026.1:65809-146241 GCF_042733315.1 Streptomyces sp. NPDC059718
TGGTCTGGGGCTCCGCGGGCGCGGCGCGCCCCGCGCCGCACCTGGGGGGGGGGCCCCTCATGGCGGGGGGCAACACCCACGGCCGGGGGGGGGCGGGGGGCGCCCCCCGGGGCCCCCCCCCGCACCGGTCCGCGTCGCTCAGACCGGGACCGACTCCGGAGCCTCGACGGGGGCGGGCCCGCCGGCGGGTCTCCCCGGCCTGCCGCGGCCCACGAACGCGTACGCCGCGCCGACCAGCAGTCCGCCGCCGACGAGGTTGCCGAGGCCCACCAGCAGCAGGTTGCGCGCGAAGCCGGCGGCCGTCGCGTCCGGCACGTGCTCCAGCATCCCGAGCGAGTAGTACGTCATGTTGGCCACCACGTGCTCGAAGCCGGAGCCGACGAACGCCAGCAGGGCCCAGAAGATCAGCGCGATCTTGGCGCCGTCCGACCGGGTCCGCGCGGCCATCCAGACGCCCAGGCAGACCAGGAAGTTGCAGAGCACACCGCGGAAGAACAGCGCCCCGCCGGACTCCGCCGCCTTCGTCTTGAGCAGGGTGGTGAGCAGGGCGAGGGCCGGCGCGGTGTGCCCGGGAGCGGCGCCCGCGGTGATGACCCCGCTGCCGTGCACCAGCAGCGCGAACAGGGCGGACCCGATGAGGTTGCCCACGAACGAACCCACGACCAGGGCCACCGCGTTGGCGCCGCTGATGCTGCGGACGACGACGCCCTGGACCGTCGTCATCATGTTGCCGGTGGTGAGTTCGGCGCCGGCGAAGACCACCAGGGTGAGCGCCACGGCGAACAGCAGGCCCTGGACGAGTTTCGTGGACGGCGACCCCGCGGCCGCCAGCGGTCCGGTGACCGTGAGCAGCAGCACCGCCGCGACCCCGACGAACGCTCCGGCCAGCAGGGAGCTGACCAAGTAGCGGCCTGGACTGCGGAGGCCGGCGGCCTTCTCGGCGGCCGTCCGCCCCTGCTCGTCGAGGGCCTGGGACACGGGGATCGGCATGGTGTCACCTCTTCACTGATGTACCGGAATGTCCGTCCTGGTTTTCCCGATGCTAGGTCCGTGGAGGCGTCGTGAAGGAAAAGGAGTTGCACGTCACAAGGGAAATGGCGCGGTATGTCATCGGCATGCAATCCGCAATGCAAGACCGGGTCAACGGAAATTCGGCCATGGGTAAAGTCGCGCTGCACGGCGGGTGGAGCCGCAGGAAGAAGCCGATCACCGGGCCGCCGCGGCGGAGAATGCCGAATGCGGCCCGACCTTGCTCTGCCTGATGCGTGGCACCGGAAATCATCTCCCGGGTGCCATCGCCGGCGGAATGCGGGCCTTTCCTGTCGTGGCGGCCGTGGCCGGGCGCCGTCACGGCCGCGTCGGCGGCGGACGATCGTCCGTATAATGGCCGCCGAGAGGATGCCCGTGCGGTCGGGTGCCCGCGAAGGGGAACGGACGCAGGCGCGACGCCGTCTGCGGGCGGTCCGCCCTGCGGTCACCGGTGGGCCGGGCATCGCCGTCGTGGACGCGGGAGGCATCGGATGGCAGGGCGCGGAAGCGGTCCGGACTTCGTGGAGGCGCTGGCCCGCGGGCTGGACGTGCTCGGCTGCTTCGACGCCCGGCACCGCCGGCTGACGCTGAGCGAGATCGCCGCCGCGACGGGGCTGGCGCGGCCGACGGCGCGCCGACTGCTGCTCACGCTGGAGGAGCTCGGCTACGTCCGCGCCGACCAGGGCGCGTTCACCCTCACGCCGCGCGTGCTGCGCCTGGGCATGTCCTACGTGGGCTCGCTCGGCCTGTGGGACGTGGCCCGCCCCCACATGGAGGCGCTGGTCACGCAGACCGGGGAGTCGTCCTCGATGGCGCAGCTGGACGGCTCCGACATCGTCTACGTGGCCCGCGTCTCCGTACCGAAGATCATCGCGCTGCGGGTGGACATCGGCACCCGGTTCCCCGCCCCGCAGACCTCCCAGGGCAAGGTGCTGCTGGCCGCCCTGGGCCCGCAGGAGCTGGAGGCCGTCCTGGCCGAGCCCAGCCGCTCCGGGCTGCCGGAGTCCCCGCGACGGACGCCCGAGGAGTTCGCCGCGGAGCTGCGCACCGTCCGGGCCCGCGGCTGGGCGCTGGCCGACGAGGAACTCGCCCCCGGCGTACGGTCGGTCGCCGTGCCCGTACGGGACGGCGACGGGATGGTCCGGGCGGCGATGAACGTCACCGTGCACGCCGCCGAGACCGGTGTGGACGTGCTCACCGGCACGTACCTGCCCCTGCTGCTGCGCGCGGCCGGGGACGTCTCGGCGGACTGGGCGCTGTGGCAGAGCCGGCCGCACGGCGAGGTGCGCCCCGCCGCCGGCTGAGGCCCTTCCGGATCAGGGCACCGCGCCATGGCGGCGGTGACGCACCGCACCTGCGGCCGACGCCGCGTCAGCGGGGCTGCAGGACGAAGTCGTACTCGGCGAGCAGGTACGGCACGTCGACAGCCGTTCCGTCGGGGGCCGGTCCCGCCGGCTGTCCGGTGAACCGGACCACCAGCGCTTCCTTCGTGCCGAAGACGACGTCGCTGTCCAGGTACTCGCTGCCCTCCTGGAACAGATGGGTGATCAGCTTCTCGTACCCCGGCTCGTCGACGAGGAAGTGGACGTGCGCGGGGCGGAAGTGGCTGATGTCGGTGGTGCTGATCAGGGTGCCGACCGGGCCGTCCATCGGGATGGCGTAGCCGCGCGGCGCGATGGTGCGGACGCAGTAGGTGCCGTCCTCGCGGGCCCGGTACTTCGCGCGCAGCCGCGCCTCGTCGATCTCGGGGAGCTGCGCCTCGTAGGCGCCGTCGGCGTCCGCCTGCCACACGTCGAGGACGGCCCCGGGCACGGGCTTGCCGTCCAGGTCGGTGACCTTGCCGGTGATGAACAACGGCGTTCCGGGAATGCCGTCGGACATGTCGAAGCCGTACGGGGCGGCGGGGGACCCGTCGATGTGGAAGGGGCCGAGGACGGTGGCGGGGGTGGCCCGCGGCGCGAACCTGTTGTTCAGCTGCACCACGAGCGTGCTCAGCCCGAACACGTCGGAGGCGAGGATCAGTTCCTGACGCTTGGCGTCGCTGATCCGGCCCGCCTCGGTCAGCCACTGGATCGCGGCCATCCATTCGTCCTCGGTGAGTTCCACCTCGCGTGCGAACGCGTGGAGGTGGCGGACGAGCGCGGACAGGAGCTCGGCCTGGCGCGGGGCGTGCGCGGTCGCCCAGCGCCGGGCCGCCAGTTCGGTGAGGTTGTCCTCGTTGACAAACACGGTCACTCCTTGGTGTTCCCTGCGGATTCGGTGTCCGGCCGGGGCGGGACGGGCCGGTTGTTCAGGTCGACGGAGAGGAAGATGTCGTTCGCGACCGGATCGCGCATCTCCTCGGCGAGCTGGCCGATGAGCCCGGCGGTGCGCGCGAGCAGGGCGAAGCCGCGCAGCAGCGGCAGCGGCAGCCCGAGGTCGGCGAGTGCGGCTCCGCACACGCCGGCGCCGTTGAGCGGAAGCGTCCTGCCGAGGACCTCGGGGTGCACGCGGCCGATGGCCGCGAACAGCGACAGGTGCGGGCCGAACAGGCCCTCCTCGGCGGCGATGGCCATCAGCCGGGGCGTGCGCGGGTCACCGTCCTTGTGCACGTGGTGGCCGAGGCCCGGGACGAAGCGGCCGGCCGCCCGCTGCTCGCGCACCAGGCGCAGCGCCAGTTCGTCCCAGCCGGAGTCGTCGCGGGGCGGTTCGCCGTGTGCGGCGAGGGCCTCGTGCAGGAACGTCCCGGTGTCCTCGGTGACGCCGAGGAAGCGCGAGCCGCCGCCGAGCAGCCCCGCGGCGAGCGCGCCCTGGACGGAGTCCGGCGCGGACAGGTACGTCAGCCGGGTGACGATGGCCGTGGGTGTGAAGCCGTGGTCGGCCAGGGCCGCGAGCACGGCTTCGAAGACCCGGGTCTCGCCGCGGCTCGGCCGGCGCTGCGTCGCCAGCCAGAAGGCGAGTTCGCCGAAGCCGACCGTGCCCATGATGTCTTCGGCGAGGTCCTGGCCGAGCAGGGTGATGCTCTTGCGGTCCGAGGCGCCCAGCGCGGTGGGGTAGCCGCCGGACGCGGACGGGTCAGTCACGGGTGTCCTCCGGGTCCTGGGCCAGCCATGCGCGCAGTTCGGCGCCGTGCTCGTCGAGTTCGGGCGGCGGCAGCCGGTACACGGCGGGAGTGGCCGAGAAGGTGACCGGGTGGCGGGTCGTGGGCACCGCGCGGTCGCCCTCGCCGACGGTGACGACCGGGTCCAGCCCGAACCGCTCGGCCATGGCGAAGCCGCCGTCGATGGTGTTGATCGGCCCGCTCGGCACCCCGGCCTCGACCAGCAGCTCGAACCATTCGTTCGCGCCGCGCTTGGCCAGTTGCTCCACGAGCAGCGGCCGCAGCTCCTCCCGGTTCGCGGTGCGGTCGGCGTTGCGCGCGAAGCGCGGGTCGTCGGGGACCCCGGGGATGCCGAGGACCTCGCACAGCTTGCGGAACTGGCCGTCGTTGGCGGCGGTCACGATCAGGTCGTTGTCGGCCGTGGGGAAGGGCTCGTAGGGGAACACGCTCGGGTGCGCGTTGCCCATCCGGTACGGGACCGCACCCCCTGCCACGTAGGCCGAGCTGTGGTTGACCAGTCCGGTCAGCGCCGACGACAGCAGGTTGACCTCGACGTGCTGGCCCTCGCCGCTGGCGTCGCGGTGCCGCAGCGCGGCGAGGATGCCGATGGCCGCGTGGTTGCCCGCCATGACGTCGAAGACCGAGATCCCGGCCCGGTACGGCGGGCCCTCGGGCTCCCCGGTGAGGCTCATCAGCCCGGAGACGGCCTGCACCATCAGGTCGTAGCCGGGCACCTTGCGCCCGGCGCCGGAACCGAAACCGCTGATGGAGGCGTAGACGACGGCCGGGTTCCCGGTCCGCACCGACGCGTAGTCCAGCCCGTACTTGACCAGGCCGCCGGGCCGGAAGTTCTCGATGACGACGTCCGCCCGGCGCGCGAGTTCGCGCGCCGCCTCCAGGTCGGCCTCGTCGTGCAGGTCGAGTGCGATGGAACGCTTCCCGCGGTTGATGCCGAGGTAGTAGGTGGACACCTCGCCGCGCACCGGGGGCGTCCAGCTGCGGGTGTCGTCCCCGCGCGGGCCCTCGACCTTGACGACGTCCGCACCGAGGTCCGCCAGCAGCATCGTGGCGTAGGGCCCGGCGAGGATGCGGGAGAAGTCGGCCACCAGCAGCCCGGACAGCGGGCCCGCCGGGCCCGGTCGCGCAGGCGCGGTGCTCTCTGACATCCAGTGTCACCTTTCATCTGACCGCAGGACGGACAGCCGTCCGTCACGGTGATTCTGTTGCGGAAAGCCGGGGGCGTCAAGGGTGATCGTCACCGCAGTGGCCGGTCAGAGGCTTGCCGGCACTGCGGTGTCTCGTTTGGCGACAGGGCCGGGGTCCGTCCGCGGGCGTGTGCACTCCGAACTGCGTCGCGAGGCTAGCGCTCGACCCATTGGCCGAATAGCGTACCTGTGTCCGTCAAGCGGCCAAGGGAGTTCAACGATGGATAAGGTCGAGGCATTCACCCCGGGGCGGCCCATTGTCCTGCGGGGTGGGACCGTGCTGCCCGTCAACCGTGAGCGCGAGGTCCTCGTGGACACCGACGTGCTCGTCGTCGACGACCGGATCGCGGCGGTCGGTCCGCGACTGGCGGTCCCCGACGGGACGGTGGAGATCGACGCCACGGGCGGCATCGTGATGCCGGGCATGATCGACACGCACCGCCACATGTGGCAGACCGCGATGCGCGGCTACGGCGCCGACTGGACCCTCACCCAGTACTTCGTCTGGTACTACCTGGAACACGGCAGGAAGTTCCGCCCCGAGGACGTCCACGCCGGCAACCGGCTCGCCGCCGTGGAAGCCCTCGACGCCGGTGTCACCACCGTCGTCGACTGGTCGCACGGCCTGCAGACCGTGGACCACGCCGACGCCGCCGTGGACGCCCTGCGGTCCGTGCCCGGCCGCTTCGTCCTGGCCTACGGCAACATCCAGCAGGCACCCGCGGAATGGACCGCCGCGCCGGAGTTCCGCGACTTCGTCGCCCGCCGCATCGGCGGCGACGACATGCTCGGCTTCCAGCTCGCCTTCGACGTCACGGGCGACCCCGCCTTCCCCGAGAAGCCCGCCTTCGAGGTCGCCCGCGAACTGGGCGTCGCCGTCACCACCCACGCCGGGGTGTGGGGCGCCACCAACGACGACGGCATCCGCCTCATGTACGAGAACGGCTTCATGACCCCGCAGACCGTGTACGTCCACGCCTCGACGCTCAGCGCCGACTCCTACCACCGCATCGCGGCCACCGGCGGCTCGGTCTCGGTGTCGACGGAGAGCGAACAGAGCGCCGGCCAGGGCTACCCGACGACCTGGGCCATCCGCTCGCACGACATCCCCGTCTCCCTGTCGATGGACACCAGCGTGTGGTGGAGCGGCGACCTGTTCTCCGCCATGCGCACCACCCTCGGCGCCGACCGCGCCCGCGCGCACCTGGAGGCGCACGCCAAGGGCGACACCGTCACCCACTGCGCCCTGCGCGCCGACCAGGTGGTGGAGTGGGCCACCCTCGGCGGGGCCCGGGCACTCGGCCGCGAGCGGGACCTGGGCAGCCTGGAGGCCGGCAAGAAGGCCGACATCGTCCTGCTGAAGAACGACCACTCGCCGGTCTCCTTCCCGCTGCTCAACCCGTACGGCCAGGTGGCCTTCCAGGCGCAGCGCGGCGACGTCCACACCGTGCTCGTCGACGGACGGGTCGTCAAGCACGAGCACCGCCTGGTCGGCGTCGACCTGGCCGCCGTACGGCGCGAGGTCGAGGAGACCGTCGACCACCTGCGGTCCGCCATGGGCGAGGAGGAGTGGCGCAAGGGGATGAACCCCGACGTCCCCGAGACGAAGGTGCTCGACAACCCCTACACCTACACCGACTACCGCAGCGCGTCGACGCACGGCCGGTGACGGCGACGGCACGGCCGGCACGGGTGACACGAGCGACACGAAGGAGAACCGAGAGATGAGCATGGGGCTGCTGCTGCTCCGACTGCTGCTCGCCGCCCTGCTCTTCGGCCATGCCACGCAGAAGCTGCGCGGCTGGTTCGGCGGAGCGGGCCTGGAGGGTACCGGCGCCGTCTTCGAGCGCTACGGCATCGTCCCCGGGCCGCGGATGGCCCTGGTCGCCGGGGTGGCCGAGCTGACCGGCGCGGCGTCGGTCGCGGCCGGACTGCTGACGCCCGGCGGGTGCGCGGTCGTCGTCGGGACGATGACGGTGGCCGCCGCCTCGACGGCGCCGGGCGGCTTCTGGGCGCTGAAGGGCGGCTGCGAGGTGCCGTTCCTCTACGGCGCGGTCGCCGCGTGCCTGGGCTTCACCGGGCCGGGGGAGTGGTCGCTCGACCACGTCCTCGGCCTGAGCTGGCGGCCCGCCCCCGCCTGGGGCGCGGCCGCGCTCGCGGCCGGACTCCTCGCGGCGACCGTACCGCTCGCCGGCCGCGCCAAGGTCCGCAGGAGCAGGAGGGAGTCCCCCGGGCCCCACGGGAACGCGTAGTCACTCCGGATAAGCCGCCTCCGGCCGGGCATACGGCTGGAGTACGCCACGCGACGCCGCGGCCGGACGGGCCGCGGCGGCACCGGAACCGGGGGGCACGACGGCATGGGCGCTTCGCTGGAGGAAACCGACCGTACCGACGGAGACCGGCCGGAGCGCTCCGTCGCCGACCGCAAGCAGGAACTGCGCCGCCGCCTGGAACGACTCATCGGCATCGCCGCGACCGAGGGCAACTGCCTGCAGGCCCTGCGGAACGGGGACGAGATCTTCCCCGCGATGCTGGACGCGATCCGCGCGGCGAAGCACACCGTCGACATGACCACCTTCGTCTACTGGCGCGGCCAGATCGCGCGTGACTTCGCGCACGCGCTGGCCGCCAAGGCGGCGGAGGGGGTGCGGGTGCGGCTGCTGCTGGACGGCTTCGGCGGGCGCCTGATCGAGCAGGAACTGCTGGACGGCATGGACCGGGCCGGCGTGGACGTCGCCTGGTTCCGCAAGCCCGTGCGGCTGTCGCCGTTCAAGCAGAACCACCGCTGCCACCGCAAGGTCCTGGTGGTCGACGCCGAGGTGGCCTTCACCGGCGGCGTCGGCATCGCCGAGGAGTGGTGCGGCGACGCCCGGCACCCCGGCGAATGGCGGGACACCCACGTCCGGGTCACCGGCCCCGCGGTGGACGGGCTGGCCGCGGCCTTCGCCCAGAACTGGGCGGAGTGCCGGCGCAACGGGCTCTTCGACCACCGCGACCGCTTCGGCGAGCACGAGCAGAGCGGAGGCGCGATCGTCCAGGTCGTCCGGGGCTCGGCGAGCGTCGGCTGGCAGGACATGCGCACCCTGCTCCGGGTGGTGATCGGCCTCCGCGGAGCAGCGCATCCGGCTCGCGACCGCGTACTTCGCGCCCGACCCGTACTTCGTCGGCCTGCTCTGCCACGCGGCGGCGCGCGGGGTGGAGGTCGAGATCCTGCTGCCCGGCCCGTACACCGACAAGCGCGTCTGCCAGCTGGCCGGGCAGCGCTACTACCAGCGGCTCCTGGACTGCGGCGTGCGGATCTGGCACTACCTGCCGACCATGATGCACGCCAAGGTGATCACCATGGACGGGGTCGCCACCCTGATCGGCTCGACCAACTTCAACCGCCGCTCCCTCGACCACGACGAGGAGGTGATGCTGGCGGTGCTCGACGAGAACTTCACGTCCGTCCTCGACGCCCACTTCGACGAGGACCTGCTGCGCAGCGACCCCGTCGACGGCACGCGCTGGCGCACCCGCTCCTCACTGGAGCGGGCTCAGGAGGTGGCGACCGCGCCCATCCGCCGCTTCCTGTGAGCATCATGGTGTCGCCCCACGAGACGGCCGCGGGGGCGTACGGACACCGGGCGCGTCAGCGCACCGCTCACCCTGGAGGGCGACATCGACGTCAACACCGGCCCCGAACCGGCATCGACAGGCAGCCGGACCGACGCCGCCGACGCGGCGCCGCACGAACCGTTCCCCGTCGACCTGGAGCTCGCGACGGTCGCCGAGCTGACCGCCCTGATGGCCTCGGGGCGCATCACGAGTGTCTCCCTCACCCGCGCCTACCTGCGGCGCATCGAGGAGCTGGACGTCGGCGGACCGGCCCTGAACGCGGTGCGCCGCGTCAATTCCGCCGCCCTGGAGGAGGCCGCCGCGGCCGACGCGCGCAGGGCGGGCGGCGACCCCGGCGGGCCGCTGCTGGGCATACCGGTGCTCGTGAAGGACAACGTCGACGTCCTCGGCATGCCGACCACCGCGTGCTCGGTGGTGCTCGCCGACTCCCACCCCGCGCAGGACGCCCCGCTGGTGACCCGGCTGCGCGAGGCGGGTGCGGTGATCCTCGGCAAGGCGAACCTCACGGAGTTCGCCAACTACCTCACCGTCGGCATGCCCAGCGGTTACAGCTCGCTGGCCGGTCAGGTGCTCAACCCGTACGACCTGAGCGAGACGCCGAGCGGCTCGAGCGCCGGTTCGGGGGTCGCCGCCGCGGCCGGACTGGCCGCCGTCACCATCGGCACCGAGACGGACGGGTCCATCCTCAGCCCGGCGTCGGCGACGTCGGGGGTCGGGGTGAAGCCCACCCTGGGCCTCGTCAGCCGCACCGGCATCGTGCCCATCGCCTCCAGTCAGGACACCGCGGGCCCGATGACCCGGACCGTCGCGGACGCCGCCGCCCTGCTGACCGTCCTCACCGGCACCGATCCCGAGGACCCGGCCACCGCCGGCAACCCGCTCGAAGGCCACGACTTCACCGCCGACCTGTCCCCGGAGGCCCTGCGCGGCGCGCGCATCGGTGTCGTCGCGGAACAGACGCCCGAGGACGGCACGGACGAACGGGCCCTGTGGGACGCGGCCCTGGACGCACTGGTGCGACGCGGCGCCGAACTCGTCGACGTCGGCATCGAGGCGCGCCGCCGGTACGACGTCGCCTCCCCGGTGCTGAGTCACGAGTTCAAGCGCGACCTGAACGCCTACCTCGCGCGGCTGCCCGAGGGCGCACCGGTGCGCACCCTCGCCGACGTGATCGCCCACAACGAGGCCCACGCGGACGACGCCCTGAAGTTCGGGCAGACGCTCGCGCTCGCCGCACAGGCCAGGGACCTCGGGCCGGACAGCGCGGACACCGTCGAGTACAAGGCGGCCCGCGCCCGGGACCTGGAGGAGAGCAAGGACCGCATCGACGCCCTGATGGCCGAACACGCCGTCACCGCCCTGCTGTTCGTGAACAGCGGCAGCTCGTCCATCGGCGCCAAGGCGGGCTACCCCTCGGTCACCGTGCCCGCGGGCTACCTCGCGGCCAACCGCCGCCCGTTCAACATCACCTTCCTGGGACGGGCGTGGAGCGAGCCGCTGCTCCTCGGCTACGCGCACGACTACGAGCAGGCGACCCGGCTGCGCAGGCCGCCGTCCGCCGTCAACCCCACCCTGCTGCGCCGCCGTCGGCTCGCCGTACCGGCGCCGAGGGCGGTGGACGCGGAGCGCTGACGGCGTCGGCACGTGGGACCGCCCTACACGAGCGGGGCGGTCCCACGGTCAGCCGTCCCCGGCGTCCTCCAACAGGTGGCGCACCTCCTCGGCGGTGGTCTCGTGGAGCTCCTCGCCCACGAGCAGCCAGCGCGTGATCCCGACCGACTCCAGGAACGGCAGGTCGTGGCCGGCGATGACGAGTGCGCCCCGGAAGGACGCGAGGGCGGTCGTCAGCTGACGGACGCTGTCCATGTCGAGGTTGTTGGTGGGCTCGTCCAGCATCAGCAGCTGCGGGGCCGGCGTGGCGAGCATCGACGCCGCCAGGGCGGCGCGGAAGCGCTCCCCGCCGGAGAGGGTGCCCGCGGGCTGTTCGGCGCGGGCACCCCGGAACAGGAACCGCGCGAGCCGGGCGCGGATCTCGTTCTCGGACACCCCGGGAGCCACGCGGGCGACGTTGGCCGCCACGCTCAGCTCCTCGTCCAGGACGTCGAGGCGCTGCGGCAGGAACCGCAGCGGCACGTGCGTCCTCGCCTCGCCCGACAGCGGGGCGAGTTCGCCGGTGAGGGTGCGCAGCAGTGTCGTCTTGCCGGCCCCGTTGCGGCCGACCAGCGCGACGCGTTCCGGCCCGTGGACGTGGAGGTCGCCGTGGCGCAACCTGCCGAAGCGTGGCCGCAGTCCCCGCAGGGTGAGCACGGTGCGGCCTGCCGGGACCGCGGTGTGCGGCAGGTCGACCCGGATCTCCGCGTCGTCGCGGAGCGCGTCCGCGGCGTCCTCGCGGCGTTCGCGCGCCTGGGCGAGCCGTTCCTCCTGCACGCCGCGGAGCCGGTCGGCGGACTCCTGCGCGGAACGCTTGCGTTCGCCGGCGACGATCCGCGGGGCGCGGCGCTGGGCGTCCATCTTCCGGCTGTGCCGCCGTCGGCGGTCCGACGCGATCCGTGCCTCCTCCAGTTCGCGGCGCTGGCGGCGCACGTCGGCCTCGGCGGCGCGGAGCGCGCGCCCGGCCGTCTCCTGCTGGGCGGCCACGGTCCCCTCGTAGTCGGACCACGCCCCGCCGTACCAGGTGACGGAGCCCGCGCGCAGTTCGGCGACGCGGTCCACGCGCTCCAGCAGTTCGCGGTCGTGACTGACCACGACGAGGACGCCGGAACGCCAGGATCCGACGGTCTCGTGGAGCCGGCGGCGCGCGAAGAGGTCGAGGTTGTTGGTGGGTTCGTCGAGCAGGAGGACGTCGGGGCGGCGCAGCAGCAGTGCGGCCAGGCGCAGCAGCACGGTCTCGCCGCCGGACATCCGGCCGACGGTACGGTCGAGTCCGAGGCCGCCGAGCCCGAGGGAGCCCAGGGTCGCCAGGGCGCGTTCCTCCACGTCCCAGTCGTCGCCGACGGTCTCGAAGTGCTCCTCGCCGACGTCCCCCGCCTCGATGGCCCGCAGGGCGGCGCGCCGTTCGGCGATGCCGAGGGCCTGGTCGACGCGGAGCGCGGTGTCGAGGGTGACGTCCTGGGGCAGGTAGGCGAGGCTGCCGCCGACGGTCACCGACCCCCGGGTGGGGGGCAGCCGGCCGGCCAGCAGCTTCAACAGGGTGGACTTTCCGGTGCCGTTGGCTCCGACGAGCCCGGTGCGGCCCCTGCCGATGGTGAGGGAGAGTCCGTCGACCACGGGTGTGCCGTCCGGCCACCGGAAGGAGAGGCCGGAGCAGGCCAGGGACGGGCCGGTCGGGGTGAGGGTGGACATGGTGATCCTCGCAGTCGCAAGCGCAGGGGTGGCGGGCTTCGTGTGCGAGCACCACGCGGGGACGGGGGGTGCGGTCCTCCGGGGAACGGGGACGGCTCGAGCACCGAGGTCGCATGCGCGCGGGGTCACGGGCGGCGGGAAGGCCGGCTGCTGCGTGACCGGCGGACGGCGGTGGGGCCGTGCGCGCGATGATCGCGGACCTCAGATGAGCAACGTCCACCTCTATCGGAGACGACAGGACCCGGGAACTGTACCTCAGGCCTCGGGGGAAACGCGCGGCCGCGAATTGCCGGGGGCCGGTCGATACAATTCAGAAAGGGAGCGCGGAAAGGTCTCCGATGTCGGGCCGCGTGGCGGTGGTGCGCGATGAATTCGATTCCGCATGACGTAAGCGTGTACGCCGGGCGGTCCTCCGGGCTCATCGGGGCCCAGATCGCCGGCTACCGCGTGGAGCGGGAGATCGGGCGCGGCGGCATGGCCGTGGTCTACTGCGCCCGGGACCTGCGGCTCGACCGTACGGTGGCACTGAAGCTGCTCGCCCCCGAGCTGGCCCGCAACGACACCTTCCGCCGCCGTTTCACGCACGAGTCACGGGTGGCGGCCGCGATCGACCACCCCCACATCGTGCCGATATTCGAGGCCGGGGAGACCGACGGTGTCCTCTACATCGCGATGCGTTACGTCTCGGGCCTCGACCTGCGGGCGCTCTTCGACCGGGACGGTCCGCTCCCCGTTCCCACCGCCCTGCGCATCGGCACCCAGGTGGCCTCCGCACTGGACGCGGCGCACGACCACGACCTGGTGCACCGCGACGTCAAACCGGGGAACGTGCTCGTCGCCAAGGGCACCGACAGCGAGCACCCCGAGCACGTCTACCTCACGGATTTCGGGCTGACGAAGAAATCGCTGTCGCTGACCGGATTCACCACGGTCGGCGAGTTCGTCGGCACCCTGGACTACGTGGCGCCCGAGCAGATCTCCGGGCGCCCGGTGGACGGCCGCTGCGATCTCTACAGCCTGGCCTGCGTCGTCTACGAGAGCCTGACCGGTGGCCTGCCCTTCGAGCGCGAGGAGGACATGGCCCTGCTGTGGGCGCACCAGTACGACCAGCCGCCACCCCTCAGCGAGCGGCGGCCGGACATCCCGCCGGCCATGGACGACGTCATGGCCAAGGCGCTCGCGAAGGTCCCCGAGGACCGTTACGACTCCTGCCTGGAGTTCGTGGGTGCCCTGCGGGCGGCCGCGGCCGTGACCGCGCCGGAGGAGGGTTCCGCGCGGAGCGTTTCCCCCGACCACCAGGTGACGCGGGTGGCGCCCCGGGCGCCCGTGCTCCCCACGCCCCCGGGACCGCCGCCGGACCCGCCGATGTGGGCCCGGGCGGTCTTCCGTCGTCTGCCGGATCTCTGAACGTCAGCTGCTGGGCGCGGTGCTCGGCGCGGTGCTCGGCGCGGTGCTGGGCGCGGTGCTCGACGCGCCGCTGGGCGAGCTGTTGACCAGCTGCTTGGGTTCGGTCGTCTCCGAGGTGTTGTTGACGAAGGTGTTCCCCTTGCCCTTGAGGTCGCGGTTGGCGAGGTCGGCGGGCTTGTTGCCGCGGGCGACGTTGTCGCGGATGGTGTTCTCGGAGTTGGACGTCCCCACGACGCTGCCGAACAGCACGATGCCGCCGGACATCGGGGACTTGCCGCTGTTGTCGCGCACGTCGTTGTCGGTCACGACGGTCTTCTCGACACCCGTGAGCAGGATGCCCGTGCCCTGGATGAACGGGAGGCGGGCGCTGGGCGCACAGTACTTGTTGTTGCCGGTGACCGTGTTGCGGCTGACGGTCAGCGCACCGCCGCGCGGGACGCCCTCGTCGCCGACGACGAAGACACCGCCGCAGTTGCCGGTGACCTGGTTGCTCTCGACCGTGACGCCCCGGACGCGGCGCAGTCCGATGCCGATCCGGTTCTCCGCCAGTTTGTTGCCGTCGATGACGGCGCCCTGGGTGTCGAGCGCACCGCCCTCGGTGTCCATGGAGTTGGCGAGGAAGATGCCGGAATCGCCGTTGTTGCGGGCGGTGTTGTCACGGAAGACGGTGCGGACGGACTTCTCCGCGAGGATGCCCTGCACCTTGTTGTCCCGTGCCGTGACACGGACGACCTGCAGGCCGTCGGCCTGCGTCGCGTGGATGCCGGCCTTCTTGAACCCGGCGACCGTCAGCGACTCCAGCGTCACGTCGGACGCCTTCTTCTGCGCCGTACCGGTGACGCAGATGCCCTCGCCCGCCTTGGCGCAGGCGTTCTCCTTGCCCTTCGTGCTCGGGGAGATGACGGTGCCCGTGCCCGCTCCGCGCAGCGTCAGCCGCGGCGTGCTGATCTGGACGCTCTCGTGGTAGGTACCGGCCGCGATGTCGATGACCTGACCGGGCTTGGCGCGGTCCACCGCCGACTGGATGGATTCCCCCGCGCGGACGGAGATCTTCTTCTGCGCGTCCGCGGACTGCGAGGCCGTGGGCTGCGACTCGCCGCCGCACGCGACCGCGCCCCCCACGATGGTCGCTGTGGCGGCCGCCGCGACGACGGCCCTGCGGGACCGACAGAGCTTCATGTGTGTGCACCTGCTTTCCGTGACATGTGATCAGCCGAAAACAGACGCTATGGACGGATGTGACACCTCGCCACTCCAGAGCCCGCGGCATGCGGGCGACGGGGCCCTGATCGGCCGGTGGCCCCCGGGCTCACGGGGGTGCCGGGTCCGGTGGCCGGAATCGATCCGGTACGGCTGATGGGGTGGCCGCGGCCGCATCAGGGCCCGGGCCCCGGGCAGGCGCATCGTCATGGGAACACTGAAACGATGGGAACGGGTGATCGAGCGCTGGGAACAGGTGCTGGTGGCGAAGCTGATCCACCGTGAGCCGGTGGAACTGGTGGACGCCCTGCGCCGCGAGTGCGACGAACGGGCGGTGGTGTGCAGTTCGAGCCGCGTGGTGGTGCCGAACGTGTACACGGTGGAACTGGCCGACGCCCCGCACCGGGAGCTGATCCCGCATCGGGCCCGCGTGGGGGAGGTTCTGACGGATTCGCTGCTGCGTCACGCCGACCGGCGCGGCTACGAGTGGGCCGGCCCGGTCACCGTGCGCATCGTCCGGTCCGCCGAGGTGCCCAACGGGCGTTACCGGGTGAGCAGCAGGCCCATGAGTCGGATCCGCGCGGACGCGCTCGCCCGGATCGCGCCCGGGTGGTCGTGAGCCACGGTGGCGCGGTCAGCGGGCGACGCCCTCCGAGGGGGTGAACTCCACGCCCTCCGGCGGGAGCACGCTGCCGGCGTCGTCGACGAAGACGACGCTGACCGGGCGGCCCTCGTCCGCCGAGCGCCGCAGATGGCTCGGCCCCCGCGCGGGGGTCCGGTGCGTGTCGCCCCACTGCTGGAGCGCCGCGAGGATCAGCCGCAGCTCCTCGCCCGCCGGTGTCAGGTGGTAGCTGTACCGGGTGCGGCTGCCCGGGTCCCGGTACGGCCGCTTCTCCATGATCCCCTCGTCCACGAGCGAGCCCAGGCGCCCGGTCAGCAGATCGGGCGCGATGCCGAGCTCCCGGCGGAAGTCCGCGAAGCGCGTCACCCCCCGGATCGCCGCCTCGCGCAGGACGAGCAGCGTCCACTTGTCGCCGACGACCTCGAGGGTCCGGGCGATCGAGCAGACGGTCTCCTCCTCGCCGGTGGCCTTGGCGCTGGACATGCCCCCAATGTACCTCTGGATTGACATCTCCAATTCAGCTGTTCCCGCGGCGTGCGGCGGTCAGCGGGCCGCGGGTGCGGGCAGGCCCGGGTAGAGCAGTTCGAGTCCGCCGGACAGGGCGGCCCTGACGCCGCGGCTCCGGTCGTCGACGACGACCTCCAGGGCCCGCTGCTCGATGCCGTCCAGGGCCAGGCCCGCCACCCACGCGGGGTCCACCTTGTCGGAGGGGTCGACGTAGTCGGCCATCTCGGTGTCCATGTAGCCCACGTGGAGCGCGGTGACGTCGATGCCGGACGGGGCGAGCTCCTGCCGGAGGACGTTGGTCATCGCCAGCTCGGCGGCCTTGGCCACGCTGTAGCCGCCGTATCCCGGGAGGTGGATCCAGGACAGGATGGACAGGACGTTGAGGACGGCTCCGCCGCCGTTCGCGGCGATCACCGGCGCGAAGGCCCGCGTGACGCCCAGGGAGCCGAAGAAGTGGGTCTCCATCTCCAGGCGGATGTCGGCCATGTTCCCCTCGGCGAGCCCCACGTGGGTGCTGACGCCCGCGTTGTTGATCACGAGGGTGGCGTCGGAGGCGGTCCGGGCCGCCCGGGTGATCGACTCGGGGTCGGTGATGTCCAGCCGGAGCGGCTCGACGCCCGGCAGTTCGAGGGCGTCGGGGTTGCGGACGCCGGCGTAGACCTTGGCGGCGCCCCGGTCGAGCAGCCGGGTCGCCAGGTGACGGCCCAGGCCGCGGTTGGCGCCGGTCACGACGGCGACGGAGTTCTTGATGTCCATGAGGAGCGCTCATTCCGTTGGGCTGAGTAGGTATCTCCAATCTAGGTCAGCTGAATTCTGAAAAGCAACCCAGCCGGGAAATGACCTTGCCCCGGAGCCGCGGTTGCCGTTGGCTGGGCGGCGTGACCGAACTGAGCACCGAACGCCTGATCCTCCGCCGCTGGCAGGACCGCGACCTCGCGCCCTGGGCGGCGATGAACGCCGACCCCGAGGTGCGGGAACACCTGGGGGAGCCGCTGACCCGGGAGCAGAGCGACGCGTCCGTGGCCCGGTTCCTGACCGAATTCGACGAGCGCGGCTACGGCTGGTGGGCGGTCGAGATCCGGGCGACCGGCGGGTTCGCCGGCTTCGCGGGCCTGGACCGGGTGGACGACGGCCTGCCGTTCACGGGGGTGGAGATCGGCTGGCGCCTCGCCCGTGCGGCCTGGGGCAAGGGCTACGCCACCGAGGCCGCCCTGGCCGTCCTGGCCTTCGGCTTCGGCACCCTCGGGCTCGCCGAGATCCTCGCGGTGACGACGGCCGGGAACCTCCGCTCCCAGGCCGTCATGCGCCGCATCGGCATGACCCGCGACCCCGAAGGCGACTTCGAGGACCCCACCGCCCCCGAAGGGCCGCTGCGCCCCAACGTGCTGCACCGGATCACGGCGGGCACCCCGCTCGAGGCGCCCTAACATGGCCGCCGGGAGGCGGCGCGCAGTGCACGGGCGACGCCGCGGACGCCGGAGGACGGACACGGATGACGAGGTGGCGGCGGTTCGAGTCCCCGGGGGCCGGGAGGACCGAGTACCGGGAGATCCGTCAGGAGGGGATCCGCTGCTTCTTGCGCTGGGGCTCCGTCGGCGCGGACGGCAAGGGGAGCACCTCGACGCTCGACGACGAGGAGCACGCCCGGCGCCACGCCGCGCGCAAGGCCGGCGCGTGGCTGCGGAAGGGTTTCGTGGAGGTCGACCCACCGGAGGACGACGCCGGACCCGACCCGGAGGCGAAGGTCCTCGACGTGCTGCGGGCGGGCGCCCGGCCGCACGCCCGGCCGCACGCCCCGGCCCGGGAGTACCTGCCGGTCGAGGGCTTCGAGCAGGTGTACCGCCATGTGCTCGCGCCCGGGCGGCCGGCGGGTTTCCACGAGTACGTGGTCCTGCGCGACGACGGACGCAGCGCCGTCCGCTTCGCCGTACGGTCCGACCAGAGTGACGCCGCGGCGGTGTCCGCCTTCCTGGACTTCGTCCGTACCCGTCGCGACCTGGCCTTCGACGGGCGCTCCCACCACAAGGTGCCGCTGCCGGAGCCAGTCGGGGCGTTCAGCCACGCGCTGTTCTGCGCACCGGCCCTCGGACGTGGCTGCGTCGCCTACCCCGCCATCGCCGACCGTGTCGCCGCGGCCTTCCCGGTCTTCGACTGCGAGATCGGTGACGCGGATCCCGAGGTCCTGGTCGACGCGCGGATCCACGGGCACGGCTCCCTGCCGTACGCCGACTGGGCCCGCCGGCCGCAACCGGTCGTCGACCTCCGCTTCGACGTCCAGCCGTCCCATTACCGGCGGACACGGACGTTCAAGGTGTTCGGCACCGCCGATCTCGAGGCCCTCCTGGCGGCGCTGCCGGGCGCGGACCCCGCCAGTTGGCTGGAAGTGCGCTCCTTCCGCGGCGAGACCCGGCGCTTCACACCCGCCGCGGTCCCGTCCCTCGCGGAGGTGACGTCCTTCCTGCACGGCTGAGGCGGCCCCGAGTGGTGACCTCGCCCGCCTGCGCAAGACTGGGAACCTGAGGACCGGAACGTGATGGGACGGTCATGGGCACTTGGGCATCGCGGGAACGCGGCGAAGAGCGCGAGGAGCCGGCGGGGCGCACGGCGGCGCGGATGGTGATCGACGCCCAAGGCGCGGTCGTCGCATGGAGCCCTGAGGCGGAGTGCCTCCTCGGCCACCCGGCGGGCGACGTGCTCGGCCGGCCCGTGCTGGACCTGCTCGCCCCCGTCCCCGCCCCCGGCACCGCCGACGCCGGCACCGCCGACGCCGGATCCGGCGCGTGCGCCGGGCCCGGATGCGTCCTCCTGCGGCACCGTGACGGGCGGACGGTGGCCTGCCGGCCGAGCCTGCGGGCCGTCCGCGACGACGGGACGGGCCCGTGCCTGACCGTCGACCTGCTGACCGGGGTGTCGGGCCTCTCCCCGGACGTCGACCGCGCCCTCCTCGAGGCACTGTTCACCCGCTCGCCCATCGGGCTGTTCGTGCTGGACCCGCAGCTCAGGCTGATGAGGTTCAACCCCGCGGCGGAGGGAATGAACGACCACCGGTCGCAACTCGCCCTCGGGCGGCGGCCCACGGAGGTCTGGCCCGACTTCAGCGCGGAGTTGGCCGAGCGCGTGATGAACAGGGTGCTCAGGACCGGGGAGGCCGCGATCTCGTTCGAGAAGCGCGGCCGTCCGCCCGGCGACCCCGCCCGGGAGCACGTCTACTCGGCGTCCGCCTTCCGGCTCGAGTCGGAGGACGGCCGCATCCTCGGCGTGGCCGACGCCGTCGTCGACGTCACCGAACGCCATCTCGCCGAGGCGCGCCTGGCCCTGATGGCCGAGGCGGGCCGGAGGATCGGCACCACCCTGGACCCGATCCGCACGGCGCAGGAACTGGCCGAGGTGGGCGTCCCGGTACTCGCCGACTGCGTGAACGTGGACCTGCTGGCCCCCCTCCTCGGCGGCGAGGAGATGGCGGCGGGCCCGGTCGCGGACGACGCCGGGCTGCGGCGCGCCGCCACCTCCGCCCGCTGCGGCCAGACCGGGGCGTACACCACGGGTGCGGTCAGCACCCACATGGTGGGCTCGCCCGCCCTGCAGGTGCTCGCCGACCACGAGCCGCGCCTCGTTCCCCGGCTCAGCCAGGACAGCGCGTGGATCGGTGACGACCCCGTGCGGGGCGGCAGGATGCTGGAGGAGCGGGTGCACTCCCTGATGGTGGTGCCGCTGCTGGTCCGCGACTGCGTGCTGGGCCTCGTCACCTACCACCGGTGGGACCCGGACCTGGGCCCCTTCGACGACGACGACCTCGCGCTCGCCGTCGACCTCGCCGGCCGCGGTGCGATGGCGCTGGACAACGCCCACCGCTACGTGCGCGAACGCAACGCCGTCCTCGCCCTGCAGCGCGGCATGCTGCCCCAGCGGCTGCCCGCGCCCAGCGCCGTGGAGTGGGCCCACCACCTGGTGCGTTCCGGTGCCGGCGGCGACTGGACGGAGGTCATCCCGCTGCCCGGCGCACGGGTCGCCCTCGTCAGCGGCAGCACCCCCGGCCGTGGCATGCGCACCGCCGCCACCATGGGCCGGCTCCGGGCGGCCGTGCACACCCTGGCCAACCTGGACCAGGCCCCCGACGAGGTCCTCGCCCGCCTGGACGACCTGGTGCGCAACCTCGCCCAGGAGCACGAGGGCGCGGGCTCAGGCTCCCCGGTCGGGGCCACCTGCCTCTACCTGGTCTACGACCCCGTGACCCGGCAGAGCACCATGGCCTCGGCGGGCCATCCGCCGCCGGCGGTCGTCCATCCCGACCACACCGTGCGGACCCCGGACGCCCCGGCGGGCGAACCGCTCGGCCGCCCCGGGCCGTCCTTCGAGATGGCCACCCTGGAACTGCCCGAGGGGTCCATGCTGGTGCTCCGCACCCCCGGGCTCCTGCAGAGCCACCCGGAGGCGACCGGTCGGGCGGAGTTCGAACGGCTGCTGGCCACGCCCTGCGACTCCCCCCAGGACATGAGCCTGCTGCTCACCGACGCCCTGGTCCCCGCGGACCCGGACCACGACGCCTCGGTGCTCGTGGCCCGCCCCCGGCCCCTGGGCCCGGACTCCGTCGCCACCTGGGACCTGCCGTGCGACCCCGCCGCGGTGGCCACCGCCCGGACGCTGACGACACGTCAGCTCGCGGCGTGGGCCCTGAACGAGGAGTGCTTCGCCACCGAACTCATCGTCAGTGAGCTGGTCACCAACGCCATCCGGTACGCGGCACCGCCCATCCAGCTGCGGCTCATCCGCGATCGGGCGCTGACCTGTGAGGTCTCCGACACCAGCAGCGCCGCACCCTTCCTGCGCCACGCCCGCACCACCGACGAGGGCGGCCGCGGCCTGCTGCTGGTCTCCCAGTTCGCGGAGCGCTGGGGCACCCGCTACCGGGAGCGTGGCAAGACCATCTGGACCGAGCAGACCATCGCCCTCTAGAGGGGCGCAGATCCGCTCCTGAATTCCCGTGGGCGACGGAAGGGACGTCCCCGGGGAAATCCCCGGACGGCGAGGCATTTTTTGTGCCCGCTTTTTCGCGGCGTTCCCCCGGATGCGTACAGTGCCGCGACGAGCAGGGAGTTCGCCCCTGGTTTCCTTGATCGGCGCCGCCTATCAAGCAAAAGGAACGGCCTCTTTGACGGGCCGGTGAAGCGGGTCTAGCTTTTCTGCGAATCGGGATTCGCGGCGGTTTCCGCGGTGTCGGAAGCCGGGAAGGCAGGGCAGGCATGAGCGCTCTGGAGGACCCAACGGACGAGCACCTGGAGATCACCTCGCCCAAGGACTGGGCGACCGGTCTCCCCGCGGTCACGCACGCGCTGCAGTACTCGCTGAGCCAGACGTCGCCCCGCCGGACCATGCTGACCCTGCTGAACATCAACCAGGCCAAGGGCATCGACTGCCCCGGCTGCGCCTGGCCGGAGGCCGTGCCGGGCAAGCGGCACATGAACGAGTACTGCGAGAACGGCGCCAAGCACATCAACGACGAGGCGACGTCGCACCGCGTACGGCGCGAGTTCTTCGAGCGGTACACCGTCGGCGAACTGGGCCGCAAGTCCGACTACTGGCTCAACCAGCAGGGCAGACTGACCGAACCGATGGTCAAGCGGCCGGGCGCGGAGCACTACGAGCCCATCTCCTGGGACGACGCCATCGCCCTGATGGCCGAGGAGCTGCGGGCCCTGGACTCCCCGGACGAGGCCCTGTTCTACACCTCCGGACGGGTGGGCAACGAGGCCGCCTTCCTCCTCCAGCTCTTCGCCCGCGCTTACGGCACCAACAACCTGCCGGACTGCAGCAACATGTGCCACGAGTCGAGCGGCGCCGCGATGAACGAGACCCTCGGCGTCGGCAAGGGCACCGTCAGCCTGGACGACATCCACGAAGCCGACCTGATCTTCGTCGTCGGCCAGAACCCCGGCACCAACCACCCGCGCATGCTGTCCGCACTGGAGGAGACCAAGCGGGCCGGCGGAAGCGTCGTCGCCGTCAACACCCTCCCCGAGGCCGGGCTGATGCGGTTCAAGCACCCGCAGAAGGCGCGCGGCGTCATCGGGCGCGGCACGGTCATCGCCGACCAGTTCCTGCACATCCGCGCGGGCGGCGACCTCGCCCTCTTCCAGGCGCTGAACCTGCTGCTCCTGGAGGCCGAGGACGCCGCTCCCGGTACGGTCCTGGACCACGACTTCATCCGCGAGCACAGCGCGGGCTTCCTGGAGTTCGCCGAGCACGCGCGCAAGACGTCCTGGGACGACGTGCTGACGGCCACCGGCCTGACGCGCGAGGAGATCGAGCAGGTCCACGAGCGCGTCCTGGCCGCCAAGAGCGTCATCGTCTGCTGGGCCATGGGCGTCACGCAGCAGAAGCACGGTGTGCCGACCATCCGCGAGATCGTCAACTTCCTGATGCTGCGCGGCAACCTGGGCAGGCCCGGCGCCGGGGCGTGCCCGGTGCGCGGCCACAGCAACGTCCAGGGCGACCGCACCATGGGCATCTGGGAGAAGATGCCGCAGAGCTTCCTCGACTCCCTGGGACGGGAGTTCGGCTTCACACCCCCCGCCAAGCACGGCCACGACTCCGTCGACGCCATCCGTGCCATGCGCGACGGCGAGGCGAAGTTCTTCCTCGGGGTGGCGGGGAACTTCATCCGGGCGACCCCCGACAGCGACGTCACGGAGCAGGCGATGCGCCGCTGCCGGCTGACGGCGCACATCTCCACCAAGCTCAACCGCTCGCACACCGTGTGCGGTGACACCGCACTGATCCTGCCCACCCTGGGCCGCAGCGACCGGGACGTCCAGGCGGGCGGCGAGCAGTTCGTCACCGTCGAGGACTCCATGAGCATGGTGCACGCCTCCCGCGGCAAGCTGGCGCCCGCCTCCCCCGACCTGCTGAGCGAGGTGGCGATCATCAGCCGGCTGGCCCGGGCCACCCTCGGCGATTCACCGGCGATCGGCTGGGAGGAGTTCGAGGCCGACTACGGCACCGTGCGGGACCGGATCTCCCGGGTCGTGCCGGGGTTCGCGGACTTCAACCGGCGCGTCGCCGAACCGGGCGGCTTCCAGCTGCCGAACCCGGTGAACGCGATGACCTTCCGGACGCCGAGCGGCAAGGCCGTCTTCACCCGCAACGACTTCGAGATGCCGCGGGCACCCGAGGGCCACCTCATCCTGCAGTCCCTGCGGTCGCACGACCAGTGGAACACCATCCCGTACGCCATGGACGACCGCTACCGCGGCATCCGGGGCGGCCGCCGGATCGTCATGGTCAACCCCGAGGACATCGAGGCCCTGGGGCTCACCGAGATGCAGATGGTGGACCTGGTGAGCATATGGACCGACGGCAGCGAGCGCCGGGCCGAGTCCTTCCGCCTGGTGCCCTACCCCACCTCCCGGGGGTCGGCCGCCGCCTACTACCCGGAGACCAACGTCCTGGTCCCGCTGGACAGCGTCGCGGACGTCAGCAACTGCCCCACCTCCAAGGCCGTCGTCGTACGACTGGAGGCGGCGGCATGGGCCGGGTGACCGCGCGGCGGCGGGTGCTGCGGATCAGGGACGGGGTGCCCGGGCACCGCCCGGACACGCTGGCCGCCGAGGAGCCGATGGAGATCCGGGTCGGCGGCCGCGCGCTGACCATCACCATGCGCACCCCGGGCAGCGACTTCGACCTCGCGGTGGGCTTCCTCGTCAGCGAGGGCGTCATCCACGGTCCGGACGAGGTGCTGGGCATCCGCTACTGCGCCGGCGCCACGGCCGACGACGGCAACACCTACAACGTCGTCGACGTCGTCCTGGCGCCTGGTGTGCGCCTCCCTGACCTCTCCCTGGAGCGCAACTTCTACACCACCTCCTCCTGCGGTCTGTGCGGCAAGGCGAGCCTGGACGCGGTGCGGACCACGCAGCACTGGAGCGTGGCGGAAGACGGCGCGGAGATCGACTCCGAGGTGCTCTTCACCCTTCCCGACCGGCTGCGGGCGGCGCAGCGGGTCTTCGACAGCACGGGCGGGCTGCACGCGGCCGGGCTGTTCACGACGGACGGCGAGATGGTGTGCCTGCGTGAGGACGTGGGCCGCCACAACGCCGTCGACAAGGTGGTCGGCCACGCGCTGCAGGAGGGGCTGCTGCCGCTGCGGGGCACCGTGCTCATGGTCAGCGGGCGGGCGTCCTTCGAACTCGTGCAGAAGGCGGCGATGGCGGGCATCCCGGTGCTGGCCGCGGTGTCCGCGCCGTCCTCCCTCGCTGTGGACCTGGCCGCCGAGACGGGGATGACCCTGGTGGGCTTCCTGCGCGGCCGCTCGGCGAACGTGTACACCGGCGCCGAGCGGTTGCGCGTGGCCCAGCCCGTCGCCTGACGCGGAGCGTCGCCCGGCGGCGCGTGCGCGAGGGGTGCCGCCCTCCGGGCGGCATCCGTTCCGCGCCCGGTGGCGTCGTGACCACGTCCTCGACTCGCCCCGCACGGCACTCACGGGTTCACTGGGAGCACGAGCGCTCCGGGCACTTCGCGGAGGCGGGCGCCGTCGGCCCGCCGGGAGCGACTTGGTATACAGCTCGGAACCCGGGAACAGGTCCGACGCGTCTCCCGGTCGGCGGAATCCTGAGAGGTGCTCAGCCGTGCTCTTCCGGCAGCTCGAATACCTGGTGGCCCTGGCGCAGGAGGGGCACTTCGCCCGTGCCGCGCAGTGCTGCGGGGTGTCCCAGCCCTCGTTGTCCGAGGGCATCCGCAAGCTGGAGGAGGAGATGCGGGTCCCGCTGATCCAGCGGGGCCGGCGGTTCGACGGCCTCACCGCCGAGGGCGAGCGCGTCGTGGTGTGGGCGCGGCAGATCCTGGCCGACCGGGACGCCATGGAGGGCGAGGTCGCCGCCATGCGCACCGGACTGAGCGGCCGCATCCGCATCGGCGTCGTGCCCAGCGCGGCCACCGCCGTGCCGCGCCTGGTCGACCCGTTGTGCACGCGGCACCCGCTGCTCACCGCGCACATCGTGAACGACCTGACGTCGAGTGACATCCTCACGATGCTCAGGGACTTCACCCTCGACGCCGCCGTCACGTACCTGGACGACGAGGTGCGCGCCGCCTTTCGCACCGTGCCGCTGTACCGGGAGAAGTACGCACTGCTCACCGACGCCTCGTGGGCCCCGGTCGGCGGCGCCACGGCGACCTGGGCGGAGGCGGCGGCCCTGCCACTGTGCCTGCTCACATCGACCATGCGGGGACGGCGCACCATGGACGCCCTTTTCGCCGCGGCCGGGGCCGAACCGACGGCGAGGGTGGAGACCGACTCGTTCGCCTCGCTGATCGCGCACGTCGTGCCCGGGCGATGGGCCGGGATCGCCCCTCTGGCGTGGATCCATGCCCTGGGAGTGCCGCCCGGGGTGCGGGCGGTCCCGATGGTGGAGCCCGCTCGGGCGGCCGAGATAGGGCTGGTCGCCTTCCGCCGGGATCCCGAGTCCGTGATGGTGCAGGCGCTGGTCGCCACCGCGCAGCACGCCGACCTCAAGCCGCTGGAGTCGCTCCCCCGGATGCAGTGAGACCGGTGATCGCGGCCGAGGGCGCCCGACGGCGGCGGGGCCCGCCGCCGTCGAGGTCGTCGCGCTGCCGGACGATACGTTCGCCGGCCGGCCGGCCGTTCGCCGAGTGGCGCACTCCTGGAACTGCCGGTCTAGGACGCGATCGCGGTCGTGGTCCCGGCGGTACGGAGCCACACGGTGGTGTCCGCGGGCACCGAGCGGCCGTCGAGCGGGGTGCTGGCCAGCAGCACCTCGTCCTCCTCCGCGAGGGGCAGCGGATCCGGGCCGAAGTTGGTCAGGCACCTCAGCCCCGGCGCGCGGTCGAAGGCGAACCAGGAACCGTCCGCGGGCCCCTGCGGAACCGGCACCGCGTCCGCCGGGACCGGCGCCTTGCGCCGCAGCCGCAGCGCGGAGCGGTACAGGGCGAGCATCGACGCGGGGTCGTCCCCCTGGGCCCGGACGGTGAGGTCCGCCCAGTCGTCGGGCTGCGGGAACCAGCAGGCGTCCGCGGGGGCGCTGCTGAAACCGTACGGTGCCGCCGGGCCCTCCCAGGGCAGCGGCACCCGGCAGCCGTCGCGGCCGCGCTCGCGGTGGCCGGAGCGCTCCCAGAGGGGATCGCGCAGCCGGTCGTCCGGTACGTGGGCCTGCGGCAGCCCCAGCTCCTCGCCCTGGTAGACGTACGCGGCGCCGGGCAGCGCGAGCATGAGCAGCGCGGCGGCCCGGGCCCGGCGCCGGCCGCGCTGCCCGCCGCCGTAGCGGGTGACCGGGCGGACCGCGTCGTGGCTGGACAGGACCCAGGTGACCGGTGCCCCGACGGCCCGCATCGACGCGACGGACCGCTCGATGACCGCGCGCATCTCCGTGCCGTCCCAAGGGGACTCCAGGAAGGCGAAGTTGAAGGCCTGCTGCATCTCGCCGGGGCTGACGTACCGGGCCAGCCGGGCCGGTTCGAACACGGCGGCCTCGGCCACCATCACGCGCTGCCCCGGGGGGACCGCGCCGGGCGGTGCTGGATGGGTGTCCAGCAGCCGGCGCCAGGAACGGAACAGCGGGTGCAGTTCCTCCTGGTCGTGGTACGGGAGCAGGTGGTTGCGCAGGATGTCCTGGTGCTGCCCGGGTCCGGCGTCGGGCAGACCGGGGGCCTTGAAGAGGGTGTGGGCCACGTCGATGCGGAAACCGTCGACGCCGCGGTCGAGCCAGTGCCGCAGGATCCGCTCGAAGTCGGCGACGACCTCAGGCTGGCGCCAGTTGAGGTCCGGCTGCTCGGGCGCGTGCAGATGCAGGTACCACTCTCCCGGGCCGCCGTCCGGTGCGGGGACACGGGTCCACGCCGGACCCCCGAATGCGGACTCCCAGTCGTTCGGCGGGAGTTCACCGTCCGCGCCACGTCCGGTGCGGAAGAGGTAGCGGTCCCTTGCCGCGCTCCCCGGACCGGCCGCGAGGGCCTCCCGGAACCAGGGGTGCGTGTCCGAGGTGTGGTTGGGGACGAGGTCGATCAGGACCCGCAGCCCCAGGCCGTGGGCCCGCGCGACGAAGGCGTCGAAGTCCGCGTCGGTGCCGAGGTCGGGGGCGACGGCGGTGTGGTCGGCGATGTCGTAGCCGCCGTCGGCCAGCGGGGACGGGTAGAACGGGGTGATCCACACCGCGTCCGCCCCCAGCCGGGCCACGTGGTCCAGGCGGGCGGCGGCGCCGGCGAGGTCGCCGACGCCGTCCCCGTCGCCGTCGGCGAACGCGCGGGGGTGGATCTCGTAGCAGACCGCGTCCCGCCACCAGGGCGTGGCCGGTGCGGGATCGGTGGTGCTCACGGTGCTCCTCATGCTCCAGTCGGGCCGGACGGGACCGGCAGGGTGCGGCCGGTCTCCGCGGAACGCGTGGCGGCCTCGGCCACCGCGACCGCGGTCCGCCCGGACCGCGCGTCGGCCACCGGGGTGCCGCCCTCGGTCGCGCAGCGCAGCAGGTCGGTGAAGGCGGCGCGCACGCTCTCGGCGTACACGTGCTGCTTGCGGGCCTCGCCGCCCAGGTCGACCACGCAGGTCACCCGGTGCGGGACGGTCCGCTCCACACCGCGGCCGCGGGCGGGCGCCGCCGGTCCCGCGTCGCGTTCCACCGTGACGGTGATCCGCTCCTCGCCGTGCGGCCGCAGCCCCGGTACGGCCAGCAGCGCGGCGGTGCGCGCGGGCAGGTCCTCCCAGCGGCGGGCGCCCTGCTCGTCCGTCCAGGCCGTGACCGTCGCGTGGGTCGGGATCCAGCCGGTGACCCGGGCCTCGGCGAAGCCGTAGTCCAGGCGCATCAACTGCCGTTCGGCGCGGTGGGCGTGGGTGAAGGAGTGGGTGTGGGTGGCGACGGCGCCGCCGGGGTGGGTGGCGGTGGCCACGACGATGTCGACCGGGCCGCTCTCGCGGCGCACGGCCGTGCCGTGCACCTCGACGGGCTCGCTGCCCATGAGGGCGCGGGCGGCGTCGAAGAAGTGCACGCCGTGCTCGACGTGGATGCCGCCGCTGTGGGCGGGGTCCCAGAACCAGTGGCCGGGGCCCAGGTCCTCGTCGGCTGCGTCGTTCTCGAAGGCGAAGCGCACCAGCGGGTCCAGCAGCCCCTCGTCGCGCAGCCGCTGCAGCATCCGCAGGACGGGGTTGTAGCGCAGGACGTGGTCGACGACGAGGACGCCGGCGGAGCGTTCGGCCTCGGCCTCCACCCGCAGGGCGTCCTCCAGCGTCACGGCCAGCGGCTTCTCGCAGAACACGTGCCGGCCCGCGCGCAGCGCGCCGACGGCGAGCTCCGCGTGGGTGGCCGGGGGAGTGGCGATCGCCACGACGTCCACACCGCGCAGGCCCGCCAGCGCGGCGGCGTCGGCGGCGACGGCGGCGCCGTGCCGCCGCGCGAGGGCGGCGGCACGGTCACCGTCGGGGTCGGCGCACGCCACGACGCGTACGCCGGGCAGGTCGGCCACGGCGTCCAGCAGGTAGGCGCCGAACGCACCGCAGCCGGCCAGGCCCAGACCGAGCGTGGTCACTCGGCACGGTCCAGGCGGGCGACGCCGATGTGGGCGTCAGCCATGCCGTAGAAGACGTAGCGCACGCCGTCGATCTCCTCGATCGCGGTCGGGAAGACGACGTTCGGCACGGTGCCGGAACGCTCCTCCTCCGTCTCCGGCTCCATCAGCGGCTCGTCGGTGCGGGCCAGGATCCGGGACGGGTCCTGCGGGTCGAGGATCATCGCGCCCGCCGCGTAGCTGACCTTCTGCTGCTGGGCGAAGGGGTCGTCGATCGTGCCGGACACGCCGTGGTGGATGAGCAGCCAGCCCTCCTCGACGCGGATCGGGGCCGGGCCCGCGCCGATCTTGAGCTCTTCCCAGGGGTGCTCGGACAGCGCGACCAGACGGTGGTCACGGGGGCGGGCCAGGGCGCTGAGGTCCTTCTCCACCTCGGCCACCGGGACGTAGGAGATCCAGATGCCGGGGCGCTCGTCGGTCACGCCGGCCGGCAGGTGGACGCCCTCCCCGGGGCGGAACCAGCCCAGGTCCCACATCGGGCGGTGCAGCATGGCGAAGGCGGGCTCGCCGTCCGGGCCCGGGACGGGCTCGGGGAAGTGCACCACGTCCTTGTTCGGGAAGAGGTTGAGGTCGGTGTCGAGGTCGGCCTGGTAGGCGAACTGGATCGGGCCCAGACGCTCCCAGGTGACCAGGTCCTTCGAGACGGCCAGCGCCGGCTTGGGGCCGAGCGGGCCGTAGGCGACGTACGACATGACGTGCAGCCCGAGCGCCTCGATCCACGTCGTGCGCGGGTCCTCCACGCCGGCGTTGTTCTTGCCGCGCTCCCAGCCGGCGTCGGGGGCGAGGACGACGCCGCGGCGCTCGACGCCGGTCGGCACGCCGTCCTCGATCACGACCTCGGCGAGGCCCACGCGGGAGACGTTGCCCTCCGCGACGAGGCGGGGCAGCAGGTGCAGGGTGCCGTCCGGAGTGCGGCCGGACGCGGGGTTGAGCACGCCCTCGGCCTCGTCGGCCTTGCCGGCCAGCGGGGACATCACGACGCCGACGCGGGTCAGGCGGTAGGGCACGGAGCTGTTGGAGCCGGTGGTACGGGCGGTGCTGGTGGTGCGGTCGTTCACGGCGAGTTCAGCCCTTCGTGGCGGAATCGAGGTCGGTGGAGGTGAAGCGGCTCTGGAAGACGAGGTAGAGGGCCACCGCGGGCGCGGCCAGCACGCAGGCGCCGGCGAGGATGGCGCCGAACGGGTTGGCGGCGGCGGAGGAGACCGTGCTGATGTAGTTGGCCAGGGACACCGCGAGCGGCTGCATGGTCTGCTCCTTGGTGACCAGGAACGGCCACAGGAACTCGTTCCACGGCCCGGTGAAGCTCAGCAGCACCACGGAGGCGAGCGCCGGTTTGCACAGCGGGATCGCGATCCGGAACAGGATCTGCAGCTCGCCCGCGCCGTCGATGCGCGCGGCCTCGAACATCGCCTGCGGCAGCTGCAGGAAGAACTGCCGGAAGATGAAGACCGCGCTGGTGTTGATCGCGAACGGCAGGATGATCCCGATGTAGGAGTCGGCCAGGCCGTAGTCGCGGACGATCAGTATGTACAGCGGGATCATCAGCAGCTGGAACGGGACGACCTGCACCAGCAGCACCAGGGCGAAGGTGGAGCCCTTGCCCCGGAAGTGGAGCCGCGCCAGGGCGTATCCCGCCAGCAGGCCGAAGACCGTGGTGCAGACGATGACGCCGCCGGTGAAGATCCCGGAGTTGATCAGGGAACGGCCGAGCGAGATGGCCGAGTTGATCTCCTCGTAGTTGTGCAGCGAGAGGTTCCCCGGCCGCGGGAAGGCCCCGGCGGGGCTGCTGTCGGGCTCCTTCTGCAGGGAGCCGATGAGCATGTAGTAGAAGGGGAAGAGGAAGGCGAAGGCCCCGGCGAGCAGCGCCAGCCGCGACAGGATCCGGCGGCCGCGGGAGTGCGTGTGCGGACTGTGCCCTGCCGGGCGGCGCTTGTGCGCGGGAGCGTGGACGTCGGTCATGTCAGTCCCTCTCCAGCACTCGGCGGTAGACGAGGGAGATGCCGGTGATCAGCACGACGAGGATCACGCCGATCGCCGCCGCCTCGTCCGGGTGGCCCTGCTGCAGACCGCGCTGGTACATCAGCAGCACCGGTGAGGTGGTGGCCCCGTCCGGTCCGCCGCCGCTGGTCAGCAGGTACGGCTCGGTGAACAGGTTCGCCCCGGTCACCGTCGCCAGGACCAGCACCAGCAGGGTGGCGGTGCGCACCGCCGGCACCGTGATCGACCAGAACATGCGCACCTTGCCCGCGCCGTCGAGCGCGGCGGACTCGTAGAGCTCGCCGGGCACGTTCTGCAGCGCCGAAAGGTAGAGCACGATGAAGAAGCCGAGCTGCTTCCAGGCGACGAACAGCGCGATGGTCGGCATCGCGAGGTGCGAGTTGACCAGCCACGACGGGTCCGGTGCCAGCGGCCCGAGCGCCTTGTTCACCAGGCCGTTGGAGTTGAACAGGAAGAGCCACACGCCGACGACGGCGACGCTGGCGGTGATGTACGGGACGTAGTAGGCCGTCCGGAAGAACGTGCGCGCCCGCAGCTTGGAGTTGAGGGCGGTGGCGAGCACGAGGGACGCCGCCACCGTCAGCGGCACGTTGATGACCAGGAAGACCGCGATGTTGCCGAAGGATCGCCACACGGCCGGATCGGTCAGGACGGCCGTGTAGTTGGCCAGCCCCACGAAGGGACGGTCCACCTGGGCGCCCGGCGCGGCGAAGAAGTAGTCGTGGAAGGAGATCCACACCGCGAAACCGAGCGGGTACAGGAAGATCGCGGCCAGGTAGATCAGGTACGGGGAGACGAAGGCGAGGCCGATGGGCTGCCGGCCCGCGAACCGCAGCCGGCGCGGCCGCGGCTCGCGGTCGGTCCGGGGGCGGGCCCCGCCCCGGGCGGACCCGGGGCGGAGGACGTCATGGTGCGTGGAGGACATGGCCGTGACTCACTGCTTCGCCAGGCCGTCGACCTTGCCCGCGGCCTCGCGGAAGGCGCTCTCGACGTCGCCCTTCCCGAAGATCACGGACTTGGTGTAGGCGTCGCGGAACGTCTGCCAGATCTCGACGGAGTTCGGCACGTTCGGGGCCTCGACGGTGTGGTCGGCCTGCTCGGCGAAGGTCTTGTAGTCCGGGTGCGAGGCGAAGTAGTCGGGGAACGCGGCCGGGAGGTCCTGCCGCATCGGCATCTGGCCGGTGGCCTCCAGCAGCTTGCCGTCCTGCTCCTTGCTGGTGGCGAACTTCAGCACGTCCCAGGCCGTGCCCTTGTTCTTGCACGCGGTGAACATGCCGATGGACTTCTCGTCGCTGAAGGTGCCCTTGGCCTCGGTGGCGGTCGCGGTGGGCACCGGCACGGCGCCCCACTTGACCTTGTCGCCGTAGACGGAGACGGCCCACGGGCCGACGATCGCCATGGCGGACTTGCCGTCGGCGAAGGAGTCACCGTTGTACTGCTCGTTGGGGGCCAGGCGGTCCGCGTACATGGTCTTCCAGAACTCGGCGGCCTTGACGCCGTCGGGCGAGGCGAACTGGGCCTTGCCGTCCTCGACGAGCTGCTTGCCGGTCTGGGCCGCGAAGAGCGGGTAGAAGTCGAACCAGGACTGGTAGAACTCGGAGGTGGGCGCCGGCCAGATGGCGGCGTGCACACCGCCCTTCACCAGGGCGCGCGAGGTGGTCAGGAAGTCCTGGTAAGTGGAGAGCTTGGGGTGCTCGGGGTCGAGCCCGGCCTTCTTGAACAGGTCCTTGTTGTAGAAGATCATGACGGGGTTGCTCTTCCAGGGCATCTGGTAGTGCTTGCCGTCGGGCGACGCGTACTGCGAGAGCCGGTCGCCGGTCCGCGCCTTGAGGTACGCCTCCCCACCGGGGAAGTCGTCCAGGGCCACCAGGCCGCCCTGCTTCTGGAAGCCGGGCACGGCCGCGGGGGCGGTGTTGAGGATCAGGCACGGGGCGTTGCCCGCCGTGATGGCCGCGCCGATGACCTCCTCGGAGCTCTTGCCCGCCGGTATCTCCTGCGCCTTCACCTTCTCGTCGGGGTGGGCGGCGTTCCAGGACGCGACCATGCTCTTGCCCCAGGCGACCTCCTGGGCGTTGTTGGAGTACCAGACCGTGATCGGCCCGTGGGCGGCGTCGCCGCCCGCGGCGGAGTCCGATCCGCCGCTGCCGCACGCCGCGAGGGGCACGGTCAGGGCGACGGCCGAGAGGACGGTCAGGAGGGTTTTCTTCATTGCGGTGGCTCCGGGTTCTCAAGGGGTGGGGAGAGGTCGTTCCGGGGCGTCGTCCTGCCTCGGTGGCGGCCCTCCGGCGAGCGGAGAACGTCGTGGGCGCGTCGGGCGCGCGTTCAGGGGCGGGCGGTGCCGGCGGGGGCCGGGCCCGTGGACCCGCGCACCATGAGCGCGGCCGGGTCCAGTTCCACGTGCGGGGTGGTGCCCTGCTCGATCGTCTCGATCAGGGCGAGTGCGGCGGCGCGGCCCCAGGTGGCGGCGTCGGCACGACAGGTGGTGAGCGAGGGTCTGGTCCAGGAGGCCAGCGGTACGTCGTCGAAGCCGACCACCGACAGGTCGTCGGGCAGCCGCAGGCCGGCCTCCTGTGCGACCGCCATGCCCGCGGTGGCCGACAGGTCGTTGGCGTACACGATGGCGGTGGGCCGGTCGCCCCGCGTGATCAGGGCCTGCGTCGCGAGCGCGCCGCCCTCGGCGGTGAAGCCGCCCGGCAGCACCGGGCCCGGGGGCAGGCCCGCCTCCGCGAGCGCGTCCCGCCAGGCGCCCAGCCGCCGCTGGGCGTGCAGGTACTCCTCGGGGCCCGCGACGTAGGCGATGTGGCGGTGGCCGAGTACGACGAGGTGGCGGACGGCGCCCGCGACCACCGGCCGGTCGTCCAGGTTCACGGTGGCGATCCCCTCGACGCCGTCGTCGGCGCCGACGGCCACGGCGGGCAGGCCCAGTTCCCGCAGCAGCGCGGGGCGGGGGTCGCCCACGCGCAGGTCGGTGAGGAACACCCCGTCCACGCGCTGGTCGTCCACCAGGCGGCGGTAGGTGTCCATCTCGTTGCCGGGGCCCGTCACGTGCAGCATGAGGCCGTCGCCGGACTCGGATATGACGGACTCGATGCCCGCCATGAAGGCCGGGTAGAAGGGGTCGGTGCCGATCAGGTCGGGCTCACGGGTCAGCACCAGACCGACGGCCCTGGCCCGCCCGGTCGACAGCGCGCGGGCGCTGCGGCTCGGCGTCCAGCCCAGCTTCTCGGCCGCCGCGCGGACCCGTTCCTGGGTCGAGGCGGCCACGCCGGGGCGGTCGTTGAGGACGAAGGAGACCGTCGCCCGGGACACACCCGCCAGCTGGGCGACATCGGCGATCGTGGGGCGTCTGGCCATGCGGACTCTCCGTGTACGGCGGCGGAAGGGCGCCACTTCCGCATCCGCGGGTCCCGTCGGCCGGCGTACCCCGAGGGGCACACCGTCCGGCGGCACCTTCGGCGCCGGAGGCAGCACGTTCTTGCACTCGCATACCGGGGCAACCAACGCGAAGGGATCTCGTAACCTCGCGTTTGAACCGGTTTAAACGAGCGATGTGAGGAACCATGAACCTCGGCGGGCGGAGTGTCAAGGGCCCACTCTCAGTTGGGGAGTTATATGCGGCAAGTCCGGCGATAAGTCCGAAATGTCGCCTCAATGCACCGTCACCACGCACCGCGCGGGCCGTGACAGTGCGTCACGGCCTCCGCGCGGGCTCCGGTACGGCACGGCGTGCTGCTACCGTCTGCCCAACCCGGCGGCCGGCGGCGGACGGAGACGACGACGGAGACGGATGTGTTCCCGGACACGGTCCTGCGCACCGAACGGCTCCTCCTGCGCCCGTTCACCCCGGACGACGCCCATGACACCCGGGCCGGCTGTGATGACCCCCACACCCAGCGATGGCTGCCCCTGCCCCGCCCCTACACGCTCGACCACGCGACGGCCTGGTGCACGACGGTCTCCCACGCCCTGCGCGAGTCCGGCGACGGCATCCACTTCGCCGTCACCGACGCGGACGGCGGACGTTTGCTGGGCACAGTCGGCCTGAAGCGGACCGACTGGCGGGCGCTGACGAGCGAGGTCGGCTACTGGGTGTCCCCCTGGGCGAGGGGACGCGGCATCGCCACGGAGGCGACCCGGGCCCTCGCGACGTGGCTACTGGCCGAACAGGGCTTCCAGCGCCTGGAACTCCGCGCGGCGACGGGCAACACCGCCTCCCAGCGCGTCGCCGCGAAGGCCGGCCTGCGCCGTGAAGGCGTCCTGCGCAACGCGGGGTTCGTGCACACCGGCCGCGTCGACCTCGTCCTGTTCTCCCTGGTGCCGGGGGACTTGGCGGCCGCCGCCGGTGGCTGACCGGGCCAAGGCCGTGAACGGGAGGCGGGCCGGCGCGACCGGGCGATGTGCCGCGAGCGCGTCACCCGGCAGCGAGTGGGACGACGAACTCCACCTCGCCCGGGTCAAAACGCGGGCGTGAGGTCGCCGTTTCGGACGAACGGCTGTGCGCCGACGTTCACTTCAGCACACTTGCGCGCCAGGATGCGCCGCGGGCTTGCTCGTTGAATTCGGGTGCCTCGTCCAGGAAGAGCGCGCCTTGATGGGGGAGCGAGACGGCGCCCGGCCGCGTCAGTCCGTTCCCGCCGACGACGAGAGGTCGCGGGGCCGAGTGGTGCGGCGCGCAGGACAGGGGCCGCTCGATGACGAGCCGGCCGGGCAGCGGCACTGCGGTCAGCTGCCCGTCGGGCATTGACTTGCCTGCATCGGGCGCCCCTTGAAGGGGACGCGGTGGCTGCCCGCCGCCGCGGCCGCGGCGAGATACGGGGTGCCGGTGTCGGCGAGCCCGGTGCGGTGTCCGACGCCGGGCACGGTGGGGTCGGCCGGCGGCGGGTCGGGGCGCCTGTCGGCGGGCTCCTCGCCTTGCTCCGGGGCGAGTTCGTCGTGGAGGAGCAGCGGTCGCCGAAGTGCGCCGACTGCGGGCGGCGCTCGCGGCGGAGGGCGCCCGAGCATGCCCCAGGCCCCTGCCGCGTCGTTGCGGCAGGGGCCCGACTCATGGCGATGAGGGCTCGAACGGGGAGAGTCGGAGCCCTCCAACTACACCACCGCCCACCCTCCTCGTGGTCCCGCGCGCCCGCACGTCATGGGGGGCCGGTCAGGTGATGCCCTCCGAGGGGGACCGGCCCCAGGCCGTGAGCATGCCGGGGGACAGGTCGGCGCACCGGGGGGAGTCCAGGTAGCGCAGGGCCTCGTCGACGAGGGTGTCGTCGACGAGGCCGGTGGCGATCATGGTGGTCCGGGTCCGGTCCCAGGTCTCCGCCCAGAACCGGCTGATCGTGCTGCCCGGCAGGAGCGGCGGAACGTGGATCTCCGCCGCGACCGATCGGAGCCCGGCCGCCCTGAGCATCCCGGGGTAGCGCGGCACCCGTGAGACGTCGGTGCCGATGGTGTCGCGCAGCCCCCGCCACATCGCCCGCATGGCCAGCGTGTACGGCGTGTCGGGGGCGGCGGCGGTGGTCAGGTCCACGGCGTCGCAGACCACGAGGACGCCGCCGGGGGCGAGCAGGCCGCCTAGCGTGGCGATCATCCGCTCCGGCGACGGCAGGTGCATCAGCACGAACCGCGCGTGGACGAGGTCGAACCGCCCCGGCGGGAAGTCGTCCACGGTGACGTCCGCCTGCCGCACCGTGAGGCCCGGCGTCGGGCGTGCCGCCAGGAAACGTACGTCCCGGTCGACCGCGAGCACCTCGCTGACCCCGGCCTCGCGCAGCAGCCTGCGCGCCACCGTGCCCGTGCCGGCGCCGACGTCCAGACAGCGCCAGCCGGGGCCCGCCCCGAGCTGCCGGAGGCGGGCGAGGGTGGTGTCGTCGTACGTGGCGGCGGCGAGGTCGATGCGGTCGTCCTCACCGGCGTCCTCCGGGCGGAAGACGCGCTCACCGTAGCGACCGGCGCTGGTCATGCCCTCATTGTGGCAAGCACCGGACGCGGTCACCCGTCGGCGGCCGGTCGCTACACCGCGGTGAACCCGCCGTCGACGGTGAGCGTGGCGCCGTGGATCTGCGAGGCCTCGTCGCTCGCCAGGAACACGACGGCCGACGCCACCTCCGCCGGGTCGCCGGCGCGGCGCGAGGGCATGCGCGAGATGATCGGGGTCAGGTGCTCCTCCATCGCCGCGACCTTCTCCGTCAGGGTGGGACCGGGAGCCACGGTGTTGACCCGGACCCCGTGCGGTCCGTACTCCGCTGCCCACGACATGGTGAGCGAGTGCACGGCCGCCTTGGTCATGCTGTAGAGCGCCGAATGCGCCATGCCCCGCATGCCGTTGATGGACCCCAGGTTGACCACGGCGCCGTGGCCGCGCTCGGCCATGGGCGGCGCCAGCAGACCGGTGAGGAGGAACACCGACCGCACGCTCACCGCCAGTGCCTGGTCGACGGTCTCCTGCGGGACCTCGGCGGTGGGCGTGGGCGCGAGCAGGAGCGCCGCGTTGTTGACGAGGACGTCGATCCGGCCGCCGGCCGCCGCGAGCGCGTCGGTGGCGAGGCGGCCGACCGCGTCGGCGCCGCCCGACAGGTCGGCGCCGACGAACGCCGCCGAGCCCCCGTCCTTCTCTATGCGTGCCACCACGTCGGCACCGCGGGCAGCGTCGCGTCCGCTGACGACGACGAACGCGCCCTCGGCGGCCAGGGCCGCCGCGATGGCGGCGCCGAGGCCCGTGGTGGAACCGGTGACCAGGGCCGTCCGCCCGGTGAGTCGCTGGGTCATGTTTGCGCACCTTTCTCCGTGAACCGGCTGGGAACGGCCAAGGTGCCACCCGGAAATTGGACCTGCAAGTCCAGAAAGTGGCAGGATGGGGGCATGGCAGCACGACTGACGGCCAAGGGCGCCGCCACCCGGCAGCGCATCGTCGAGGGGGCCGCGGAGGAGATCCGCGAGCGAGGCGCGGTCGAGACCACCCTGGACGACATCCGCGCCCGCACGGCCACCAGCAAGAGCCAGCTCTTCCACTACTTCCCCGGCGGCAAGGAGGAACTGCTGCTCGTCGTGGCCCGGCACGAGGCCGGCCGGGTCCTGGCCGACCAGCAGCCGCACCTCGGCGCGCTCACCTCCTGGCAGGCCTGGTACGACTGGCGGGACGCGGTCGTCGACCGCTACCGGCGGCAGGGGCAGCAGTGCCCGCTCGGCACGCTCATCTCGCAGCTGAGCCCCGCCACGCCCGGTGCGCAGGCCGTCACCAAGGAACTCCTCGCCTCGTGGCAGGCCCAGATCACCACCGGCATCCGGGCCATGCAGGAGCGGCGGGAGATCTCACCGGAGCTGGACGCCGACCGTGTCGCGGCCGCCCTCCTCGCGGGCATCCAGGGCGGTGTCTCGATCCTGATGTCGACGGGCTCGCTCACGCACCTGGAAGCCGCCCTCGACCTGGGCATCGAACGGCTCCTCGCCGCACCCGCACCGGTACCCGCACCCGTGCCGTCGGCTCCCTGACCGGGCACGGCACCCCTCAGAGCACCTCCAACGGCACCGGCCCGCGGGGCGGCGGGAAGGCGGCGTCCAGCGCCGCCAGCGCTTCCGCGGGGAGTCTGAGGTCCGCCGCGGCGCGGTTCTCGCGCACGTGCTCGGGCCGCCCCGAGCGGGGGATCGCCGCCACGCCCTGCTCCAGCACCCACGCCAGCGCCACCTGGGCGGGCGTGGCGCCGAGGCCGTCCGCCACGGCCGGCAGCGCTGCGGAACGCAGCAGTCTGCCCTGCTCAATGGGGGAGTACGCCATCACCCCGGCCCGGTTGCGCCGGCACCAGGGGAGCAGGTCCCACTCGATGCCGCGCCGGGTGAGGTTGTAGAGCACCTGGTCCACCGCCACGGCCGAACCGCCCGGGAGGGAGACCAGTTCGGCCATGTCCCCGGCGTCCAGGTTGCTGACCCCCCAGGTGCGGATCTTGCCGGCGGCCATCAGTTCGGTGAACCCGGCCAGCGTCTCCTCCAGCGGATGCCGCCCCCGCCAGTGCAGCAGGTACAGGTCCAGGATGTCCGTGCGGAGCCGTCGCAGACTCGCCTCGCAGGCCGCGACGACGCCACGGCGGTCGGCGTGGTCCGGCAGCACCTTGCTGACGAGGAACACCTCGGCACGGTGGCCCGCGATGGCCTCCCCGACCAGTTCCTCCGCCGCGCCGTCCCCGTACATCTCGGCGGTGTCGACGATCGACATGCCCAGGTCCACACCGAGCCGCAGGGCGGCGACCTCCTCGCGGCGGCGGCCCGGATCCGTGCCGAGGTACCAGGTGCCCTGGCCGAGCGCGGGGACGTCCCTCGAGGACAGCCGGACCGTACGCATCGACGCTGTCGCCATCCCTGCCTCCCCGGCACGACACCTCTTCAGGCCACCATCCCGCATCCGGTCGTGCAACTCGGTGGACGGCGCCGGCTCCTACCGGGTCGATTCGCAGTCCGCCGGGTTCCAGCCTGGTGGTGAAGCGATTCCTTGGCACGCTCCGACCTCAGGTGTGTGGACGTATCCGCATTGTTGGTATCGGCGCGAGTCAGAGCGGTCGGTCCTGCTGTTCGATGTATTGCTTCACGGTGCTGAGCGGCGCGCCGCCGACCGACCCGGCGAGGTACGGGCCCGACGCAGGTGCTGTGTCCGTCAGTAATGCCGGACGAGGTCGGGGAACTCCTGATGGAGCCTGGAAGCGTATTGGGCATGTATGGGGAAGAGGCGGGGACGGGCTGTATGGATGTTCTGATCGATCTCCGTGTATCAGCTGTGTAGCGTGATGGGGGTGCAGCTTCGGTACAGCTTCCGCCTGTACCCGAGTGTTGGTCAGCGCGCTGCGCTGTCGAGGGCGTTCGGGTGTGCGCGGGTGGTTTACAACGACGCGCTGCGGGCTCGTGAGACCGCCCGCAGCGAGGGGCTGCCGTTTCCGAAGATTGGGGAACTGTCCAAGGCGCTGATCACTGAGGCGAAGACCACTGCGGAGCGGGTCTGGCTCAACGAGGTCTCGGCGGTCGTGCTGCAGCAGTCTCTGCGGGACCTGGATGCGGCGTACCGGAACTTCTTCGACGGGCTGAAGGGTAAGCGCCCCCGCGTGGGCGCACCCCGGTACAAGTCGAAGCGGGACACGCGGCAGGCCGTGCGGTTTACCGCGAACGCCCGTTGGTCCCTCACGGCGGGCGGGAAGTTGCGGCTGCCGAAGATCGGGGACCTACCTTCATCCGGATCGGGCGCTTCGAGCCGACCTCTCAGGTGTGCTCGCAGTGCGGCGTCAAGGACGGCCCCAAACCCCTGCACGTCCGCATCTGGACCTGCGGGGCGTGCGGGGCGGTCCTGGACCGGGACATCAACGCGGCGGTCAACGTCGCCAAGGCGGCCGGACTGGCCGTGTCAGCCCGTGGAGCGCAGGTAAGACCGGTATCCGTACCGGCACCGCGCAGCGAAACGGGAACCCACCCGACACCGCAGCCCTCCACGGCACGGTAGGTGGGAATCGCCGTCCTTCAGGGCGGCGAGGATGTCAATCGGTCAACGACTCCGTCGTCTCTTCGACCGGGTCAGGGAACTGGCCCGGCGCGACCGCAGGCGCCCCTTCGCCCGTGTCGCCAACGCGGCGGTCCTGCAGACGGTGCCCCGCACCGTGAACACCGGGATGGGCGCGGCGTTCGTCCTTGCCGCGCTCGCCGTGCTGGGGGAGGGATCGCTCGCCGACTTCGCGCTGGCCCTGCTCATCGGGCTCGCGGTGGGCACCTGGTCCTCGGTGTTCACCGCCGCGCCGCTCGCCGTGGAACTGCACCGGCGCAAGCGGGCGCCGGTGCCCGCACGGCCCGTTGCGGGCGGCTGAGGGACACCCGGCGCGATGCTCCTTCCGGGTGGTCGTGGCCGCGCGGCCACCCGGGCGGGGTAGGGAGCACAGCGGTGCCATCAGCTCGCCGCAACCCACGGAGCCGTCGTGTACATCGGGATCTCGACCTTCATCACCGATCAGGGCATCCGCCCCGCCCCGCTCGGAACCGCACTGGAGGAACGGGCGTTCGATTCGCTCTTCATCGCCGAGCACAGCCACATCCCGGTGCGGCGCGAGAGCCCCTACCCCGGGGGCGGTGAGCTGCCGGAGATGTACTACCGGACCCTCGACCCCTTCGTCGCCCTGTCCGTGATCGCCGCCGTCACCCGCCGGCTGCTGCTGGGCACAGGGATCGCGCTGATCCCGCAGCGCGACCCGATCCACACGGCCAAGGAGGTGGCCTCCCTCGACCTGGTCTCCGACGGCCGTGCCGTCTTCGGCGTCGGCGCCGGCTGGAACCGCGAGGAGATGCGGAACCACGGCGCCGACCCCGCCACGCGCGGCCGGCTGACCGACGAACGGCTGCGGGCGATCCGCGAGCTGTGGACCTCTGACGAGGCCGAGTTCCACGGCCGGTTCGTCGACTTCGACCCCGTCTTCGCCTGGCCGAAGCCGGTGCAGCGGCCGCACCCACCGATCTACGTCGGCGGCGGCGAGGGCGCGTTCCGCCGGGTCGCCGAATTCGGCGACGCCTGGCTCGCCAACAGCAACACGCCGGACGACCTGGGCCCGGGCATCGAGCGGCTGCGGGAGGTCGCCGGACGCGACGTGCCCGTGACGGTGTACGGGGTCCGCGGCGGCCCCGAGCAGCTCGAGGGCTACCAGCGGCTCGGCGTCGAACGGGTGCTGCTCTACCTGCCGACACTGCCCGAACGGGAGACGCTGGAGCACCTGGATCAACTGGCCGCGCTGACCGACCGGTTCCGCTGACCCGGCGGGCCATGACGAGGGGAGGACCCGATGCCGGCCCTGACGAGCGGCGAGGCGCGGCAGCGCTTCGCCGCGGCACGCGTCGCCCGCCTGGCCACCGCCGACGCCGCCGGCGTGCCGCACCTGGTGCCGGTGGTCTTCGCCGTGGACGGTGACACGGTCGCGCTGGCCGTCGACCACAAACCCAAACGGACCACGCGCCTGAAACGCCTCGCCAACATCGACGCCAACCCGTCGGTCTGCCTGCTCGCCGACCGCTACGACGAGGACTGGGACCTGCTGTGGTGGGCCCGCGCCGACGGCACGGCCCGCGTCCACTCACCGCCCGGCGGATCGGCAGCGGCCGCCCGCTGCGTCGCCCTGCTGACCGCCAAGTACGGCCAGTACGCGGGCCGTCCGCCCGCGGGGCCCGTGGTGGAGATCTCAGTACGGCGCTGGAGCGGCTGGCGGGCCGCGTGAAGCCGGGGGCGGACCGCGGAGGGAACGGTCAGCCCGTCAGCCGGCGCGCCAGGTAGGGCGCCGTACGGCTGCCGCCCGCCCCGGCCACCTCCGCGGGCCGCCCGGTGGCGACGATCCTCCCTCCGGCGTCCCCGCCGCCGGGGCCCAGGTCGATCACCCAGTCGGCTCCCGCCACGACGCTCATCTCGTGCTCGACGACGAAGACCGAGTGGCCGGCGTCGACCAGCCCGTGCAACTGCCCCATCAGCAGCTCCACGTCGGCCGGGTGCAAGCCCGTGGTGGGCTCGTCCAGCAGGTACACGGTGTGCCCGCGGCGGCCGCGCTGCAGCTCCGAGGCGAGCTTGATCCGCTGCGCCTCGCCGCCCGACAGCTCGGTGGCCGGCTGCCCCAGCCGCAGGTAGCCCAGCCCCACCTCCTGGAGGGTGCGCAGGCTCCGGGCGACCGCAGGGACGTCCGTGAAGAACTCCGCCGCCGCGTCCACGGTCATGCCGAGCACCTCCGCGACGTTCCGCCCCCGGTAACGGACGCCCAGCGTCCCCTCGTTGTAGCGGTCCCCGTGGCAGGTGGGGCACGGGGCGTACGTGCCGGGCAGGAACAGCAGCTCGACGGCGACGAAGCCCTCGCCCTGGCAGGTCTCGCAGCGGCCGCCCGCGACGTTGAAGGAGAAGCGCCCGGCCTTGTAGCCATGCCGCCGCGCGTCGTCGGTGGCCGCGAAGAGCTTGCGCACCGCGTCGAACAGACCGGTGTAGGTGGCGAGGTTGGAGCGCGGGGTGCGGCCGATGGGCCTCTGGTCCACCCGTACCAGCCGGTCCACCGCCTGCAGGCCGTCCGCCAGGACGCCGAACGCCGGCCCGGCGCCGGCGCCTTCCCACGCCTCGTCCTCGCCGCCGTCGCCCTCGGCGGCGTCCGCGGGAACGGCCGCGTCCTCAACCGCGCCGGAAGGCCCCAGATGCTCCGTCAGCACCCCGGCCAGTACGCCCACCAGCGTCGACTTGCCCGAACCCGACACCCCCGTGATCGCCGTGAACACCCCGAGGGGCAGCTCGACGTCCACGCCGCGCAGATTGTGCCGGGCGATGCCGCGCAGACCCAGCCACGACGACGGCTTGCGTGCGGCGCGCCCGGCGGCCGGGTCGGGGCCCGCGGCGAACAGGAACCGGCGGGTGGCGGACTCGGCGACCGCCTCCAGCCCGTCCACCGGGCCGCTGTACAGCACTTGGCCGCCACGCTCGCCCGCGAGCGGTCCGACGTCCACGATCCAGTCCGCGCGGCGCACCACGTCCATGTCGTGCTCGACGACGAACACCGAGTTCCCCGCGTCCCGCAGCCGCACCAGGACCGTCAGCAGCGCCTCGCTGTCCGCCGGGTGCAGCCCGGCCGAGGGCTCGTCCAGCACGTACACCACACCGAACAGGCCGGAGCGCAACTGGGTCGCCAGGCGCAGGCGTTGCAGCTCGCCGGGGGAGAGCGTCGGTGTCGTGCGGTCCAGGCTGAGGTAGCCCAGGCCGAGTTCGGTGACGACCTCGATCCGCGCGACGAGGTCGGCGCACAGCGTCGTGGCGATCTGCCGCTCCGGGCCCTCGGGGAGGTCGTCCACCGCGCCGCGGGCGGCCGGGCGCAGCACGTCGGCGAGCCGCGCGAGGTGCATCGCGTTGAGCTCGGCGATGCTCCGGCCGGCGAAGGTGACGGCCAGGGACTCCGGGCGCAGCCGGCTGCCGCCGCAGGCGGGGCAGAGCGAGCTCTCCAGGAACCGCTCCGCGCGGGCGCGCAGCGCCGGGCTCTTGGAGTCGGCGAAGGTGTGCATGACGTAGCGCCGCGCGCTCTGGAAGGTGCCCTGGTACGGGCGCTGGATCCGGCCCGCCTCCCGCACCGGGTGCACGGTCACCACCGGCTGCTCGTCGGTGAACAGGATCCACTCCCGGTCCTCCGCGGGCAGGTCGCGCCAGGGCCGGTCGACGTCGTACCCGAGGGTGCCGGTGACGTCCCGCAGGTTCTTGCCGTGCCAGGCGCCCGGCCAGGCGGCGATCGCGCCCTCCCGGACGCTCAGCGAGGGATCGGGGACCATCAGCTCCTCGGTGGCCCGGTGCACCCGGCCCAGCCCCTGGCACACCGGGCAGGCGCCCGCGGCCGTGTTGGGGGAGAAGGCGTCGGAGTCCACGGGTTCCGCCCCCTGCGGGTAGCGGCCCGCGCGGGAGAAGAGCATCCGCAGCGTGTTGGACAGGGTCGTCACCGTACCCACGTAGGAGCGGGAGGTGGGCGCCCCGCGGCGCTGTTCCAGGGCGACCGCCGGGGGCAGCCCCAGGACGTCGTCGACCGCCGGCGCGCCCACCTGGTGGATGAGCCGGCGGGCGTACGGGGCGACGGACTCGAAGTAGCGGCGCTGCGCCTCGGCGTAGATGGTGCCGAACGCCAGCGAGGACTTGCCCGAGCCGGAGACCCCCGTGAACACCGCCAGCGCGTCCCGCGGGACGTCGACGTCGACGTCGCGCAGGTTGTGCTCGCGGGCGCCGCGCACCCGGACGTACGGGTCGTGGGCCGTGCTGTTCATGCCCCTCCGGGGAACGGGGTCGCGCCATGGGCCGGGAGCGCGGCACCGCGCGCCCGGCACCAGTGTGCGCGCCGCTGCGGGTGCCCGCAGGTCCACGGCGGGGCCGCCGGCGAAGGCGTGGACGGTGACGTCACGGCAGGTAGGACAGCAGTTTGCGGGCGGCGGGGGAGACCCGGTCCTCCTGGGGCAGGGCGGCCGACACCTCCCAGACGTGGTCCTCGGCGCCCTCCAGCGTCACGGTGCGCAGTCCCGCGGCGTGCTCCTTGCGGGCGATGGGCCGTGGCACGACGGCGATCCCGAGCCCGTGGTGGACCAGGTCGATCAGGCTGTGCACGTCGTTGACCTCCAGGGCGACCCGGCGCGGTACCCCGTTGGCGGCGAAGGCCCGGTCGGTGAGCCCGCGCGCGCCCCAGTCGGGGTGGAAGTCCACGAACTCCTCGCCGCCGAGGTCCGCCCAGCCGGCCGAGTCCGCCCCGGCCAGCCGGTGCCCGGGATGGCACAGCAGGACCATCGGGGCCCGGGTGATCGGCATCAGCCGCACTCCCTCGGGCGCCTCGCCGCTCAGCGCCGTGAACGCCACGTCCAGCCGGCCGCTGGTGATGTCCTGTACCAGGGCGGCCGACCCGGCCTGCCGCAGCCGGACCTCCACGCCCGGGTGCTGGGCGCGGAAGCGGGCCAGCAGCGCCGGCACGTCGACGCCGGCCAGGCACTGCTCGGTGCCGATGGTGAGCACCCCGCGCATCAGGCCCTGCACGGCCGCCACGGCCTCCTTGGCGGCCCGTACGCTCGCCAGCGTGCGGCAGGCCTCGTCCAGCAGGGCCCGGCCCGCCGCGGTCAGCTCCACGCTGCGGGTGCTGCGCACGAACAGCGGCGTGCCGAGCTCCTGCTCCAGGGCGCGCACGGAGGCGGACAGGCCCGACTGCGAGATCATGAGGCGTTCGGCGGCGCGGGTGAAGTGGTGCTCCTCCGCGACCGCGACGAAGTACTCCAGATGGCGTAGCTCCATGATTCAGAAGCCTAGCTCCTGAATGCGTTCGCTTTCTTCTATTGGACGTGTGGGTGCAGCTCCGGCGAGGCTTGAGCGCGTGCCCGCACGGCTGCGGCCCGTTTCCGGCCGTGCCGGCACGCCATCAGTGCGCAAGAACGAGACGCAAGCCGAGAAAGGCCACGGACACATGGAGACTCGCCGCATCGGCGCCACCGAGGTCAGCGCGATCGGCCTGGGCGGCATGCCCATGTCGATCGAGGGCCGGCCGGACGAGGCGCGGTCCATCGACACCATCCACGCGGCGCTCGACGCCGGTGTCACGCTGATCGACACGGCGGACGCCTACCACCTGGGGGCCGACGAGGTCGGCCACAACGAGACCCTGATCGCCAAGGCGCTGGCGTCCCACGGACGCGGCTCCGACGTCCTGGTCGCCACCAAGGGCGGCCACCTGCGCCCCGGCGACGGACGCTGGACCCTCGACGGCTCGCCCGAGCACATCAAGCGGGCCTGCGAGGACTCGCTGCGCCGGCTGGGCGTGGAGGCCATCGGCCTGTACCAGTTCCACCGCCCCGACCCCAAGGTGCCGTACGCCGAGTCCGTCGGCGCGGTGCGCGACCTGCTCGACGAGGGCAAGATCCGCATGGCCGGCGTCTCCAACGCGGACCCGGAGCAGATCCGGCAGGCGGACGAGATCCTCGGCGGCCGTCTGGTCTCCGTGCAGAACCAGTTCTCCCCGGCCTTCCGCTCCAGCGAGCCGGAGCTCGAACTGTGCCACGAGCTCGGCATCGCCTTCCTGCCGTGGAGCCCGCTCGGCGGCATCTCCCAGGCGGGCGAACTCGGCTCGTCCTACGCGCCGTTCGCCCGGGTCGCGCAGGCACACGGGGTCAGCCCGCAGCGCGTGTGCCTGGCGTGGATGCTCGCCAAGTCCCCCTACGTGATCCCGATCCCCGGCTCCAGCCGGCCGGAGACCATCCGCGACTCGGTGGCCGCGGTGGAACTCGTGCTCACCGCCGAGGAGATCGCGGAGCTGGACGCCGTCTGACACGACCGTGCCCGGGACGGGGCGGGGCGGTGCGCCGCCCCGTCCCGGCGCACGCGTCAGGCGTTCGGGTCGAACGGGATGCCCGCCGGCTTGGCCTTGGCCAGGTGGCCGTTGAAGTTGCCGTCCTTCAGGCCGAAGACCGCGCTGCCGAAGTCGGCCTGGCTCAGCTTGTCGCGCAGGCCCGCGGGGTAGCCGTTCCAGCCGATCAGGTCGGGGAACTGCCAGCCGTGGTAGTGGTTCTCCGGCGGCTCGTCATTGGTGTTGGCGGGACGGAAGCAGTGCGTGCTCGCGCCGTCCTTGTGGTAGACGACCTTGGGGTGGGTCCCGTCCCAGCGGATCTGGTCGCGGCCGTAGATGTTGAAGTTGCCGTGCGCCGACGTGGACACGTACTGGGCCTGGTTGTCCTTCACCCAGACCACGACGTGCTCCCAGTCGTTGCGGTGGCCGCCGAGGCTGATGCCGGGTATGGCCTGGTCCTTCTCGAAGTAGAGGCCGTAGATGATGGCGCACCAGCCGTTGTTGCACTTGTAGCGGGCGTAGCCGTTGGTGTTGTCCAGGTCCGACTGGTCGCGGCAGTTGCCGTTGAGGGCGCCGGTGGGGTTGAGGCCCGGGTTGATGGTCCCGTCGGGGCCGATGGCGGGGGTGGGGTAGCAGCCGTCCGTGTCGTAGTCGAACGCCGGCTGGAACGTCTGCTCCAGGCCGTCCGCGTTGGCGGGCAGGGCGGGGGGCGGGGCGGCGAACGCCGTCCCCGGAAGGGCGATCACCAGCGCGACCGCGCTGCCGACGACAGCCGGGACCCTGCCGATACGCGAGCTTCTCTTCACTTGCTTCCTCCTGGTCGACCGCGGTGGGGAGTGCACGGCCTGATTGACATGCCCGGCTCATCTTTCCCGAACCGGGGTGACGCGTCGAGCCTCGGCGGATGTCCCGGTGATGAAGCGTCAACCAATAGCGGGGACAGGGCCGGACGGCCGCGACGTCCCGGGACTGTCACCGCCGGGTACCGAACCCGTGTGCCCGCGGGACACGCGCCGGAGGATGGCGTTGGATGGCGGCACCGGACGTCGTGGGGGCGTTCCGACGGAGGGGGAACCATGAAGTACGCAGTGCCCGCCGCCCTGTTGCTGCTGCTCCTGACCGCGTGCGGCGGCAAGGGCGCCGAAGCGGGCGGCGGATCGCCCTCCGCCGGCACGCCGGGGCCGGACGCGAGCGCGAGCGCGTCGAGGAGCGCCTCCGCGCAGGACCCGGCGAAGGGCGGCGACGGCAACCCGGTCGACGCCGCGGCCTTCTGCGCCTTCCTCACCGATGAGCAGCCCAAGGTGAAGGACATCGGCTCCGACGTCGGGGCGCAGGCCGCCCTGGCGATCGACCTGGCCACCTGGATCTCCGACCACCCGGAGCAGCAGCCGCGCACGGCCGCGGACTTCGACGCCGCCGCGCAGCAGGGCTGCCCCGAGGTCCGCGAGTCGATCCTCGACGCCACCGGTCACGACAGCCTCAAGGACGCGGTCGGCTGACGGCCGGGCCGCTCCCCGGCGGGCCCGACACACCGCCCCGCCGCCCTTCGCCGCCCCCGCACCGGGCACGACCGTAGCCTGATGCGACGAACGGCGAGGAGGCCGTGCACGGCATCGACGGGTCCTGACCGGCCGGTGCTCGCGCCGCGCTGGGACCCGGCCCGGCGCAGCGCGCAGGGCGACGCCGCCGCCTCGGCCGTGACGTACGCCCCGGGCGCCCCGGGCGGGCAGGCGGTGAGCTGAGGGACCGGCCGGGGCGCCGGTCGGCGTAGTCCGCCGCGCGGGGAGCGGGCGCCGGTCCGAAGCTGGTGAGCAGCCGTCCGCCGGTACGACGCGAGGAGACCCCCATGACATCCACGAGCGCGCAGGCCGACGCCCGCGACTCCGGCACCTTCGACCTCGGCGGCGACCTGCCCGTCCACCGGCTGGGCTACGGGACGATGCAGCTCACCGGCGAGGGCGTGTGGGGCGACCCCGCGGACCCCGACGAGGCCGTACGGGTCCTGCGGCGCGCGGTCACCCTCGGCGTCACCTTCATCGACACCGCGGACGCCTACGGCCCCTTCACCGCCGAGCTGCTCCTGCGCAAGGCCCTCCACCCCTATCCGCAGGACCTGGTGATCGCCACCAAGGCGGGTTTCGCCCGCCCGGGGCCCGGACAGTGGGTCGCGGTCGGGCGGCCCGCGTACCTGCGGCAGCAGGTGGAGCTGAGCCTGCGCCACCTGGGCGTCGAGCGCATCGACCTGCTCCAGCTGCACCGCGTCGACCCCGAGGTGCCCATCGCCGACCAGGTCGGTGAACTCGCCGCGCTGCAGCAGGAGGGCAAGATCCGGCACATCGGGCTCAGCGAGGTGACCACGGCCCAGATCGAGGAGGCCGCGAGGACCGCCACCATCGTCTCCGTGCAGAACCGCTACAACCTCGCCGACCGGGCGGCCGAGGACGTCCTCGCCCACGCCGAGCGGCACGGCATGGGCTTCATCCCCTGGTTCCCGCTCGCCACGGGCGAACTGGCGCGGAAGGGCGGCCCCCTGGACCGCATCGCCGAGGCGCACGGCGCCCAGCCCTCCCAGCTCGCCCTCGCCTGGCTGCTGCGGCGCTCCCCGGTCATGCTGCCCATCCCCGGCACGTCCAAGGTCGCGCACCTGGAGCACAACATCGCCGCCGCGGGCATCCGGCTCACCGACGAGCAGTACGAGGCGCTGACGACGGCGGTCTGACGCGGGGGAACGGCCGCCGTGCGGCGCGGCACTCGCGCCGCGAGTCCTTCGTTACCTCCTCGGCGAACGCCGGACCATCACCTGAGGAGAGACCGTGGCCCTCTGGGACCGCATCAAGGACTCGGCCGCGACGATGCAGACGCAGCTCGTCGCCAAGAAGAACGACCTGAAGAGCGGCGCCTTCCGCGACGCGAGCATGGCGATGTGCGCCCTCGTCGCCGCCGCGGACGGCACCGTGGACCCCTCCGAACGACAGCGCGTCGCGCAGCTCATCGCGACCAACGAGGTCCTGCAGAACTTCCCGGCCGCCGACCTGCAGCGGCGCTTCGACGACTGCCTCGACAAACTCACCGCCGACTTCGCCTTCGGCAAGGTCGGCATCCTCCAGGAGATCGCCAAGGCCAGGAAGAAGCCCGCCGAGGCGCGGGCCGTCATCCAGATCGGCATCGTCATCGGCGGCGCCGACGGCAACTTCGACAAGACCGAGCAGGCCGTCGTCCGCGAGGCCTGCTACGCCCTCGACCTGCCCCCGGCGGAGTTCGACCTCTGACGCTCCCCGCACGGTGCGCACGTCGGGCCGCCCCCGGGACCGGGGGCGGCCCGACGCGTCCCGGCCCTCCCCCCGCCGCGGGAGATGCTGCATCATGGCCCGCCATGGAAGCAGCACCTGTGCTCGTCCTCGTGGGCCCGGCCGCGACGGGCAAGACGACCGTCGGGCAGGGCGTCGCCGCCCGGCTCGGGCGCCCCTTCACGGACCTCGACGCGGTCGCCGACACCTACTACCGGGAGGTCGGGTGGAGCGTCGCCCGCCTGCGCGAGCGCATCACGGCCCTCGGCCGTGTGGCCGCCGAACGCGAGTGGGAGCCCGCCCGGGTCCACGCGGTGCGGCGCGTCCTCGCCGACCACCCCGGGGAGGTGATCGCGCTCGGCGCGGGCCACACGAGCTACGCCGACCCCCGCCACGCCGCACAGGTCCGCGCCGCCCTCCGCCCCTGCGCCGCGGTCCACCTGCTGCTCCCCGCCGCGGACCCGGAGCGCGCCCTCGCGGTGCTGCGCCGCCGTTCGATGGCGTCCAAGGGGACCGACTGGATCACCGACGGCCATGACTTCCTCGCGCACTGGCTCCACGACCCCATGTGCCGCGCCGTCGCGACGCACGTCGTCTGCACGGAGGGCGCCACCCCGGAACAGAGCATCGACCACGTGCTGCGCCTCCTCCTCGCCCGCCCGGGCGGCCCCGTGTGAAGGTGCGTCGTGGCGGGGGAGTTCGCCGGGGTCGTCCTCGGCCGGCCGCGCGGCGACTTCCGGCGTCAGGAGGCTTGCGCCTTACGGCACTGCACCTGGGGATCGTGGGCGTGGATCTCGTCGCCGAGGCCGAGGCCGAGGACGCGGACCTGCAGTGCGTCCGTGCCGTCGGACGCCGGCGTGGCACCGGCGTGGCACCGGCCTTCAGGTCGGCGAGTTCGAGGCTCGCCGAGGCCCACTCCACCGTCCGGGACAGCCCTTGGGCGAGATCCCGCCAGTCCGAGTCGAGGCGGGCGGCCTGGGCGGCCTCGCGCGCACCCTCCTCGAGAGCGGGTACGACCTCACGGGCGGGGCTGCGTGCCCGGTCGTCGTCCCCCGACCCGCAGGTGCCGGCCAGGGCCGTCACGGCGAGGGCGACGGTCACGGCGACCGCGCCCAAAGATGATCTATGCATGGACATGTCATACCTAGGCCGGTGATTCGGATGTGCGAACTCCCCGTTGTCCGCGGGACACTGCGTGGATGACCGCCGACGCCACCGCCCCGACCCCGCGGGAGCGGGCCCTGCAGCACGTCACGGGGCTGTCGTCGGGGCCTCCGGTGGATCCGGCGCTACGGGTCACGCTGAACTTCCACCCGGACCGGGCGGCGCGGGGCAAGCCGGTCCTGCAGGCCCTGTCCGAAGGCGGCGTCTACCACTCGCAGTTCGTCACGGGGACGAGCAACGGCGGCCCGACCGCCCGGCCGGGCGGTGACCGGTGGCGGTGGGAGAGCCGCATCTTCAACGGTGCGTACGATGCCGCGCCGCCCGCCGAACGGCCCGTCTACGGGGCGCTGAACTTCCGCCGCAAGACGGTCGGCGCCGCGCCGCGGTTCGGGTCCGCCCACTTCCGCCTGAGCGCCGGGACGGTGGCCCGGACGACGTTCTGCTACCCGGACAGCTTCTTCGAGCCCTCGGACTTCGGCGTCGGGGAGCGCATGGACCTGATCGCGCTCGCCCTGGCCGATTCCAGGGACGCCCTCGACGACTACATCGAGGCACAGGTCCACGGACCGGTGCGGCTGGACCGCGATGTCGAGGCGCTGGTCCTGGACCCCTGCTACCGGGGCACGGCCGTCGAGGACGCCGCCCGCCGGCTGCCCTGCCCCGTGGAGTGGCACGGCGGCTTCCGGCTCACCGTCGAGGAACTCCGGCTACGGTCCGCATACCGCGGCCAGGAGTACGTGGACCTGGGAGCCGGGATCGCGGTCGGCGGCCTGCTCGACCCCCGCGTCATCGGCACGGCCGCCGCGACCGGCCGCCACGACCCCCAGGCGCTCAAGAAGGTGTGGCACTGCCTCGCCCGCTTCGGGGCGGCCGGCGTCCGAAGTTGACGTGGCGTCGGATAATGCATCGCGGGATGGGGACGATGACCACAGCACGCTTCACTGCCCGTTTCACCGCCGCATGGCTTCCGCTGTCCGGTGCCCTCTTCCGGCGGCACTTCGCGGCGCGGGTGCTGTCGTGGACCGGGACCGCGGTCTCGCCGATCGCGCTGGCGTTCGCCGTGCTCGGGATCGGCGGGGGCGTCGGCGGGCTCGGGGTCGTGCTGGCAGCCGACATGGCGGCACGAGCGGCGCTGCTGCTGGTCGGGGGCGCGGTGGCGGACCGGTGGCCCCGGTCCACGGTGCTGGTCGCCGCCAACGTCGTCGCCGCCGTGGGTCAGGGTTGCGCGGCTGCGCTGGTGTGGTCCGGGACCGCTCAGGAGATCCGGATCACCTGCAAGACACTGCTGGAACTGCCCGATCCACCCCCGTCCGAGCCGTCGGCCGCGAAACTGCCGGACCATCCGGCCTACCAGCAGATCATGGCGGTCTTCGCCGTGGTCAATGCCCCGCTGCGGGCGCGGGCGGGTGTGTGAGGCGATGGACGTGAAGACTAACTGTTCACCCTGGCCTTTGACGCTGCCATGCATCCCGACGGAGTCCCTCCGCCGGGCCTGGCGGTCGCCGTGGGGTGTGCGGTAGGAAGATCGAATGACACTGCCTCCCGTCTGCGGCCCCGAAGGGCCCCTGCGTGCCGCGGTCGTCGCCCGTGGGTCCGTGCCCGTGCGTGCGGTGCTCTTCGACTTCTCCGGGACGCTGTTCCAGATCGCGTCGTACGCGGACCGGATCCGCGCGGTGCTCGAACGGCCGGTGGCCGAGGAGGAGATGGACCGGCTGCTGGACGGACTGGAGGCGGGGCTCACGGACCCCGAGGTGGTGCGCGCGCAACCGGGCCGGGACGTCTCCTCGAAGGCGCACCGTCACGCTTTCACGACGCGGTACGCCTCCGTCGCCGAACTCGCCCCGTACGCCGACGCGCTCTACGAGCAGTTGCGGGCGCCCGGCCACTGGGTGCCGTACGCCGATGCGGGGGCCACCCTGGAGGCCTTGCGGGGCGCGGGCATCGTCATGGGCGTCGTCAGCGACGTGGGCTGGGATCTGCGGCCGACCTTCGCTCACCACGGGCTCGACCACCACTTCTCGGCGTGGGTGCACTCCTACGCGTACGACACCGAGAAGCCCGACGCCGTCCTGTTCGGGCACGCCTGCCGTCAACTGGGCGTCGATCCGGCCGAGACGCTCATGGTGGGTGATCACCCGGCCAAGGACGGCGGCGCGGCCGGCGCGGGACTGCGCTCGTACGTCCTGCCGGCAGGCGCCGCCCCCGGCGGGCACCGCGGGCTGGACGCGGTGCTGCGGCTGGCCGGGGTGCGGTCGTGAGCGGCCCGGAGGGGATCCGGTCCTGGCGCCTCACACGGAGCTGAACCAGCGGTGTCAGGCGGGCCGGGCCTCCTTCTCGGCCGCCTCCGCCTTCAAGACCTCTGGTTCGGGGAGGGGTGATGTCCCTCCGCCGCCCGCCGGGTGCTCAGGCTCGGCTCCACTCGATCTTCAGCTCGCGCCCCTGTGCCCGCCCGGCCTCGGCGGCGGGCCGGCGGGTGGCGGGGTCGAGCGGGTTCGTGCCGATCGCCGCCAGTGACGCCTCGTCCGGTTCGGCCACCGCCACCTCGGCGCCCGCGGCCCGTAGGTCCGCCAGGGCCCGCTCCAGGGGCAGTTCGCTGGGGAACAGTTCCGTGACCCCCATCGGCGCGATCGCCAGCACGCGCGACGCGCCCCCGGCGTAGTCGGCGTTCGTGGCGGACCGTACGCCGCCGTCGACGAAGCGGCGCCCCTCGATCGTCACGGGGGGCCAGACGCCGGGCACGGCGCAACTCGCCGCGACGGCGTCCACGAGGCCCACGCCGCAGGAGCCGTCGAAGACGCGCGGCTGCCCCGTCTCGGCGTCCACGGCGACGATCCGTACCGTCCGGGAGGCGGGCCAGTCGTGCGAGGGGAGACGGGACTCGATCACCCGCCGCCGTTCCGCCTCCGGCACGGTCTCGGCGCCCAGGGCGTACCTGCCGACCGCGCGCCGCATGTCGGGGACGGAGGCCGCGCCCTGCAGCACTTCGGCGATGCCGGCGCCGAAGTTCGCCAGGTCCACGTCCGCCATGATCTCGGCCGACTGCAGCTCCGGCTCGGTCTGCCGGGCGTAGAGCTCTTCCAGCGACAGCCCGCTGCCCAGTTGCGCCGCGACCGTCGCCCCCGCCGACGTCCCGACCAGCACGTCTGCTCCCGTCACGTCCTGCCCCGCGTCCGCGAGCCCCGCCAGCAGTCCGGTGATCCAGGCGATCCCGGCGACGCCCCCGCCACCGAGCACCAGTGCGTCGGTCATCTTCCGCCCTCTCCCTCGGCGTTGCCCTCGTCGACCCTCGTCCCATCCTCTCCCATGGCGGCCGGATCATCCGGTTCCGTGAGGAGGACGGGTGTCGGCGGCCACCCAGCGTGACGTACTGCTCACACCGGCTCCCTGATCGTGGATCCCTTCGAGCGGATATAGGATGAATCGTCCGGGCGGTGCGCGGCGGAGACCTCCCTGGACCCCGGCCGCCGCGGCCCAAGGTGACGCCATGCGGAGCGATTCCCGCGTCCGCCACAGGAACGTCCGGAGTGGTGAGCATGTCCGAGACCCTGATTCCTCCCCGGCCGGTGATCGGCCCCACGATCGGCCCGGCGTTCGGCGCCGCGGCCGGCACCGCCGCGCAGTCCGCGCCGGCCCTGCACCCGCACCGGGACCGGGTGGCGCCCACCCCGACGCCGGCCTGCGAGGAGAGCACCACCGCGGGCATTTCGTACACCGAGCCCCCGGAGGTCCCGAAGACCTGGGAGATCGTGGCCCTGGTGGCGATCTTCGCCGTCACGCTCCTGATCGCCGTGGGGATGTTCGGCCGGGTCCTGACGCTCTGACCGGTCGCCGGCGGCACATGGTCCAGGACGCCGGAGCGCCCGTTCTCAGCCCGGGGCCGGTGACCCGGCCGGATGCCCGCCGGACGGGGCGGCCGGAGCGGCGGCTGCGGGGCCCGCGCTCTGCGCGCCCACGAGATCGAGCCCGGCCTCCAGTTCGTCCAGGGCCCGCCGGGCGGCGGCGAGACGTTCCTGCAGGTGGTCGGGCGGCGGCTCGCCCTCCGTCTGCCGGGGCGGCGACTCGCGCTCGCGCTCCAGTTGCCTGGCCTCCTCCAGCGAGCTGATGACCACGCCGATGAGCAAGTTGACCAGCACGAACGAGCCGAGCAGCACATAAGAGGCGTAGTAGAGCAGGCTCCAGCGCGAGATCTCCAGGCCGCCCCGGACGGCGTCGCCGATGCCGTCGAGGGTGATCAGCAGGAAGAGCGACAGGGCGGCCCTCCCGACGGACCCGTAGTGCTCGGGGTCGTCGTCGGCGAAGAAGACCCACCCGGTCATGGCGTAGACGTACAGCAGCATCGTGCCGACGAGCAGGAAACTGAAGGTGCCCGGGAGGCTCTTGCCGACGGCCACGATGATGATGCGCAGCTGCGGCAGGAAGCGGGCGGCGCGCACGACCCGGGCCAGCCGCAGCAGACGCAGCACCGTGGCGTTCTCGCGCGCGAAGGGCAGGTAGGCCAGCGTCACCACGGCCAGGTCGAAGACGTTCCACGGGTCGCGGAGGAAGTCCCTGGGGCGGTCGGCGTGGGCGCAGGCCCGTAGGGCGACCTCGGCGGTGAAGGCCGCGAGGAAGGCGTGCTCCACCAGTTTCAGGGGGCCGTGCCAGCGTGCGGCGATGCCGTCGTACGTCTCGACGCCGAGGACGGCCGCGTTGGCCAGGACGAGGGCGAAGACGGTGACGCCGAACCACTCGGAGTCGACCATGCGACGGCAGCGTGCGGCGAGCGCACGGCCCGGGGGAGTGGCGATGTGTTCGGCCATGTGCGTGTACCCGGTCCTCCGCTGCCGCCTGCCTGTTGATCCGACTGAAGTGGATCTTATGGCCGGCAGGCGGGCCCGCGGGCCCACGGACGCGCTCAACTGCCCTTCGGGCGGCGGTGGTTCAGGGGGTCCGGGCGCCGGTGGTGGCACCGGCGGGGCGCGGTGCGGGGTCGTCGGGGCCGGCGAGCGCGTCGTCCCCGTAGAGGTCCTTGACCCAGGGGGTGTGGTAGACGGTGTCGAGGTAGCGTTCGCCGAGGTCGGGGGCGATGGCGACCGCCGTGAGGCCGTCGTGGCCGCGGTCGGCGAGCCAGTCGGTGGCGGCGCTGACGACGGTTCCGGTGGAGCCGCCGAAGAGGAAGCCGCGGCGGGCCAGGCGGTGGCAGGTGCGGATGGCGTCCGCCTCCGCGACGTGGACGACCTCGTCGACGCACGCGGTGTCGAGCAGCGGTGGGCGGACGCTCGTGCCCAGCCCGGGGATCATGCGCCGGCCGGGGGCGCCGCCGAAGGTGACCGAGCCCGCGGTGTCGACGGCCACGACGCGGACGCGGGGATGGTGGCGGCGGAAGTAGCGGGCACAGCCCATCAGCGTGCCGGTCGTGCCCGCGCCGACGAACAGGACGTCCAGGGCGGGGAAGCGGGCGGCGATGGCCGGGGCGGTCGTGCGGTAGTGGGCCCGGCCGTTGTCGGGGTTGGTGTACTGGTTCAGCCACACGTAACGGTCGTCGGCGGCGCACAGCGCACGGACGTGGTCGATGCGGGCCCGCAGCCAGCCACCGGTGGGCGCGGGTTCGGTGATCAGGTGCACCCGGCCGCCGAGGGCGGCGATCATCTGCCGGGTGGCCAGGTTGCAGCGGGTGTCGGTCACGCACACGAAGCGGTGGCCGCGGTTCGCGGCGATCATGGCCAGGGCCACGCCGAGGTTGCCCGACGAGGACTCGACCAGGACCGAGCCGGCCCGCAGGCGTCCGCTGCGCTCGGCGGCCCCGATCATTGCGGCGGCTGCCTTGAGCTTGATCGACCCCGCGAAGTTGAAGCCCTCGCACTTGAGGAACAGCCGCTGCGCGAGGACGGGTTCGAGGTCGACGTACAGGTCGTCCTCGTTGAATTCCTGGGGTGCGGATATGACCGGCACGGTGTCTCCCTTCGGGGTCGTCGTGCTTCCAGTGACGCCCCTCGGGAGCGGTGCCGTCATGTCACCGGAATTCGTGACTTGACGCCGCCCGGGAGCGCGGCTAGACGCCGGGCGCCGCACCAGCGGGGCGGACGGATTATCGGGACGTTCGCCCGCGCGTCAAGTACCGAATTGCCGGGTCAGGACAGGCCGCCGGCGCCGGTGCCTACTGGAGGGCAGCGCCGCCGGATCCCCCGCGCGGCGCCCTGAGGGCACCGACCGCGAGGGAGCGTCACCATGCCCGGCAAGTGTTCCGAGGTCCTGACCGCCGGCCCGGCCCGGCCGGCCGCGCCGGTCACCGAGCCGCCCGCGCCCGTGTCCGCCGAGGCGCTGGAGGAGGCCCTGGCCGGCGTCCTCGCGGGCGTGGTCCGCGCGGAGCGGGTCCCGGCCGATGCCGACTTCTTCCACGACCTGGGCGCGGATTCACTGCTGATGGCCCAGTTCTGCGCCCGGGTGCGCAAACGTCCGGAGCTGCCGTCCGTCTCCATGAAGGACGTCTACCGCCACCCCACGGTGGCGGCCCTGGCGGCCGCTCTGGCCGAGCGCGCCGCGCCCCCGCCGCCCCCTCCACCCGCCGAGCCCGAGGCGGCGGCCGAGACGGCGGCCGGCGACGCGCGGGCCGCGGATGAAGGGGCTTACGGGGCCGCGTGGTTCGTGCTCTGCGGCGTGCTGCAGGTCGCGCTCTTCCTCGCGTACGGATGCGCCGCCGCCGTGGGGGCGACGCGGGCCGGCGCGTGGATCGCCGACGGCTCCGGCCTCCTGGAGACGTACGCGCGTTCGGTGGCCGCCGCCGCGGCCGGGTTCGCCGCGCTGTGCCTGCTGCCCGTGGCGGCCAAGTGGCTGCTGGCCGGGCGGTTCCGTGCGGGGCGGCGGATCCGTGTGTGGGGCCCGGCGTACGTCCGGTTCTGGTGCGTGCGGACGCTGGTCCGCGCCAATCCGCTGGTGCTGTTCGCCGGGACGCCGCTGTACACGCTGTACCTGCGGGCGCTGGGCGCGCGGATCGGCCGGGGAGCGGTGGTGCTGTCCACGCGGGTGCCGGTGGCCGCCGACCTGCTGACCGTCGGCGAGAATGCGGTGGTCCGCAAGGACGTGTCCCTGTCCTGCTACCGTGCCCACGCGGGGGTGATCGAGACCGGGCCGGTCACCGTCGGCGCCCGCGCCCGGGTCGGCGAGCAGACGGTGCTGGACATAGGCACCGTGATCGGCGAGGACGCCCAGCTCGCCCACTCCTCCAGCCTCCACAGCGGCCAGTCCGTGCCCGCCGGGCAGTGCTGGCACGGCTCCCCGGCCCAGCCCGGCGGTCCCGACCGGGCGGCACCCGATGCCGTGCCCTGCGGGCCCGTCCGCCGGGCCGTCTACGGCGCGGGCCAGGTGCTGACCGCGGTCACCGTGCAACTGCCGCTGACCTTCGGCGGGTTCTACCTGCTGCACCGCGCGGTGCCGCGGCTGGACGGGCTGCTGACGCCGGGGCCGAAGGCACTGACCAGTGCCGGCTTCTACCGCGAGGCGGCCCTCGCCGCGCTCGTACTGGCCGCCGCCCTGGTCCTGCTGGGCGCGCTGACCATGCTCGTACTGCCGCGACTGGCCCGCCCCGTGCTGCGCCCGGACCGCGTGTACCGGTTGTACGGGCCGCGCCACGGCCTCCACCGCGCGATCGGCCGCATGACCAACCGCCGGTTCCCCGCCACCCTGTTCGGCGACAGCTCGGCCGTCGTCCACTACCTGCGGGCGATCGGCTGGGACCTGTGCCGCGTCCGGCAGACCGGCTCCAACTTCGGGACCGAGGTGAAGCACGATAACCCGTACCTGAGCCGGGTGGGCGCCGGCACCATGGTCGCCGACGGCCTGTCGATGATCAACGCCGACTACTCGGCGACCTCGTTCCGGCTGCGCCAGGTGACGGTCGGCCCGGACAACTTCCTGGGCAACCGCATCGCCTACCCGGCTGGCGGCCGTACCGGGGGGAACTGCCTCCTGGCGACGAAGACGATGGTCCCGCTGGACGGACCCGTACGGGAGGACACCGGGCTGCTGGGCTCGCCCGCCTTCGCCATCCCCCGCAGCGTGGAGCGCGACCACCGCTTCGACCACCTCGCGCGCGGCCGTGTCCTGCGCCGCCGCCTCGCGGCCAAGAACCGGCACAACGCCGTCACCGCCGCCGCCTACCTGCTGCTGCGCTGGCTGCACCTGTGCGGCCTGCTGCTGATCGCCGCCTGCGCCGCGGGCCTCCACTCCTGCCTCGGCGCGCCGGCGTACGCCCTGGCGGGCGCCGCGGCGACGGTGTTCACCGCCGGGTGGTTCGCGCTCGCCGAACGCGCCGCGACCGGCTTCCGCCCGCTGCGGCCGCTGTACTGCTCGATCTACCAGCGCGCGTTCTGGCGGCACGAGCGCTACTGGAAACTGGCCTCGGTCGACCACCTGAAATGGTTCGACGGGACCCCGTTCAAGCCCCTGCTGCTGCGGCTGCTGGGCGCGCGGGTCGGACGCAGGGTCTTCGACGACGGCTGCTTCCTGCCCGAGCGGTCCCTGGTGGCCATCGGCGACGAGTGCACCCTCAACGCGGGCACCGTCATCCAGTGCCACTCCCAGGAGGACGGGGCCTTCAAGTCCGACCGCACCACGCTGGGCGCGGGCTGCACCCTCGGGGTCGGCGCCTTCGTCCACTACGGGGTGACCCTCGGCGACCACGCGGCGCTCGCGGCGGACTCCTTCCTGATGAAGGGCGAGGACGTGCCCGCCCGCGCCACGTGGGGCGGCAACCCGGCCCGCGACATGCCCGCCGCCGTCTTCCCGGCCCCGCGTTCCTGATCCCCGCACACCCGAGACCTCGCAGTACCCGCAGATCCGACCGATCCCACACCACCGCACCGCACCGCCCCGCACCGGAAGGACGACCCCGATGGACACGTACGCGCACACCGGCCGCAGGTTCTGGCACTCCATGGTGACCATCGGCGGGTTCACCTCGATACCGCGCTGGACCTGCCGGCCGTCCCCACCGGGCACCGCCGTGCACCGGCTGGGGCTCCCGGACGGGCTGGTGGCGGCCTTGCGACGGCAGGCGTACCGCCTCGGTGTGCCGCTGCGCTCGATGCTGCCGGCCGCGCACGCCAAGGTGCTGGCGGCCCTGTCGGGGGAGGTGGAGGTGGTCACCGGCTACGCCGTCGAGGACGGAAGGGTGCTGCCGTGCCGGCTGTCGGCGGCCGCCGCCACCTGGCGCGGGCTGGTGCTGGCCACGCACCGCGTGGAGGCGCAGGTGCTGGCCTTCCAGGACTACCCGGTCGGTGAGCTGAGCCGCGAGCTCGGGATGACCGGCCCGCTGTTCGAGACCGTCTGCGACCCGGCGGGCGTGGGCGCCGGTGTGACAGGCGGCGCGGACGGCGCACCGGACGGGTCCACGGTGCTGCGGGTGGGCCTGGGTGTCCACGAGGGCCGTCCGGTACTGGAGCTGGGCTACCGCACCGAGGTGCTGGACGAGCCGGCGGCAGCCCGGATCGCCGGCTACCACCTGACCGCCCTCACCCTGATGGCCGCCGACGTCGACGCCGAGCACGCGCGCCAGAGCCTGCTCACGGCGGAGGAGACCCGGCTGCAGCTCGACGGCATGGCGGGGCCCCGGCGCAGGCTGCCCGACCGGCGCTTCCACGAGCTCTTCGAGGAGCGGGCGGCACGCCGGCCCGAGGCGGTGGCGGCCGTCCACGCCGGCCGCCGGTGGACCTACGGGGAGCTCAACGCCCGCGCCAACCGGCTGGCCCACGCCCTGCTGGCCCGCGGACTGCGGGCCGAGGACGTGGTCGCGGTGGTCACCGGGCGGAACCTGGACTGGCTGGCCGCGGTCCTGGCCGTCCTCAAGGCCGGGGGCGCGTACCTGCCCGTCGAGCCGCACCTGCCGCCCGGCCGGATCGCCGCCGTCCTCACCCGTGCCGCCTGCACGACCGTCATCACCGAGCACGGCAGCACCGAGGCCCTGGAACGGGCCCTGCCCGGGCTGCCCGGCACCACGACCGTCTTCGTCGAGGAGGCCCGAGCGGAGGAGCACCCGCCGTCCGATCCCGGTGTCCCCGTGGCCGGCGACCAGCTGGCGTACCTGTACTTCACCTCCGGCTCGACCGGGGAGCCCAAGGGCGCGATGTGCGAGCACGCCGGATTCCTCAACCACCTCTACGCCAAGATCGACGACCTCGGCATCGGGGAGGGCCAGGTCGTCGCCCAGACCGCGCCGCAGAGCTTCGACATCTCCCTATGGCAGCTGACCGCCCCGCTGCTGGCCGGCGGGCGGGTCCTCGTCGTCGAGCAGGACGTGGTCCTGGATGCCGACCGCTTCCTCGACACGGTCGCCGGGGAGCCGGTCGAGGTGCTGCAGCTCGTCCCCTCCCACCTGGACGTCGTGCTGTCCGCGCTGGAGAGCCGGCCGCGGCGCCTGCCCGATCTGCGGTGCGTCTCGGTGACCGGGGAGGCGCTGAAGAAGGACCTCGTCGAGCGCTGGTTCGCCGCCGTGCCGGGGACCCGGCTGGTGAACGCGTACGGGCTGACCGAGACCAGCGACGACACCAACCACGCGGTCATGGACCGTCCCCCCGAGTCCGACTGGGTCCCCGTCGGCCGGCCGGTCAACAACGTCCGCGTGTACGTCGTCGACGAGCGCCTGGCGCCCGTCCCGCTGGGTGCTCCCGGCCTGATCGCGTTCTCGGGGATCTGCGTCGGCCGGGGCTACGTGAACGACCCCGAGCGCACCCGCGAGGCCTATCTGCCCGACCCCCACCACCCCGGGGCCTGGCTCTACCGCAGCGGTGACGTCGGTCGCTGGCATCCCGGGGGCCGGCTGGAGTTCCTCGGCCGGACCGACGACCAGGTGAAGATCCGCGGCTTCCGCATCGAGATCGGCGAGATCGAGAACACCCTGACGCGTGCCGACGGTGTGCGTGACGCCGCCGTGGTCCTGACCGACCACGGGACCCGGCTGGCCGCCTTCTGCACCGGGGACTGGCCGCTGCCCGCGGCCGCGCTCCACGAACACCTGGCGGCGGCGCTGCCCGCCTACATGATCCCGGCGGCCTTCCACTGGCTGGAGCGCCTGCCGCTGACCGGCAACGGGAAGACCGATCGCGAGGCGCTGGCCGCGCTCGCCGGCCGTACGGACCCTGCCGGTGCCCACCAGCCGCCGCACACGGCGGCCGAACGCCGTCTGGCCACCGCCTGGGCTCAGGCGCTCGGCATCGCGGAGCACCGCGTCGGCCGCGGTGACCACTTCTTCGACCGGGGCGGCACCTCACTGGCCGCGGTGCGCCTGGCGATCCTGCTGGACCGCGACGTCACCCCGGCCGACGTCAACGCCCACCCGGTGCTGGCCGACCTCGCAGGGGCGCTGGAGGCCCGGCGGCGCGTGGGCGGGCCGCAGGACGGGGAGCTCAGGCAGCCGGGGGCCGGCACTGCCGGAGGTCCGCCGGCACCGGCCCGTCGACACCCGGCACCGGCGGCTGCGCCGGGCGCTGGCACGCGGGACACAGCTGATGGCCCCGCGCCGTGATCCGGGTGCCCCACCCGAGGCAGACCGCGCAGCTGCGCGCCGCGGCCAGGTCGGGATGCGGGACGGCGGGAGCGGAGTGTGCTCCGTGGGACATCCGGGACTCCTTGGGGTGCACGGAGAGGCGGCATGATGTTGGGCCTTATGGGCTCTTTATCCAGGTATAAACGGAACGCCCCATTTTGAACAAACGCCGTGCGTCACCGACCGCGCGCCATCGGTGACACCGGCGGGCGGCGGTCCCGCCGCCCGCAACGGGAATGACATCGTCCGCCCGGCGGTTGCACACGACGCGGGTGACCGGTGGCGGGAGTACGCGACCTGGCGCCGTGGGGGCCGCGCAGCGGTCCGGTCCCCACGCGACCGCCGGGGAGCGGCGACCGGCACCCGCCTCATTACCGCGCCGGTCCGGCCCCCATCCGGGCCGGCGCAGGCCGCATCCGCGGGGGATTGTCGGTGCCGGGTGGCACCGTGGACACCATGGACGAGGTGATACACCCCAGGGTCTACGGTGCCGACGTGGACGACCCGCATCCGGGCCCCAAACCGGGGCACGTCTACCGGGAACTGGTCGGTGGCCCGCTGGACGGGCTGCTGCTCGACGTGACCGGCTGGACCGCGCCGCAGCACTCGGCGGGCGCGGAGCTGCGCACCGACATCGGCCGCTTCGGCCCGGGCGGGCGCGCCCGGTACGCCCCTCGCGACGGGGACACCGCCCACTGGGACTGGCACGGCGACAGCCGCTGACCGCCCCCGGCGTCGCGGACACCCCGTCACGGTCGCGTCCACCGGGCCGGGTTGCCGCGGGGGCCCCGGGTGGGTCAGTCCGGCTCGCCGGATCGCGCACCGGGGTGTCTGATGAACACAGCGGTCCCGGGGCCCCGGAGTGGCCCCCGGTTCGGTCCCGGGCCGCTCCTCTCGCCGCGCCCGGCCCTGTCCGGACCACCCGGCGCCCGCCGCGGAGTTCACGGGCGCGTGGTCGACGCGGAGGGCGGGCGAGGGCGCCGGCGGCGAGCCCGGAAGGGCCGCCGGTTACGGCTTCCTGGCCATCCCGGCGGCGATGAGACGCTCCCAGACGGTGAGTTCGCGCTCGGTGTCGCCGATGCGGGAGACGCCGTCGCTCGCGTCCGGGCGCCACAGCGACGCGGGGACGATCCCCGGCTCCAGGACCTCCAGGCCGTCCAGCAGGTCCTCGATCTCCTTGTCGGTGCGCCACCGCCCGCGGCCGAAGGTCTGCTGGAGGATCCGTTCCGACTCGGCGGTCTCCGGGTTGTTGCCGGACCGGAAGTGGCTGACGAAGAAGTAGCTGCCGGAGGGCACTTGGTCGCGCCAGTAGCCGACGATGCCCGCCGGGTCCTCGTCGTCGTTGACGTGGTGGAGGATGGCGCTGAGGATGACGGCGACGGGCTTGTCGAAGTCGATCACCTCGAGGGTGTCCGGGTGGTTCCGGATGACCTCGGGTTCGCGTATGTCGGCCTGGATGACGCGCGTGTCGTCGTTCTGCTCCAGCAGCGCCCGGCCGTGGGCGAGCACGATCGGGTCGCTGTCCACGTACACCACCGTGGAGCCGGGGGTGTGCCGCTGGGCGACCTGGTGGACGTTGTCCGCGGTCGGCAGACCGCTGCCCAGGTCGACGAACTGGCGTACACCGGTCGTGGTGGCGATCTCCCGGATCGCGCGGATCAGTGCCGCGCGGTTGGCGAAGGCGATCGCCACCGAGCCGGGCAGGTCCTTCTTGAACACGTCGCCGATCTCCCGGTCGACGGCGTAGTTGTCCTTGCCGCCGAGCAGGTAGTCGTAGACGCGTGCGATGCTTGGTCTGGTCTGGTCGACCCAGGAGACGTCGTCCGTCATGACACCCATCCTTCTCCGCGATGACGCCGGGCAACCGTCATCCTAGGGAAGACCGCGGGCAGTTCGCCCCCGGCGGTGGTGCTCAGCCCATGCGGTCGATGAGGCGGGTCAGGATCCGGCCGGTGTTGCGGGGCGGCTGCGACTCGGCGGCGAGCCGGTCCATGACGGTCAGGTAGTGCTCCACGTCGTCCTGCTTGTCCAGGTAGAGCGCGCTCGTCAGCTGCTCCAGGTAGACGATGTCGGGCAGATCCGGCTCCGAGAAGCGCAGGATGGTGACGGGGCCGCCGGCTGCGGCCAGACCGCCGATGTCGAACGGGGCGATCTGCAGCGTCACGTTGGGGAGCGCGGCCACCTTCATCAGGTGCTCCAGCTGACCACGCATCACCTCGACGCCGCCGAGCGGCCGGTGGAGGCAGGCCTCGTCGAGCACGACCCACAGCTGCGGTGCGTCCGCCTTGGCGAGCAGGTCCTGACGGGTCATCCGCAGGTCGACACGGCGGCTGATCTCCCGCTCGGTCGCGCGGGGGTGGCCGAGCCTGGTGACGGCCCGGGCGTACGCCTCCGTCTGCAGCAGGCCGGGGACGAACTGCACCTCGTAGGTGCGGATGGTGTGGGCGGCCTCCTCCAGGCCGATGTGCGTCTCGAACCAGCTCGGCAGGACGTCGGCGTACTGGTGCCACCAGCCCGGGGTGTTGGCCCGCAGGGCGAGCCCCAGCAGGTCGGCGCGCTCCTGCGCGTCGGTCACGCCGTAGAGGGTGAGGAGGTCGGCGACGTCGCGCTCCTTGAACCCCACCCGGCCCAGCTCCAGGCGGCTGATCTTCGCGTGCGACGCGCGGATCGCCTCGCCGGCCGCCTCGCGGCTGATCTGCCGGGACTCACGCAGCCGGCGCAGCTGCGTGCCCAGGACGATGCGGAGCACCGTCGGCCCGCCGCGCTGCGCGGCGAGCGGCGAACCGGTGGCGGGCTCGTGGCCCGGCCGGGCGGCAGTCATGTCGGATCCCCCTGAACGACTGGTTGCGGATTCAGTGTTCCATCGCGGGGCCCGTCAGTACAGGCACATCCGCATCGCGGCGGCGTGCCCGGTGCGTGCCCGGCGCACCGGCCGGGAGTAAAGGGGCCGCCGGGACGGTTGTCGTCAGCATGCACGGTGAGTACAAGGTGCCCGGTGGCAAGCTCGTGGTCGTGGACCTCGACGACCACGACGGGGTCCTCCGCAATGTTCGCGTCGCAGGCGACTTCTTCCTCGAGCCGGACGAGGCGATCACCGCCATCGACCGGGCGCTCGAGGGCGCGCCCGCCGACACCGACGCCGCCGGCCTCACGGCCCGGATCGAGGCGGCCCTGCCCGAGGGGACGGTCATGTACGGCCTGACCGCGGAGGGGGTCGCCGTCGCCGTACGGCGGGCCCTCGCCCAGGCCACGGACTGGACGGACTACGACTGGCAGCTGATCCACGAGGGACCGCAGTCCCCGGCCCTGCACATGGCCCTCGACGAGGTCATCACCGCGCAGGTCGCGGCCGGCCGCCGTCCGCCGACCCTGCGCGTGTGGGAATGGGGCGGCCCCGCGGTCGTCATCGGCAGCTTCCAGTCCCTCGCCAACGAGGTCGACGCGGAGAACGCCGAGCGCCACGGCCTGACCGTCGTGCGGCGGATCTCGGGCGGCGGCGCGATGTTCGTGGAGCCCGGGAACACCATCACGTACTCCCTGTCGGTGCCCGCCTCCCTGGTGTCGGGGCTCTCCTTCGCCGACTCCTACGCCTACCTCGACGACTGGGTGCTCGACGCCCTCGGGGACATGGGCATCAAGGCCTGGTACCAGCCGCTCAACGACATCGCCACCGAGGCCGGCAAGATCGCCGGCGCCGCGCAGAAGCGCGTGGTCGCCCCCGACGGGGGTGCGGGCGCGGTCCTCCACCACGTGACGATGTCCTACGACATCGACGCCGACAAGATGCTCCAGGTGCTGCGCATCGGACGCGAGAAGATGTCCGACAAGGGCACCCGCAGCGCCCAGAAGCGCGTCGACCCGCTGCGCCGCCAGACCGGGCTGCCGCGCGAGGCCGTCATCGACCGGATGATCGACTCCTTCCGCGCCCGCTACGGCCTCTCGGACGGGAGCATCAGCGCCGAGGAGCTCGCACGCGCCGAGGAACTCGTCGCCGCGAAGTTCGGCACCGCGGAGTGGACCGCTCGGGTGCCGTGACGCACACGCCCGACCCGCGTCTTTGACTCGTCAAGCATATGCCTATGCTTGACGAGTCAAAGATGTGGGGTGCGGGCCTGCCGGCGCGGACCCCGGAACCCCCCGGGCGTCCGTCCGCGCACCAGAAAGACGAACCACCATGCAATTCGGCATCTTCGGGGTCGGCGACGTCACCCGGGACCCGGTCACCGGACGCACGCCGAGCGAGGCGGAGCGCATCGACGCCATCGTGCGCATCGCGCGGCGCGCCGACGAGCTGGGCCTGGACGTCTTCGCCATCGGCGAGCACCACAACCCGCCGTTCATCCCCTCCTCGCCCACCACGATCCTGGGGCACGTCGCGGCGCTCACCGAGCGGATCACGCTGAGCACCTCCGTGACACTGATCACGACGAACGACCCGGTGCGCATCGCGGAGGAGTACGCGATGCTGCAGCACCTCGCCAAGGGCCGGGTCGACCTCGTCCTCGGACGCGGCAACACGGCGCCGGTCTACCCCTGGTTCGGGCAGGACATCCACCGGGGTGTCGAGCTCGCCCTGGAGAACTACAACCTGCTGCACCGCCTGTGGCGGGAGGACGTGGTCGACTGGGAGGGCAACTTCCGCTCCGCCCTGCAGGGCTTCACCTCCACCCCGCGCCCACTGGACGACGTGCCGCCCTTCGTGTGGCACGGCTCCATCCGCACGCCCGAGATCGCCGAGCAGGCCGCCTACTACGGCAACGGCTTCTTCGCCAACAACGTCCTCGCACCGTACGGGCACTTCGAACGGCTCGTCGCCTTCTACCGCCGGCGGTTCGCGCACCACGGGCACGGCACCCCGGAGCAGGCGGTCGTCGGGCTTGGCGGCCAGGCGCACATCGCCCGGCGCTCGCAGGACGCCGTCGCGGCGTTCCGTCCGTACTTCGAGGGCCACCCGCTGTTCCGCGGGAGCTTGCTGGAGGAGTACCGCAAGATCACCCCGCTGTCGGTGGGCAGTCCGCAGGAGGTCATCGACAAGACGATGGACTTCCGGGAGCGCTTCGGCGACTACCAGCGCCAGTTGTGGAACGTGGACGGCATGGGACAGCCCGTCGAGGTCGTCCTGGAGCAGATGGAGCTGCTGGCGACCGAGGTGGTGCCGGTGCTCCGCAAGGAGATGGCCTCGCTGCGCGCGCCGGGCGTGCCGGACGCGCCCACGCACGCGAGCCTGGTGCGGGCGAAGTACGGGGACGCCGAGCCGCGGCAGCCACGGCCGAACCCCAACCGCGGGGACAACGTCACCGGCGCCTCGCCGTACCAGGACAGCGATCCGTCGGTCGCCGCGCACCCGCCCCTGGCCGGCTGAGCCATGACCGGCACCCCGAGCGCGGACACGTCGGCCGCCGCCCGCCCGCTCACCCTCGTCGTCGTCGACGCGGGGGTCGGCGATCCCTCCTCGTCACGGCTGCTGGCCGGCCGCATCGCCCACCGGGCCGTCGCCGCGCTGCGCGAGCTGGGGCGTACGGCCACGACCCGGTCGATCGAACTCGGCCCGCTCGCCGTCGACATCGCCCGGGCGATCGTCTCCGGGCACCCCGGTGAGAGCCTGCAGGCGGCGATCGGCGAACTGGCCGCCGCGGACGGCGTGATCACCTCCACCCCGGTCTACACCGCCGGCGTGAGCGGCCTGTTCAAGTCGTTCTTCGACGTCCTGGACGGCGACCTCGTCGTCGCCAAGCCCGTCCTGCTCGCCGCGACGGCCGGCAGCGCGCGTCATGCGCTCGTGGTCGAGGACCAGGTCCGCCCCATGTTCGCCCACCTGCGCGCCCTTTCGGCCCCGACGTCGGTCTTCGCCGCCCCCGAGGACTGGGGCGCGTCGGCGCTGGGGGACCGCATCGGCCGGGCGGCCGTCGAACTCGCGGCGCTGATGGCCAGCGGGGTCGGTGACACGATCGCCGACCGGGCCTGGTCCGGCTACCGGCACCGGTTCGGCGGCAACGCCACGCGTGCCGAACGCACTGCCGCCGACGTCGACTTCGACACCCCGCTCATGCGCCTCGCCGCCGGGGGAGCCCCGTTGCGGAAGGAAGGACCCGCCGGCTGACCGCCGGGGCGATCCCGCCGCGCCGCAGCCGGGGCCGGGACCTGAGGTGCCCGGCGGCGTACCAGCCGGCGTGGGCCAGGGCGGCGCCCGCGAGGGCGTCCAGGACGTAGTGGTTGGCGGTCAGGACGACGGTGGCGTCCATCGACACGGTGAGCGTGACGGCGAGGACGCGGAGCCAGACCTTCCGGGTGGCGGCGAGGACCGCCAGCGTCATGAGGAGGTTCCAGCCGACGTGCAGACTCGGCATCGCCGCGTACTGGTCGGTGAAGGCGGGCGGCTGCAGCACCCGGTAGGCATGGGACTGCCGGGTGACGGTGTCCGTCATGCCCGGCGCCGCCAGTCGCGGCGGAGCCACGGGGAACGCGGCGAAGACGACGAGCCCGGCCGCGCCCGAGAACAGCATCGCGCCGGCCGCCCGGGTGTAGACCTCAGGGTGCCGGGCGAGCAGCCACAGCAGGGTGAGCGCGATGACCGGCCAGTGGCCGAAGATGTAGATCCAGTTGAGGACCCGCGTGACGGTGCGGTCGTCGACGACCAGGTTCTGCAGCGGGGACTCCCAGTCCAGGTGCAGGAACCGCTCGGTGGCCCGGACCCGGGCGGCGTTGTGCAGGGCCGTGCCCTGGGAACCGTCGGTCAGGCCCCGGACGCCGAAGTAGCCGATGACGGCGGCCACGACGACCGCGCTCCGCGGGACCAGCCGGGACGCGGTGGCGGCCGGGGGCCCGTCATGGGCCGCCCGGCAGGAGACGGCGTCGTACGCCAGGTGGCGGGCGCGGTGCGCGTAGGGCGCGATGACGCTCATCGCGGGGTCCGGAAGCCCTGCTGGTCACTCTGGGTGCCCGGATGGGACTCCGCGCGGACGCCGGCACCCGCGAGCGGGGCCCGCCACAGCGGGACGACGATCCGGCTGCCGTCGGTGTTTCTGCCACTGCCGTCCGACGAGGGGAGTGGGCCGTTCATTTCTGCCTCCGGTTCAGTTGTGCTCGAACGCATCGCAACAACTGGGAGTTTCGTTTCCCGTATTCCGGAGGGTCGCGGTGGGGAAGATCACAGAGAGCCGTCGCGATGTGCCGGCCGTGGCGGGGCGTGGGGAGCACGGGAGCCCGGGTGCTTCCTCCCTGCGGGCAGGGTGGGCTGACCATGCGTCCGATGAGTGGTGTCACCGCTGCTCATGCGCCGGGTGCTTGAGGTGGAGTTGACAGGGAACGGCGACCGGTATCTACTTGACGCTGCAAACATTTGGGGTGGCGGCGGCTTCCGTGTGCCGTCCGGGGATTTCCGGTGAGGAGTACCGGGCATACCTGCGACAGGCCTTTCCGCGGCGATGAATGCGCGCCCGTCGACGCGGAATTGACCGCCGTCCACGTTTCCGGCGGATCGCTCGTGAGCGGCGCCCGGTGATGGCGGTGCCGTGCCGATTTGCCGATTCCCTGCGGCACTTCTACGGTCATGGAACAGGGTCCATCACCTTGCGTAGGGGGACGGCCGTGGTCACCGTCAGTGATGCCTTCTACCGAATCCTGCGTCATCACGGGGTGAAGGCGGTGTTCGGCAATCCCGGGTCCAACGAGCTCTCGTTCCTCACCGGACTGCCCGAGGACATCCCCTACTACCTGGCCATCCAGGAGGGCGCCGCGATCGTGATGGCCGACGGCTTCGCCCAGGCATCGGACACGACCGGCTTCCTCAACCTGCACGCCGCCTCGGGCACCGGCAACGCGATGGGCTGCATGACCAACACGGCGAGCTGCCACACCCCGATGGTCGTCATGGCCGGCCAGCAGTCCCGGCGCTACGTCCCCGTGGGCGCGATGCTCACCAACGTCGACCCGACCAAACTCTGCGACCCGCTGGTCAAGTGGTCCGGCGAACCGCCGCGGCCGCAGGACGGCCCGGCACTGGTCTCCAAGGGCCTGCTGCTCGCCGGCTCCGCGCCGCGCGGCGTGGTCTACCTGTCCGTACCGCTGGACGACTGGAACGAGCCCGCCGAGGAAGGCGACCTGGCGCGCCTCATGGACCGCGGGGTCGAGGGCAGCCCCGTGGTGGCGCCGCGCGTGCTGGACGCGCTGGCCGGCGTGCTGGACCGCGCCGGGTCGCCGGTGCTCGTCCTCGGCCCGGGAGCCGACACCGAGACCGGCTTCCCCGCGGCGGTCGCGCTGGCCGAGCGGGCCCGGCTGCCCGTGTGGGTGGCCCCCAGCCCGCCGCGGGCACCGTTCCCCACGCGACACCGCTGCTACCAGGGCCAGTTGCCGTCCGCCGTCGGCGCGGTGGCGGAGGTGCTCTCCGGTCACGACGTCGTCCTCTGCTTCGGGGCGCCCGTCTTCCGGTACCACGCGCCCAGCGGCAGCGACTTCCTGCCGCCGGGCGTCAGCGTGTACGGGGTCACCGACGACCCGGACGAAGCGGCCCGCGCCCCCTTCGGTCGCCTCGCCGTGGGCGATCCGTCCGACGCGCTGCTGCGTCTCGCCGAGGCGGCCGCCCCGGCCGACCGGCCCTGGCCTCCCGAGCGCACCGTCGCGGCGGCGGACACCTCCGGGCCGGCGTTCACCGCCGAGGCGATCCTCGACGCGATCGAGCGCGGCAAGAGCGACGACACCGTGTTCGCCCTCGAGTGGACGTCCGCGGACATGGCGCGCGACCGGCTCACCGTCACCCGGCCCAAGTCGCTGTTCTACCCCGCCGCGGGCGGCCTGGGCTGGGGCCTGCCCGCCGCCATCGGGTTGCGGCTCGGACGTCCCGAGCGGCCCGTCGTCGCCCTGATCGGCGACGGGGCCATGCAGTACACCACCTCCGCCCTGTGGACCGCCGCCCGCTACCGGGTGCCGGTCACCTTCGTGGTCTGCAACAACCGCAGGTACCGCGCGCTGGAGGAGTTCTCCGAGCTCCTCCACGTCCCGGAGGGCGACTACCTGGACATCGCCGGCATCGGCGTCCTGGACCTCACCCGCGGCTACGGCCTGGAGGCGCACCGCGCGGAGGACCTCCAGGACCTGGCGGACTTCGTGCACCAGGGGCCGACCGCCCAGGTCCCCCGGCTCGTCGAGGTCCACCAGCGCTGAAGGGGCCGCCGGCGTCCCGTCAGGAGCGGGCGACGACCGCCTCCTTCGCGGGCGTGTGCCCGGCCGCCCTCCGACGGGGCACCAGCCGTGCGGCGAGGACCGCCCCCAGTCCGGCGAGAGCGAGCGCGCCGAAGCCGTAGGTGTACCCGGACTCGGCGGGCAGCCCGCCGTCGCCGACGCGGGCGCCGACGATCCCGCCCATGAGCGCGGCACCCAGGGCGCCGCCGATGGTGCGGAGGTTGGCGTTGACACCGCCCGCCACTCCCGTCTGCTCGGGGCGGACGGCGGCCACGACGACGTTCGACATCGTGGCGACGGCTCCCCCGAAGGCGGTGCCGAGCAGCACCATCGCGACCACCACCTGCCACGCGCGGTCGTGCCGGAAGGCGAGCCCGGCCAGCGCGACCACGTCGAGCACGGCCGCGGCGGTGAGCACCGTGCGCGCGCCGAGCCGGCGCGTCAGCCGCACCGACACCGGACCGGAGACGGACATCGCCACGGTCATCGGCAGCAGGAGCAGCCCGGCCCGGGTGACGCTCGCCCCGAAGCCGTAGCCGCTCTCCGGCGGGCTCTGCAGGAAGGCGGGCATGAAGCCGAGCACGGCGAAGACGCCCGTGCCGAGCAGCAGCGAGACCAGATTGGTGGTCCACACCGCGGGGACGCGCAGCATGCGCATGTCGACCAGCGGGCTCGCGGAGCGGCTCTCCGTCACGACCCAGGCCGCGCCGAGCGCGACGGCCGCGACCAAGGGGCCGATCACCCTGCCCGACGACCACCCCCACGCCGAGGCCTGGGTCAGCGGTACGAGCAGCGCGAGCAGCCAGCCGGCCATGAGCAGGGCGGACACCCAGCTGACGGACCCCTCGTTCCGGGAGGGCGAGGGCGGCACCACGAGCCGTGCCGCCACCGCGGCGAGGGCGGTGAGGACCATGGGGACCCAGAACAGCGCCCGGATGCCCAGGGCGTCGTCGAGCGGTCCGGCCAGGACGACGCCGATGCCGCCGCCCACCGCGGTCAGTGCCGACGCGAGGCCGATCGCGCCGGGGATCCGCTCCCGTGGCAACTCGTCGCGGATGATCCCGAAGGCGAGCGGCAGGACGCTGCCGCCGATGCCCTGGACGGCCCGTCCGGCGATCATCACGGTGATGTCCGTGGCGACCGCCGAGAGCAGGGAGCCCGCGGCGAGCGCGGTGAGCGCCACGACGAGCATCCGGTCCTTGCCGTACCGGTCGCCGAGGCGTCCGACGACGGGTGTGAAGACGGACGCCGACAGGAGGAAGGCGGTGACGACCCAGGTGATGAGTGTTTGCGTGGTGCGCAGTTCCTCCTGCAGCCGGGGAAGCACCGGGTTGATCAGGGACTGGAGCAGGGCGAACGTGAAGACGCCCAGCAGGACGACGGCCAGGACGGCGCGGGGGCGCGTGGGAGTGCGGGGTGGCATGGGGCCTTCTCTGCGAACGGGTGCGGGTTCCGCCGGTCCCGGCGCCCCGGGAGGCCGGACGGCACTGGGGTCCCGGAGAAAGATGCCAACCAGATCTTATGTAGGCAAGATGATCTGTCAAGCAGACGATATGCGGCACCGAGGTGAATTAGGGTGTCCTCGTGACTTCACAGCGCAGCCTCGGTGCGGAGGCCCCGGAGAGCGGACCGTCCGGGCTGGACGGCGACTTCGGCTTCGCCATCGGCGCGGTCTTCCGCGCCTACGCGAAGGCGGTCGACGCCGCTGTCGGTGACATCCCCGGGGGCCCCCGCGGCTACTTCGTGCTCGCGGCCGCCGTCTCGGGTGAGGCGGGCAGCCAGAAGTCCCTCGCCGAACGCCTCGGGGTCGACCGGACGGTCATGACCTACCTCCTGGACGACCTGGAGGCGGCCGGTCTGGTGGAGCGCAGGCCCGACCCCGCCGACCGCAGGAGCCGGCATGTGTTCGCCACCGAGTACGGCGCCGAACACTGGGAGGAGTTGCGCGCCCGGGTCGGCCTGGTCGAGCAGCAGCTGCTCGGCGTGCTGCCGGAGGAGTCGCGGGCGGGGTTCCGCGGCATGCTGTGCACCCTCGCCCGTCATGTGACCGGGCACGACCCGATGGTCGACCCCTGTCAGGTGGTCGTCGAGTTCGGCATCGCCGAGGAGTCGCCGCGCGCACCGCGCCGCGGACGGCGACGTCCCCTGAACTGACCGTCAGGGGTGCCGTGATGGCGCCCCCGCTCCACTGCCGCCGCCGTCCGTTCGGACGGCGGCGGTTTCGTGTACCGCCGTCCTTCCCCTCCGCTCTCGGCTCCGGAGGGCCGAGGGGAATAGGTGTGCTCGCAGATGTGCTGCAACATATATTATTTGCGAGACAGATAAGCTGTCCGGCAGCACACTTAGAGGGGTGAGGTCATGCCCGACCACGGTCACGAGCTCCTGCTCGGCACGTTCATCACCCCGACCGCCCACGACCCCGCGCAGGCCGTGGCCCTGGCCGAGCTCACCGAGGCGTCGGGCCTGGACGTCGCGACGTTCCAGGACCACCCCTACAACCCGGACTTCCTCGACACCTACACGCTCATGACCTGGGTCGCGGCGCGGACGAGCCGGCTGCGCGTCTCGGCGAACGTCACGAACCTGCCCCTGCGCCCGCCCGCGATGCTCGCCCGTACGGCGGCGAGCCTGGACCTCCTGTCCGGAGGGCGGTTCGAACTCGGCCTCGGCGCGGGCGCCTTCCCCGACGCCGTGCACGGCATGGGCGGCCGGCGCCTGACGCCGGGCCAGGGCACCGAGGCGCTCGAGGAGGCCCTCGACGTCATCCGCGGCGTGTGGGACGGCGACGCTCCCGGCCCCCTGCGCTTCCAGGGCCGGCACCACACCGTCCCCGGGATGAAGCGCGGCCCGCGCCCCGCCCACCACATCGGCGTCTGGCTCGGCGCCTACAAGCCGCGGATGCTGCGCCTGACGGGCCGCAAGGCCGACGGATGGCTGCCCACGCTGGAGTACCTGCAGACCCCGGGGATGGAGGAGGCCAACAAGACGATCGACGAGGCCGCACTCGCGGCCGGCCGCGACCCCGGGGAGATCCGGCGCCTGCTCAACGTCTTCCGGGTGGACTTCTCCCCGGTGCGGCGCGGCCACCTCCAGGGCCCGCCGTCGCAATGGGTCGAGGAACTGCTCCCCCTCGTCCTGGAGCACGGCTTCTCCGGGTTCTTCATCGGCCGGGACGACCCGCACGTGATCCGCACCTTCGGCGAGGAGGTGGCGCCCGCCCTGCGCGAGGCCGTCGCGCGCGAACGGGCCGCCGCGGGCACGGGCACCGCCCCGCGGCGCCCGGCGGTCGCCCTCGCCGCGCGGCACGACACGCTCGACTACGACGCCGTCCCGGAGTCCCTGGCCGGCAAGGTCGTCGAGCCCGGCGACCGCGGCTACGAGGACGTGCGCCACACCTACACCCGCACCGGATCGCCCGCCCTGGTCGTCCGTGCGGAGAGCGCCGACGACGTGGTGGCGGCCCTCGCCTACGCGCGCGGCCAGAACGCCGCCGTCGCGGTGCGCAGCGGCGGCCACGGCATCAGCGGCCGTTCGACGAACGACGGCGGGGTCGTCATCGACCTCTCCGCGATGAACGCGGTCGAGGTGCTCGACCGGCCCACCGGCCGCGTCCGCATCGAGCCCGGCGCGCGTTGGGGGGACGTCGCACGCGCCCTCGCCCCGTACGGGCTGGCCATGAGCTCCGGCGACTACGGCGACGTCGGCGTCGGCGGGCTCGCCACGGCGGGCGGCATCGGCTACCTGGCCCGCAAGTACGGCCTCACCATCGACCACGTCACCGCGGCCGAGATCGTCGTCGCCGACGGCCGCAAGCTCCGCGTCGACGCCGGGCACCACCCCGACCTCTTCTGGGCGATACGCGGCGCGGGCGGCAACTTCGGCGTCGTCACGGCCTTCGAGCTGGAGGCCTACGAGGTCGAGGACGTCGCCTACGCCACGCTCGTCGTCGACGCGACCGACACCGCGGACTTCCTGATGGAATGGGGGCGCCTGGTGGAGGCCGCCCCGCGGGAGATCAGCAGCTTCCTGTCGCTCTTCCCCGGACGGCGCGGCGCGCCGGTGACCGCGCGGATCACCCTGGTGTACGCGGGGGACGACGTCGAGGAGGCGCAGCAGGCCCTCACCCCGTTCCTGGGCACCGGGCCGGTCCTCGACCAGCAGGCCCAACTCGCCCCGTACCACGCGATCGTGGCGCCGCCCGGGAACCGGCACCGCGGGCAGGGCCTGGAGGACACGCGCAGCGGACTGCTCGCGCACATGACCCGCGAGGCCGCGGAGACCGTCGAGGTGATGATGAAGTCCGGCGACCTCCTCATCATGCAGTTCCGCTCGATGGGCGGTGCCGTGCACGACGTCCCCGCCGACGCGACGGCCTGGTCGCACCGCACCCAGGAGTTCTCCGTGCTCGCCGCCACCGCGCCGGACCTCGTCCCGCGCATGAACGCCCAGTGGGCCCGCCTGTACCCGCACTTGGACGGCATGTACCTGAGCTTCGAGACGGACACCGACCCGGCCCGCCTCCAGGACGCCTTCCCCGAGCCGGCCCTCACGCGGCTGCGCCGGACCAAGGCCGAGTGGGACCCGGAGAACGTCTTCAACCGCAACTTCCCCATCCCGCCCGCCACGTCCTCCGACGGCGGCGCGGCCGGGCGGTAGGCCCACGACCGCGATCGCCCGGGCCGCTGCGGGTCCTGAGCCACGCCATCCGGAGGAGCTTCTCCGGTTGGTAGGCTGGAGGTATGGCAGCGACCGAGAGCCCCCGATCCGCAGAACGGGGACTGCGCGCGGACGCCGTGCGCAACCGGCAGCGGATCGTGGCGGCCGCGCGTCTAATCTTCGAAGAGCGCGGTCTGGACGCGCCGTTGGACGAGGTCGCCGAGCGCGCCGGGGTCGGAGCCGGCACGCTCTACCGGCGCTTCCCGACACGCGAGGAGCTGGTCGAGGCGGCTTTCGCGGAAGAGCTGACGCAGGCGGGAGCCATCGCCGAGGAGGCGCTGCTCTGCGAGGACCCGTGGACCGGCTTCACCACGTTCGTCGAGCGGCTGTGCGGCGCCATGGCGGCCGACCGCGGCATCAGCGACCTGCTCGTCCTCAGGCTTCCCAACTCGCCGGTGGCCGCGGGCTCCTGTGAGCGCCAGAACCGCGCCGTGGCCGAACTCGTGCGCCGGGCGCAGGAGGCCGGAGCCCTGCGCGAGGACGTCGTTCCGGAGGACGTCCTCCTGTTCCTCATGGCGAACGCGGGCGTCATCGAGGTGACCCGGGGCGCCGCCCCTCACGCGTGGCGGCGCCTGGTGGCGTTCCTGCTGGAGGCGTGCCGGCCGGTCCACACCGGCCCGTTGCCGGCTGCGCCGACCCCGTTGCAGACCCAGCGCGCGCTGCTGGGGAACGCGGAGGCCAAGGGTCTGCGGGCGCCGGGCCGCGAGGGCCGCGGCCTCGACTGACCCCGCCGGGCCCGTGCGGTGTTAGGTGCGTCACGGCGGAAATAAGTGGAGAGCCAAGTCCGGTTCCCTGATCGGAAGACGAAGTCGACGCGCCGCCGTGGCGACGCGGACCCGGCTGATCAGGAGACCGCCGTGAACCCATCCCCATCCGCGACAGATGGCTGGACGGCGCTGGGGCAGGACGCGGCGCACGTGCTCGACCGGATCCACGCCGTGGCCCCCTGGCCGCTGATGGCGGTGACCTTGCTCTGGCTGTCCCGCCGGCAACCCGCGGTCTACGTCCGCGTCGCCGTCGCGCTGCTGCTGTCGAGCGCGGCCGGGCTCGCCGTCTCCGCGTCCATGGGCCGCGTGCCGGTGCGCGGGGCGTCCCCCGCCCGTGACTACCTGGCGGACTACTTCGCGCTGCCCGGCGCGGGGGCGGGCTGGTACCTGCTGACGGCGCTCGCGGTCGTCGCCACCGTTCCGGCCGTCTGGGCGCGGATCGCCGTGGCGGCGATCGCCCTGTCCTCGGTCGCGGCGGCGGTGGCGACCGCCGACGACCCGATGGCGGGCGCCCTGCTGGCCGCGGGCGTGCCGGTGCTCGCCTGGTTCACCGCGCGCCACGTGCCGTACCGGCGGGGGGCGCGACGCGCACCCGACGCGGCGCCGCTGCGGCAGGCGGGCTGACGGCCATGCATCTGGACGGCCTGATCGAGGCGGCCGGATGGTGGTCGTACGTCGTCGTGTTCGCCGTGACGGCGGGGGAGACCAGCGCGTTCGTCGGCCTGCTGCTCCCCGGGGAGACGGTCATCCTCCTGGCGGCCGCCATCGCGGGCCGGGGGGACCTGGACCCCCTGCTCCTCGCCGCAGCCGTGGTGACCGGCGGCATGGCCGGTGACAGCCTCGGCTTCGCACTGGGCCGGCACTGCGAGCGGCACCCGGGCACGTGGCTGCACCGGATACGGCCCGACAGCCGGATCGGACGCGCCCAGCACTTCCTGCTGCGCCACGGCGGGGCGGCGGTGTTCACCGGCCGGTTCGTCGGTTTCGTCCGCACCTTCCTGCCGTTCGTCGCGGGGGCGTCCGGCATGCCCTACCGCCGCTTCTTCGCCTACAGCAGCGCCGCGTCGCTGGTCTGGGGCGTCGGCAACGTGCTGCTCGGCTACTTCGCCGGCGCGGCCGCCACGGAACTGCTGCACCGGGCCGGTCTCGTCGCGATCCCCGTGCTCGTCGCCGCGGGCGCGGCCGCGCTGGTCGCCACCCGGCTCCTCGCCCGGCACCGGCGCGGGAGCGCACGGGCCGCGTCGAGGATCGTGGCGTCCGGCGGGGGCGCCCCGCGGACGCCGGAGCAGGACCCCGCGGCCACGTACACCTCCGCACGGGAGTCGTGAGCGACCGCGTTGCCTTCCCGCGTAAGGCGGCCCCCGGCGGACTCCCCGCCAGGGAGACCGGCGCCAATGAAGGGGATACCGGGCGCACCGTGATCCCTCTAGGATCCCCGCGTGCCCGAGACAGAGATCGTGACAGCCGGTGAGCGCCCCGACCTCCGTGAGCAGGCGAAGGACGCGCTCTGGGGCGGGTGGCCGGAGTTCATCCTGCACGCCCCGTCCTCGGCCGTGTACCGGCGCCGGGCGCTGGCGTACTTCCCGCGGTTCGACGTGCTGCTGCTGGACGACGGCGAGGTGGTGGCCGGCGGGGCGGGTGTGGCGTTGCGCTGGGACGGGGACGTCGGCACGCTGCCGGACGGCTACGACGGCGCGATGGCCGCCGCGGTGACCGGGCACGAGGCCTCCGTCGTGCCCGACACCCTCTGCATCATGGTCGCGACCGTGCGTGCGGACCGCCTCGGCGGCGGACTGGCCGGCACCGTGCTCACCGCGCTGCGCGACCGCGCCGTGGACGCCGGACTGCGGCGCGTGATCGCACCGGTGCGGCCGACCCTCAAGGCGCGCTACCCGCTGGCGGCGATGGAGGACTTCGCCGGCTGGGCGCGCCCGGACGGGCTGCATCTGGACCCCTGGATCCGCACCCACCAAAGGCTCGGGGCGACGGTCCTCGCGCCCGCGCCGCGTTCCATGGTGATCCCCGGCACCGTGGCCGAGTGGGAGTCGTGGGCCGGCATGGCCTTCCCGCGGACCGGCGGTTACGTCGTCCCGGGAGCCCTCGACCTCGTGGAGATCGACCGCGAGCGGGACCAGGGCGTCTACGCCGAGTCCAACCTGTGGATGCGGCACCTTTAGCCGCTCCCGGCGGACGGCTCAGGCGGCGCTGACGAGGTCGTCGCGGCCGAACAGCGGAGCGTAGTCGCACGGCAGCTGGTGCAGGACGCGCGTGGTCAGGTCGCGTCCGGCCAGGTGTGCGACCACGGCGAGCACGGTGCAGCCGTCCCAGCGTGCCGTGGCGGTGCTGCCGCCGGTGCGTGCGGCCAGGTCCTCGACGAAGGCGCCGCAGGTGATGGGCCGGATCTCCGGGATCTCGGCGGTGAAGACCAGCGCCGCCTCGACCGGCAGGCACGCGGCCAGGGCGACGCGTTCGTCGCCGATGAGCCGGCGGCCCAGGGCGGCGAGCACCGCCCGCACGGCCTCCTCGGCCCGTTCCCGGGTGGGGTAGACGCCGTCGTACCGCACCCGCTCCAGCATGTGGTCGAACGTCATGGACGCCGTGGGCCGACCCGGTTGGGGCTGGGGGGACATCGGAGGACCTCCGCGGTGGGTGGGCGTGCCGGCCGGTGGGTCCGGCCGTTCCGCCCCCGTCTACCCCGAAAACCGCGATGTATGACTGCCGGACCGCCATGAGGACGGTACGACCCGAAGGCCGTGAAACGGATCAAGGCCTTTTGCCGTCACATGTCTTGACCTGCCCACTACAAAACCGTACATTCCGCCTGCCCGGCCGCTCCGGACGGGCTTCCGTTCGTCGACCTTGGGGGGTTCCGCATGCACTGGTACGTGGACGTGCTCAAGAAGTACGCCGTCTTCGGCGGGCGCGCGCGCCGCACCGAGTACTGGATGTTCGCGCTGTTCAACGTGGTGATCAGCATCGTGCTCGTCCTCGTCGGGCGCGCGATCGACTTCAACTTCCTCCAGTCGATCTACGCCCTCGCGGTGCTGCTGCCCGGGCTCGGCGTCGCCGTCCGCCGCCTGCACGACACCGGGCGGTCCGGGTGGTGGATCCTGATCGCCCTCGTCCCGGTCGTCGGCGCGATCGTCCTGCTGGTCTTCTTCTGCACCGAGGGCCAGCCCTCCGAGAACCAGTACGGCGCGAACCCGAAGTTCAGCGGCGCGCCCGCCTGATCTCCGTGTGGTGCGGGCCCCTTCCGGCCGGGCCGGCCGGGAGGGGCCGCGTGCCGTCCGGGCCGTGCGGTGTCTGAATTCGCCGGTCGGGTGGTGTGGGGGGATGCTGGTGTATATGAGTACGCGCGTTCCTGCGGATTCTGTGGCTCGGGCGGAGTTGCCCGGGTGGTCGCCGATGCTGGCGGTG